>JAFVBF010000010.1 GCA_017480145.1 Bacteroidales bacterium
CCCCGCGACGCACGCCGCTTTCGGCAGGTCGCACGCCGCGCCCAGTCCCTGCTTCCCCTGCTGGATTACCCGCGGCAACGGCTCCCCCTCCTCGACCACCTCTATGCTGACACCCTCGACCCGCTGCTGAAAGACCAGATAGAGCAGATTGTCGCAGCCGGGTCACATATCCATACGCCAGACACGCACCGAGAGACCGAAAGCCTCCTCCGCTTCTACGCCCCCCTTCGCCAGGGTGCGCTGACGGAGCGGGCGGGATAGTCCATAAAGGTCATGAATTGTCACTATCTAACTAAGGCCTATCCCGCTCGGTGCTCATCGCATAGGTCCCCTAAGGGCATAAGGAGGGTATCCTAACGGCATACGGAGGGTTCCCTAATGGCATTTTCGCGCCAAGACGATAGGCGACGGCTGGCAGATCGGTAAGGATAACGGGCTGGCAATAGGGCCATAGGATACGTGAAGAAGAGACAGCGGATGAACCACAACGGCGAGGTTTGCGAGGTGTATGTGGACAAGGTGGCCTACGGTTCCGTCATAGACACCGAACTGTTGGCGCAAGAGATAGCGACAGCCCGTTCTGCCACCGAGGGCGACGTGGTGAGGCGGGACTCAGTAGGAGTTCTCTAACCCCGCCATCCATGCCACGGCGCAGGCTATACCAGAAGTCGTAACGATGCAAAGCAGACACCACAGGGGAGGTCTTTTCTGCCACACTATACGTCTGCACACGGTCCTGATCGCCTCCACTCAAAAGCTGTCGTTAACGGCGCAATTACTATCTCATTTTGGATTGGCTACTATTCGATAGATGAATGGATAACGTTCATCTTCTCTATGCATAGAAAAACAGAACCTTGATGGCGATGCAGAACGGCGATGTCAAACGTATCATTAAGAATACAGCATTTACCTCATCTCGAATGCTGTTTCTGATGATTGTGTCGTTTTTTACGACAAGGATTGTGATGCAATCCCTCGGATTTGTGGATTACGGCATTAACAATGTCGTTGGGGGACTCACCAGTATGCTGGTATTTTTCCGTTCTTCCTTATCCAATGTCACGCAAAGGTACCTCAATATAGAACTTGCAAACAAAAATCAGATGGGCGCGCGGCAAGTATTCTGCCAGCACCAAAGTCTTTATATCGTTATTGCTGTTGTAATCGTATTGCTGGCGGAGACATGTGGTCTCTGGTTCTTCTATCATAAACTGGTCATACCTCCCAATCGACAAACTGCGGCATTTTGGGTTTATCAGTTTATGATTGCCTCGGTCGTGTTAACGATTCTTAGCATTGTTTATGATTCAGCAATCATTGCTCATGAGAACTTTAAAGCATATGCATATGTGGGCATCTATGAGGGGATTGCAAAACTTGGGATCGCCTATTTTGTCAAACTTGTCCCATGGGACAGACTCATTACCTATGCTTTGCTCGTATTGATACTATCGGTGTCTGTGAGGATTATTTATATGATAATTTGTCGGAGGAATTATTTAGAGTGTCATTTTTCGTTCACGTTCAAAAGAGACACAATTCGCGAGACATCGTCCATGATAGGCTGGAATACTGTTGGTACGTTGGTCTGGGCTCTAAACGATCAAGGTATTGACATATTGCTTAATATGTTTTTTGGCCCTGTAATTAATGCAGCAAGAGGAATAACCAAGCAGGTCAATGCCGCAGTTACCCAATTTTCAAATTCTTTTTTTTTGACCGTAAGACCGCAGATAACAAAAAACTATGCCATGCAGGATCAGGCAGCACTAATCCGCATCGTCCTATCTTCTTCCAAATACGGCTTCTTTATTATATGGATAATCGCATTACCTATAATACTTTCCATTGATACACTGCTTCGTCTCTGGCTTCACGATGTTCCTGAACATACAAACAAATTTGCTGTCCTTGCCATTATCTTCTCCCTTGTTGATACACTAAATAATCCATTATGGTCATTGGCTCTGTCTACTGGCAGATTGAGGAGATATGTCCTTGAATGCAGTGGAATATGGATATGTGTGTTTCCCGTAAGTTACGTTTTGCTGAAGCTTGGATATTGTCCTGAATCGGTTTTTGTTGCCAACATACTGTTCCGTTCGGCCTATGTTGTTGCAGCCTTCCTTATTGTCAAAAAAAATGTACCGATTCCTGTTATCTCGTACACAAAAGAAGTCCTGCGCCCCATTGTCTGCACCATAGCCATATCTCTTACCATTTGTCTTATTCTGGACAGCACATTACCGTCCTCCGCTGGAAAATGGATTTGGCTCTCATTATGGAGCGTCTTGGTTTCCGTTGTAACCATCTGGTCAATAGGGCTGAGTGATGGCGAGCGGACTTTTTTCCTGTCTTCCATGAAGAATTACTTAAGTTCCATTCACCGTCACAAGTAATGAGGATTTTCCTGATTAGAACATAATCCGCATATACCTACGGGACTCTACTACTTGATTTACTCTAAAAAATGATACCGAAAGTTATACATTATTGTTGGTTTGGACATAATCCTTTACCAAAATTGGCCATCAAATGCATGGATAGCTGGCGCAAACATATGCCAGACTACGAAATCAAGGAATGGAACGAGGAGAATTTCGATGTAAATATCATTCCCTATACGGCGGAGGCATACAAGGCCAAGAAATACGCCTTTGTTTCTGATTATGCAAGATTTTGGATACTTTACCACTATGGAGGCGTATATTTTGACACCGATGTGGAAGTCATAAAGCCATTGACAGACATTATTGCCAAAGGTAATTATATGGGCTGTGAGAAAGACTACCAGACTGAAGGTGGAGCCGCTGACATTTGTGTTGCACCAGGCCTCGGCATGGCCGTTAACCCAGGTCTCGGCATATTGAAAGAGTTGTTGGATCTCTATTCCTCATTGCACTTTCTGAACCCTGATGGGTCATACAACCAGAAAACGATAGTAAGGTACACCACAGAACAGCTCTGCCGTCATGGACTGCAAAACACTCCGAACATACAGTATTGCGCCAGCCTCTATATCTACCCCAAGGAATATTTCTGCCCGATAGATTATTGGACTGGAAAGAAAACAGTCACAAACAACACTTACAGCATCCACCACTACGCGGCAAGTTGGATAGGCACTGGTCGAAAACTAAAAAATCTGACAAAAAGGTATGTTGGTTATAATCGTATTCTCAAGTGGATACAGAAAAAGAGAAAAGAATAAACATAGAGCAGGATATTAGTTTGACAGTTATAGGAGAACGGCGGTAATGGTAGAGTCTTTTGTCGTTTATAGCTGAATGGTTCAAGTTCAATGACAAAATTTATCCCCTGCTCAGAATTGTAATCTGACCTACAGCGGCGCGATGATTTCCAAAAGGTATGTCTGGCTTCATATAAGAAATTCGTGGCCAAAGACAAACGTAGGATTGAGCCTATAGTTCTGCCCATACCACTGGTTACATTTCCATCAACCACAACGACGGTCTTGTCTTCATAGATGTTTTGGGATACCGCCACCGTTTCGTTGCCTTCGCATACAATCACCTCCGTAGAATATTGAAAGGACAGTAATGCAATCTCAGACTTACAACGGCTACGACAAATTCCTGGTGGGATTCACTGTCTTCATGACCTTCTGGAACTTCTTCACAGGATTTAAATTCGCATTTGGAGGCATTCTGTGGTTGGCGACAGGAGGAAAGATTAACCTTGTCTTTATCTATACCTTCGTCCTTGTGGCGGCGGGACTATTGATGCTGAACCCCAGAAGTTTTTCGTCATCCAATGTTAGGTTCGCCATCCCGTATGCCGCATCATATCTGATTGTCTATTTCATCAACTATGCAAGGCTCTCTAATTTTGACAATAACCTGATTATCGCAATTATAAATGGATGCATATTCATACTGTTGCGTGACGACCTGAAGGCACGTTGCTTCGACATCTTCGTCCGCTCGCTGGCCGTTATACTGCTTCTGTCAAGCATTGAATACATAATCTACTTCATAACGGGATGGGGTATCCGTTTGTTTCATTTTGTAGAAAGAGATGCTCCAACTGGCGTGCAGGTTTTTGATCAGTTTTTGCTGAACCTGATTTCAATCACGGGTGATACCTACAGGTTTCAGTGCCTCTGCGAGGAGCCAGGAGTTGTCGGAACCCTTTGCGGCTTTCTAATCTTCGTCCTGCGCCCCCTCCGGCGGTACAGATTCCAGTATGCAGTTATCCTTACGACAGGACTGCTGACATTCTCGATGGCCTACTACGTTCTGTTGTCCATCCACATACTGACATCTGGGATAAAGATAAGGACGATACTGCTCATCCTGATTCTGTCGGCCATCACATATGTCGTGTTTCAAGATTTCTTCGACAAATTGATACTTGAACGTATCGTGACCCACAGGGTGGACAACCGTGTGACAGAGACATTTTCCCTAAGGTTCACCCAATCCCTATACGGCGGCGATCTTTTCTTTGGAAAGGGAGAAATCGGAGTCATGGATCAGGGTTCTGGAGGTAATGCAGGGATGATGGTCTGGATATGGAAATACGGGATTTTCGGCCTGGCAATGGTGTTTTCCGTCTATGCCTACTATTATTTTCAAAAAGTTCGCAGATACCGCTCCGACCCTTTCTTGTCGCTACTGTTTTTCGCCATATTTTGGGGGTCTTTCTACCAGCGGGAATATATCTCCAACCTTGACTACATCATCGTATATTTCAATGCGCCGATACTACTCGGCCATATCACCTCAACTTCGGAATCAACAGGCTGCAAAGCATCATCACGGCCTCCCCAGTTGCCCTGTGCCTGACTCCCGTTTTTTTTTCAACCAAAAGATGAAGGAGTATTACGGCAGCAGGGATTTCTGTTTTTCTTCCAAGACAACGCAATCTAACCAATACGAACATGAATCCGTTAGTCAGTGTAATAGTCCCAATATATAATGTTGAAAAATATATTGGCAGGTGTGCGGAAAGCCTTATGAAACAGACGCTCCAAAACATGGAGTTCATATTTGTTGACGACTGCTCGCCGGACGAATCCATAGAGGCCTTAAAGCAGGTGATTCAGCGCTATCCCAATCGTGCTCACCAGGTCAAGATAGTCCGTCATGACAGAAATCAGGGCTTGCCATTTGCCCGAAGGTCTGGCATCAAGGCGGCCGAGGGAGAATATGTCGCTCATTGTGACTCGGACGACTGGGTGGATACAGGTATCTATCAGAAACTTTATGACAAGGCGAAATCCAGCAATGCTGACTTCGTGTTTTGTGACTTTTTTAGCTCTGACGGAAATACATCAGTCGCTCGGATCCAGAATAGAAGAGATATACTGGACAAAGAATCCTTGATAAAACATTTCGCCGATGTGAGTTTTCACCCATCACTTTGTCGCGTTGTTGTCAAGCGCAGTGTTTACGAAGATCCTCGAATTATTTTCCCAGCAAACAGCATGATTGAGGACAAAACACTATTGTTGCAGTTACTTTACTACTCGGAGGGTGATATTGCCTGGCTTCACGAGCCTCTGTATTACGTTTTTTTCAACCCGAACTCGATAACGAGGAGCAACGACGAGGAGTCAATACTGAAAAAATATAACGATATAATACAAAACAACAAGATACTGATCCCCTTTCTTGAATCATCGGGACTGAGTGTCGCAGAATCCGCAATACTGAACCTTAAATTATACGCCAAGAACCAGTTGGCCCGCTTGACGGGACAAGGGAAATACTACAGGCTTTGGCGAGAGACCTTCCCAGAAATTAATGGCAAAATACTGCTCAACAGTACCATTCCTTCCAATAAGCGGCTTCGGTATTTTCTGACGTGGGTGCATCTGTTCCCGGTATTGATAAAGATTAAGGATGCGGTAAAATAGTCTGAAAAGTATGAACAAAACATTAGTGATTGGCGGCAGCAATGGCATCGGCCTTGCTGTCGCAGCGGTGTTGCTGCACCAAGGCAATACTGTCTGTATCATTGACAAGGACTCGCCCGACAAGCCCCTGCCACCCTCTGACAGGCTTTCCTTCCAGCAGGTGAATCTGCTGGATACGGACTTCGGATTTCTTGATAACTTTCAGGATTACGACAGCCTGGTGTTTACTGCCGGTTTTGGCCGTGTGGCACGTTTTGAAACCATGCAGGAGGCTGAGATTGACAATGGGTTCTGCGTCAATACCGTGTCTGCGCTGAAAGTGATAAGGCATTTCTATCCCCGAATGCTCTCTGACAAGCCGTTCTACTGCGCGGTGATGGGCAGTATCGCAGGGCTGGTCTCTTCGCCTTTGTTTGCCCTGTACGGTGCGGCCAAGGCCGCGCTGTGCCGAGCCATAGAGAGCATCAATATCGAGCTGGAGATGTCCGGGAGCGACAACCGCATACTCAACGTCTCGCCGGGTTCGATTTCGGGCACCCGTTTTAATGGCGGGGAGAACGACCTGTCGCAGACCGCGGTTCTCGCAGAGGAAATCGTTCGGCGAATGCTGTCACGGGAAACCTTGTTTATTCCACAGTATGACGAGATCTACAAGGACGTGATAGCCCGGTATCACGCCGACGCCCATCAGTATGGCATCGATAGTTTCAATTACAAGATGTCGCACGGACGGCTAAATGACCGTCCGCAGCTAAAGGTGGGCTATCTGAGCGGCACCTTCGACCTGTTCCACATCGGGCATCTGAATCTGTTGCGCAATGCAAGGCAGTATTGCGACTATCTGGTCGTGGGCGTACACAGGGATGCAAGCCATAAGGGGAAGGAGACATTACTCTCGTTTGAAGATCGTATGACAATCGTGGGGGGTTGTAGATATGTGAACCAGGTGATTCCGTCAGAGCCGGAAGACTGTGACGTGTATCTGAAGGGTATTGTGAAATACGACTATCTTTTTGTCGGGTCTGATTATAAGGATACCGACCGCTTTAAACGATATGAGCAAATCTTCTCCGACAAAGGGGTACGGATTGTCTATTTCCCCTACACGCAGGGGATAAGCAGTACCCAGCTGAGAGAGGCAATCAGAACCTCTAAATCCTATAAATCCTATGAAGAAAGACAAAATAATTAAACAGATAAAA
>JAFVBF010000011.1 GCA_017480145.1 Bacteroidales bacterium
AAGCATCCTGCACTGTGTGCCGCTATTGAGAAAGCCTACAACGACCTGGTTCCTGACCGCTATTATCCTTCGTACTTTCTGAACCTGACAGTGGACCCGTCACGCATAGACGTAAACATTCACCCCACCAAGACCGAGGTGAAATTCATGGACGAACATGCGCTGTTCGCCCTACTACGAGCTGCCGCAAAAAAAGCCCTGGGCCAGTTCAGCCTTTCTACCGAGATAGAATTCAATCCCTCAACCGAAATTGACTTTTCCCCAGCACCAAGAGGCTATATTCCCCTCAGCCACGAGTGACATTCAATCCCGATTACAACCCATTTGACCCACCTACAAGAGAGGCTGAAGGAAGACAGACTCAGACCTTTAACGGTGGATACACCCCAAATAGATTCGTCCCAAAACAGCCAGCCTACGAAGAGCCATCACGTCGATGGGACAACTTTTTCGATTCGGACAACAATACGTCCGAACTCAGCCGTCCCGAGAATCCTTCAACGCCCTCATTTGCTGCCATATCAGGAGGCATCTGTATGCAGATTCAGAACCGATGGATAGCCACCCCCATGTCTTCAGGACTGCTAATCATAGACCAGCAACATGCACACGAACGCATCCTGTACGAGCACCTGATGGAACGCCCACAGAATGCCGGAGCACAGCAGATGCTGTTTCCTGTCAACTGCACTTTTTCCGCAGCCGATGCAGAACTATTCAATGAAATGCTGCCTGACCTGCAACAAAGAGGATTCGAGGTGAGCAACCTTGGGAAATGCACATTCGTTGTCACTGCAACCCCTCCGGAAATCAAGGGGCAGGACCTGCAGTCCCTCTTCGACCAGATGCTTGCTGACCAAAAAAACTCCATGCTCCAGAAATTCGGAGACCGAGACCAGAACCTCTGCCGCTCACTGGCAAGGCAGTTATGCATCAAGGCAGGGCAAGCACTGCAAACAGAAGAGATACACCAGCTTGTGGCCGACCTATTCAGCTGCAAGATGCCAGAGACCTCTCCTTCTGGGAAGAAAACGCTCATTCTGATATCAAGCGAGAAAATCACACAAATGTTTTAAATAACCCCTATCACAATTATTGCATTAAAATATGACATCCTACGCGCCCCAGGGCTTTCGCATGCTGCCGCCCGCAGTCAAGAACATCATCATTATCAACGTCATTGTATTCCTATTCACACTTGTTTTAGAACGCTATGGTGGCATGGACGGGCGCATTATTGTCAATATGCTCTCACTCTGGCCTGCTGGTGACTATTTCCGCATCTGGCAACCCATCACCTACATGTTCCTTCATGCCAGTTTTGACCATTTGTTTTTCAACATGTTTGCCTTATGGATGTTTGGCTATATTCTTGAGAACTACTGGGGCACCAAACGTTTCCTCCTATATTATTTCGTCTGCGGCATCGGCGCAGCACTGGTCAACCTATTAGTAGTCCATGGTCTACACCCAACCGTTGGTGCCTCGGGAGCCGTTTACGGCATCCTACTGGCTTTTGGGATGATGTTTCCCGAAGAACGTATCTACATCTACTTTCTCATGCCTATCAAGGCCAAATGGTTCGTCATAATATATGCGGCCATAGAACTATTTGAAGGAATCATGATGTCACATGACGGCATAGCCCATTTCGCCCATCTCGGAGGCATGATTTTCGGCCTGCTGCTCATACTCTACTGGCGTAAGAAAGAGCGCAATAGACCATGGCAAAATTATTAATGGGAGTAGACTAAATATCCCCAGCCTTTTGATAGATAAACAATAGTCAGGCGGCTTGTAGACAAGCCGCCTGACTATTGTTTATTAACCTCTTAATTTAAAGTCTTATTTCTTCGCCTGAAGAATTCAAGAATTTGTATTCCAATAGGCTAAGGCGTTCCGATGCCTTAACTGTCACGCGACTCTTTAGCGCCATCATCCAGCGGAGACGCATGGAGGGGAAACCCTTTGTGACATAGGCCTGAACATAGGGATGAGCTATTATGGTAAGATTCTTCTCGCCCTGTATGGTGACAAGGTGACGCAAATCGGCCTCAATCTCATCTACCACTACCAAACTGGAGCGGATATGTCCCGTGCCATCACAGAAAGGACACTTTTCCTGTACATCGACCTCTATAGCCGGACGCACACGTTGACGGGTGATTTGCATAAGACCGAACTTGCTTAATGGCAAGATTGTATGCCGAGCCTTGTCCCGTTTCATTTCCTCGGTCATAAAGTCGAATAGTTTCTTGCGGTTCTCCGCTTTAGCCATGTCAACAAAATCCACGATGATAATACCCCCCATATCACGCAAGCGAAGCTGACGAGCAATCTCTTTGCCGGACTCCATATTCACCTGCAAAGCCGTATCTTCCTGCCCTTCACCGGACTTAATATGGTTGCCACTATTCACATCGATGACATGCATGGCCTCCGTATGTTCCACATAAAGATAAACTCCAGAATGGATAGTCACAATGCGGCCGAAAGCGCGACGGATGTCACGGAGAATGCCAAACTGCTCGAAGATGGGCGTTTCCATCTTGTAAAGTTTGACGATGTCGCTTTTGTCGGGTGCGATAGACTGCACATACTGGCTGACGTCATTATATACATCCTCGTTATCAACATAAATCGTATTGAAATCATCGGTCAAGATGTCACGCAACAGAGCAGAAGCCTTACCCAGTTCCGACCATATTTTCTGAGGACCGCTAATGCGTTTGAGCACACTTGTCATCTGCCGCCATTGTTCCAATAGGTTACGAAGGTCCGCATCTAATTCTGAGACGGTACGACCTTCGGCCATGGTGCGAACGATGATTCCAAACCCTTCGGGCTTGATACTCTGCATGAGACGGCGGAGACGCTTATTTTCTTCAGAACCACGAATTTTCTGGGAGATAGAAATCTTATTACCAAAGGGCACAAGCACAAGATAGCGCCCTGCAAAAGAGATGTCTCCAGTCAGTTTAGGGCCTTTGGTCGAAATCGGTTCTTTGGTCACCTGACCTAAAATGTACTGACCGACCTTGAGGACTTCGGACAAATTACCATTCTTTTCGAGAATCGGTTCAGGAGTAAATCCTTTCAATGTAGTCATAGCGGCATCGCCATTCATGGCAAGGCGCAGGTATTTGTTGAACGAATTGTAGGAGGCCCCCAGATCGACATAATGCATGAAGCCGTTTTTCTCATCGTTCAAGTCAATAAACGCAGCATTTAAACCAGGCATGATTTTGCGAACCTTACCCACAAAGACATCTCCCACAGAGAACGGGTTGCCGCCTTTATCCTTATGTAGTTCCACCAACTGTTTATCCTCAAGGAGAGCAATCTGCATCTCGTCGCTATTGGCAGAAATGATTAATTCTTTATTCACTTTAGAGAGTATATTAAAGACACTTATAGTACCAAGTCGTCCATAACCGAACTTAGACATAAAAAAAACAAATCACATGAAAGGCAAGGCCTTCCAATGTAATTTGTTTTAGACTTAGATTAGGTTAGATTAGACTGCGAATCGTAACGCAAGGTTACTTCTTCTTATGTCTATTCTTGCGCAGGCGTTTTTTACGCTTGTGCGTGGACATCTTGTGTCTCTTGTGTTTTTTACCGTTCGGCATAACTTATAATGTTTTTGAGTTGATTTATTTCACACCGTTTTTGACATCGCCCATGAAAGTTTTGGCGGGCTTGAAGGCTGGGATATTATGAGCCGGGATGATGATTGTGGTATTCTTAGAAATGTTGCGACCCGTCTTCTCAGCTCTTTTCTTGATGATAAAGCTACCAAAGCCACGGAGATAAACATTCTCACCATGAGCCATAGAATCCTTCACTACGTTCATAAACTCTTCGACCGTGGTTTGGATAATCACTTTCTCAATGCCGGTTTTCTGATAAATATCGGCAACAATTTCAGCCTTTGTCATTATTAGTATCTTTTATTCTGTTAATGAATTAATTACAAGTTGTTTCGCTGTGAAACGGAATGCAAAGTTACATTTTTTTTTTGGATTACAGGGACAAAATTGCATTATTCGCCTTGCAAGCGCATCCAACACTCTTAAAACGCATTGAATATCACAAACTTTAAGTCAACGAATAAAGGCTCGCATCAGGCCGACCTACTTATCCTGCACAAGACGAACTGATTGTCCCACATTGGCATGGTTGCCTGTGGTCTGAAGTCCAGAGGGATAGAAGTCAAGACTGTAGATACTGCCGCCACTGAGTACAGAGCCGGACCAATAGGCACCATACGTTCCCACATTACTAACCGCATTGTCAATACGGCTACCCATCGCAGGCAGGAACACGGCGCCAGCAGCTTCGAGAAGCGACCACTGGTAATAATCGTAATTGTTTGTTGTAAATCCTCGCAGGGCACCATGCTGGAACGTGACGCTGGCAGGCTTGGTCCATACATCTGGCAGCAAGACAACGCCTGCCTGCCCTTCAATGGTAGCAAGGCCAAACTTATATCGGGCATCTTTACGCTCATTGCGAAGATAATTCCACTCGTCAATGGAGAGCAGTCGCCATTGCCCCGGGACGTTACCGCCATTGCTAATGGCATTGTAAAGCCCCCAGTCGGAACAAATGGAGGGGGTGATGCCATCCTCATCCTCACAACCTGTTTCCCCCCACTTGAAATAGGTCTGCCAAGGCAGCCCGTCGTCAGACTTTTCGCTGTACTGGCTTTCTGCAAAACGCCATGTGCCAGCCTTGGTCTCATTGCCCACAATGGCATGCTTACCAATGTCGCTACGCTGCAAATTGCCTTGTGAGAAACGGACCTGACGCGAAGGGCTGACAGAGAAAAGTCCAGGCAAAACACCATTTTTAGCCACTGGGGTAGTGATGGTTACCGGACGCTCATACTTGTCGGTAATTTTCACGCCGCCATTGCGCCGCATGATGTCATCCACGCTGCGCATGGATGAATCATAGGCTGACCGCATACGGGCATCGACATAATTGCGAAGGAACGCCAGTGTGACAACATCCTGTTCATCTGTAGGATCGGCGACATCCTTAATCTGACTGTTGCCCACCGAATTGTCAATTTTGGCCACATCGTACATACCCTGTGTCTCGTGATAGAGCGAAGCAGCCTGTTCGCGCACCACTTCACGGACTATGGCCTCAATGTCGGGCAAATTGCTCAACTTGGTATAGTCGCCCCCCCCCGCATAAAGAGCATAGGGCACACTGACCAGCTGCTGCACCGTGCTGACCGTGTAGTTATTGCCCCCTGCAGGATCAATATCGCAACGAATATAGAATGGACCTTTGCCCCAGTCGAGAAGATCGAGGGCACCACTGAGAGGGACCCCCTCCCCCACTGTAATTGTGACCCATCCACTGCGGTCGGTCATAGCACTGCTATGCTCGGAGTAAACCACGTCTCCACCAGGTTCACCCGCCATCAAGCTGATTTTCACATGAGCCAAATGGTTGCTTACCAGATTGCCCTGAATATCTCGCACAACCGTCTGATAGTTAAACTTCACAGGGGCCTGGGCAGAAATCGTCGCCAATACGGACAAGACCACGAATAATGTCAAAATTGCTTTTTTCACGACTGTTATGTTTTATTGTTATTTTAAAGCTAATTAACGGCAACTGTTTTTTTTTGTCACAGACTTCTACACTCTACCATTCGACGCACCAGTCCATTGCTATACTTCGTAATCTGGAAATAGGGAATAGGCACTGCGCCGAAAGTGCGATTGAAATAAGCAACACCAGGAATCATGCTGCCCTCAAAATCGAAAGACCGTGTGCGAGAAGAAAGCCACTGGATGGCATTCCAAATAAGGAGAATGACATGGGCGTTGTGGTAGTGTTCAAGGCTGTAGGCCGATTGTAGAAGGTAGGCAGCATGAGAATCATAAGGCATAAACGCTGCCGCAACAGGATGCCCATCTTCACTACGCAGACGAAAGATGACACCAGCATTGCGAGCCATGGCCGTTTGGCACAGCCTTACCATCAGGCTATGTGGCAGCAGTTCGTTCTGGCCTTTCGACTGCCAATACTTGCTGTGGTAAGAGGCAAACCAGTCGGCATCATCAGTGACATCCACGGAGACCGACGACTGCCACTTGAGAATCTTGCGCTGACGCTTGGGAATAAAGTCAGCAAAGACCCGCTGGGGGTCGGAAATATCCTCTATGCGGTAGGTGTAACGCGTGGTTTGCGAATAACCATGTTCATAGAAGGGTTGCCAGTTGGTGACAGATGGCGAAAAACATTGGCTGTAGAAAACAAGCCGCAATTGTTTCAGCGATGCGACAAGTTGTTCGGCAACCTCCTGCTCGAATTGCAGCCTATCAAAAACAGAGGGTTCTCCCTTGCCCGCAATCAGACCATAATTGTACCAGGGACCATTGTACTGCGTAAGCTGGGGTTGAAGAATGTAGCGCAGCACTCCCTTCCGGCCCAAAAGATATGGCAAAGCACCCGCGATACGGCCATCCTTGCCATAAGCCAGAGCCACATCCCATTGCTTACCCTGGCAAACAGCATCCATCCACCAATATTGCAGAAACAGAGGAATGGAATCTCCCTCTGTCTGACATAAATGGCGATATTGCTCTTTTCGGGTCAATGGGCTATTGAATCTTAATACTTACTCGATTATTTGCCACACGTCCCTCATAAGTGTTATTGTCGGCAATAGGGTCATTCTCCCCCCGAGCCACAATTTCTATACGGTATTCAGGCACCCCACGCTGAAGAAGCATTTTCTTGATTTCAGTGGCACGTTGATTGGAGAGGCCTCGATTGTAGGTAGGAGTCCCCACATTATCACTATAGCCAGTAAGCAGCACCTCGTAGCGCTCATTACTCATGACGTAGTCAGCCAAAGAATCAATCATGCTGTAATAAGAACGCACAACCGTGGCATCATTGGGGAGGAACTTTACATCCTTAAAGGCACGTGCGCCTGCCGATGGGTCGGGAAAAATCTCGACCTTCTTGTTGGTGAGGGCCATCACAAGCCCCACGTGGACAACCTGTTCCTGAAGCGGAGGCATATTGAAATAATCAGTGCCGTGCCAATAGCGATAGTCTATCTGGGCCACCTGAAATACCATTTTATTCTTATACTGCATAGCCGTCATCCAATCCTCGAAATCCTGCAAGACGGCGAGGGCTTCTTCAGAGGCACGCTTAGATAGTACTTCACGTTCGGCATCGTCCTGAATGGCGGGATTGATTCCATAGACCGCCACAATGGTCATCGTAGCACGGGCATTGGTGCTAAGATAATTCATAACAGGCTGGAAAGTGAGGAAGTCGGGGACTTTCTGGTCCAAAATAGAAGGCAGTTGCGAGTAGTCGAAATTGCAGTAATACATTGTTTTCTTCTTGGGATTGAAGACCGTGAACTTCCACACACTGTCATAATCCGTTTTGCGCACCTTCTGTTTGCCCTCGATGATAGGAGAGGCCACTTTCTTGCCTTTTTTCTTCTGAGCCTGAACTCCACAGGCAGGGATAATCAATATGGCAAGGAAGAATATGATGTATTTTTTCATAAGGCCGATATGTTTTAAGATGTTTTGTACGTACAGTTTTTTAATGTGCATTCCTAAAAACACGCACTTTTTTTTGTAGTTTCGTTATCCTTCGGTAACGGTTCCATCCTGACAGCAGAGGGCGCGGGCGGGATATTTGTCCATCATCATAAAATCATGAGTTGCGACAATAGCCGTGCGACCTTGTTCCTGACAAACACGGAGCAGATGCCCGATGATTTCGGAAGAGGTGGCTGGGTCAAGATTTCCGGTTGGCTCATCGGCCACAATCAAGTCAGGATTGTTGATCAGAGCACGAGCAATCCCCACTCGCTGTTGCTCGCCTTCAGAGAGTTGCGCTGGCATGAGATGGACCTTGTCTGTAAGCCCCACGGACTGGAGCATCTGCATGATTTGTTCATCAATCAGTTTGCGTTTTGACCATCCCGTGGCACGAAGTACAAAGTAGAGATTGTCGTAGACATCACGATCCTGAAGGAGGCGAAAGTTTTGAAAGACGATACCGATACGACGACGCAACTGGGGTACTTGACGGCTTTTGAGGTGCGTGAGGTCGAATCCACACACGTACGCAGTTCCACCCGACAGGGGCATATCGCCGTAAAGAGAGCGTAATAGCGTGGTCTTGCCAGAACCACTGCGGCCAATAAGATAGACAAACTCGCCCCGTCCTATACTGACATTCACACCACTGAGCAAGACGCCTGCATCATGATTAAGCACTACATTGCGCAATTCAACAATATTCTCAACTGACCTTGAAGAACTTACAGATATATCTTGGCTTGACATTCGTATAAACGTTTTGACAAAAGTACGTTTTTTTTCTGACAGAATGACTTTTGCCGACGAATTGTTTTGTCTGTGAGGTTCTTAGAGGCGGCGAGAGAGTGCTGGCAGTAGACCAGATTTCCATTGAGAAAAGGTCCCTGCCAAGATATGGCGGCGAGCCGTGCGCACTAACCAGAGGTAAAATGCAAGATTGTGTATGGAGCAAATCTGCAGGCCCAGAATCTCCTGAGCACGAATGAGATGATGCAGGTAGGAAAGAGAATACTGGCTATCGGAAGCTGGAATATGGAAAGGTGCGTCAGTCTGACTGGCAATAGAATGCGGCTGCGACACATCCTCGTTTTGTTCAGTTTCAACGTCAGCCCACACTATATCGGCTATCGGATGGAAGCAACTTGCCCATTTGTGGTTTTTGATATTGAGGGTGCCATGGGGAGTAAACAGCAACCCATTACGTCCATTGCGGGTGGGCATCACACAGTCAAACATATCCACTCCACGCTCAATAGCCTCCAATATGTTTTGCGGAGTACCAACGCCCATAAGGTAGCGTGGTCGGTCGGTAGGAAGCACCGCAGTCACCACCTCAATCATGCGATACATGACATCGGTAGGCTCGCCCACGGCCAAACCGCCAATGGCACAGCCCTCTGGATTTTTAGAAGCAATATATTCTGCCGACTGGCGGCGAAGATCCTCGTACTGGCAACCTTGGACAATGGGGAACAAAGCCTGATGATGTCCATAAAGAGGTTCTGTCTGAGAAAAACGGACGAGGCAACGATCAAGCCAGCGGTGTGTTAGCTGCATGGACTGAAGCGCATATCGATGATCGGCATCGCCAGGGCAACATTCGTCGAAAGCCATCATAATGTCAGCCCCGATGATGCGTTCGATGTCCATCACTTTTTCGGGCGTGAATAAGTGCTTAGAGCCGTCAATATGGCTACGAAAAGTACAGCCCTCCTCACGTATCTTGCGATTGTCTGCCAGTGAGAACACCTGAAAACCACCACTATCAGTAAGTAGGGGTCGATTCCACCCGTTAAAGCGATGGAGACCTCCAGCCTGACGTAGAATATCCAGCCCTGGGCGAAGATAGAGATGATAAGTGTTGCCTAATATAATCTTGGCATCTATCTCGTTACGCAATTCGTGCTGATGCACGGCCTTGACGCTGCCCGCAGTGCCCACAGGCATAAAAATGGGAGTCGGAATGTCGCCATGATCGGTGTGCAGCAGCCCCACGCGGGCCTGACTATCGGCGGCAGTATGCAAGAGAGAGAAAGACATGGGAAATGGTTCTATTAGTACTGGCTGACGATCAGCCTATTATT
This sequence comes from Bacteroidales bacterium, assembly GCA_017480145.1. Classification (GTDB taxonomy): domain Bacteria; phylum Bacteroidota; class Bacteroidia; order Bacteroidales; family P3; genus Colimorpha. Next base: position 9,689 of record JAFVBF010000011.1, read on the forward strand.
CATACAGGTTAGTACTGCCCTGATGTATCGGGGCTTGAGGGACGCTGACATTGCCGGACCGCCGCTCCTGCTGACGCAAGTGGCGAATCACCCAGAAGGCTGTCGGCACAGAGACAATAAATGTAACCGCATCAGCAGCCGCTTGGGCAGCCTCAACACCCGACAGTCCGTACATCTGAGGCAATAGCCACAAAGCGGGCAGCAGAAACAGTCCCTGACGGGCACTGCCCAACAGCGACGCACTGGCAGTGTAGCCCAAATTCTGCAATATCATATTGGTGGCCGTAGAAAGCCCCACCAGAGGGAACACAGCACACTGCCAACGCAACGTACGTGTACCGATAGCAATGAGAGCCGGATCCTCGCCACGAAACCACGAGATAATCGTGGGAGCCCAAATGTAGCCGACGGTGCCAATCACAACCAACAAGAGGGTTGATAGCACCGAGGTGAAGAGGTAGGCCTGACGGACGCGGTCGAAACGACAAGCACCATAGTTAAATCCGCATACGGGCTGAAAACCCTGACAGAGACCAAGCACGATAGAGAATGCGAACATCATGATGCGTGACACGACGGAAAATGCCGCCAGTGCGGAATCCTTGAGGTCTGGAGCCGCATAACGGATGGCGGTATAATTGAGAAAAATGGCTCCCAGAGCCAATAATATCTGGCGGCAAAGAGACGGAGTGCCGCAACGGGCTATCTCGCGCAGCAGTGCCCCTGTAGGCACTCCCTGACGAAGACTGATATGCACACA
>JAFVBF010000012.1 GCA_017480145.1 Bacteroidales bacterium
ACTGTAGATGGAATGACCATCCTCAATCAGGTGCATATATTTAAGCCTATCCTCAAATGTATGCTTCTTTCGTTTTAAATCCTTTCTCGTATTCATAATAAACCCCGAAAGTTTTTTGTCTAACTTTCGGGGTTCACTTCATGTGTGGCTCCCCGTTATTTTCTTGCCACCTAACGAATACATTTTTTTTATTATATTTGGCTGTGCCTCCGTATGAACAGACGAGACATAAAGACATAATATTCACCAAATTGACAGAGCCGTACCCCACAAAAGCAACCAAGCAAATATTTTATAACGAGGGGATACTGCTTCAGTATTAACTCATCGATGAAACCTTTACAAATCAAACCATAACCATCCGAATGAAACATTGTTTTTACATTTTTGCGACCCTTTTGACACTTGCCTGTATTTGTGGTGCCACAGCCCCTATTACGGCACAGACCACAAACGGATTTGGATATCAGGCAGCGGTATATGACAAGTCTGGCAAAATCGTGGCAGCCAAAACCGTATCAGCACACATCAGCATCGCTCAAGCCAGCGACGATGGCGCCGTGGTCTATAGCGAGACCCACACCACAAACACCAATGACAAGGGATTTATCAACATCATCATTGGTCAAGGTGACGAAGCCAGCGGATCCATGTCAAGCATCAAATGGGGTAAGGACAATTATTTCTTACGCTGCGACATAACCCCTAATGGCGACAAAAAACACACCTTCTCCACCGTACAGCAAATCGTGAGCGCACCACGTCCCCAAGTGGCAGAAGGCAGCCAAGAGAATCTACTGCACATCATTGACAGTTTGGAGCAGGCCTTAGATGAGTCGTGCGAATGTGATGCCGCAGGTGTTGACGCCACCCGCACTGTAAAGATTGACAACGGGGCACTGCCCGGCATTTTCTCTGTATCAAAATCACAGAAGGTTCACTTCTCGATGGGCAACCTGCAATATCAAGCCAGCAAAGGCAAATGGCGTTTTGCCAAGACGCAGATAGACATCATCGGCGAAGGCAACAACAACATATCTTCCTCCAACCGAGGATGGATAGACCTCTTCACCTGGGGTACCAGCGGATATCATGACAACAGCGACCCACAGAACACCCAATATCAACCTTACAGCGTTTCTACCGAATGGAATGAAAAAAACAGATACAATGGATTTGGATATGGCCCATCGAGCAACAAAGGCAGCGGCAACCTCACCGAGGATAATGCAAAATACGACTGGGGCATATTCAACGCCATTGACAACGGAGGCGGCAAGGAAGGTTTGTGGCGCACACTTACCCATGAAGAGTGGGAATATCTGTTGAACACCCGTAGCACTGAATTCATCTACGAAGGCACTACCTACGACATCCGCTACTGCATGGCCAACGTGGCAGGACGTTCGGGAATCATCTTATTCCCAGACAACTACAGTATGCCTGCAGGCATCCCCATCCCAAAGAGCTACAATGTTGGAGGAGATTTTTCTGTCTTTGCGCTGAGCGACGTAATGTGGAATATACTTGAGTCGGCCGGAGCCGTCTTTCTGCCCGCAGCCGGCTACCGCGTCGGAAAGACCTTCTACGGCTCAGCCAATGATGGCTACTATTGGTCAGCCTCCCACGAAGGCAGCGACTACGCCTACCGCGTGGTTTTCGGAGTCGGATTTGCTGGTGCCTCCAGCACGGGAGGACGCTTTGACGCCTTTGCCGTACGACTGGTACAAGGATTGTAAATAAGTCCGTCGGCACAAAGATTAGAACAAAACGGCGACGGGGAGCCCAGAACAGGCTCCCCGTCGCCGTTCGACAAAGGCACCTGTCCAAACCATTTTTTCTGACTGCATTGGAAAAAAAACGCTATTTTTGCAATTTAGTTTGATTGTGGCCTTTGAACATCCGCAGTAAGCAATACATCCCCGAACGCATGAAGCACTACGCATTGATAATAATTCTTTTGACATTGATTGTCGGAGCCCTGCAAGCGCAGAATGACAACAAAGCCCAATTGGTAGTGTCCTCTCATCAAGCCTGCATAGGCGATGCCATCCGTTTTGACGATGCCACATCAAATGACAAGATTACTTCGCGATACTGGATATTTGAAGACACGACAATCATCGGTTCTTATGCGGGAGACCAGATTACGGTGATACGCTCGTTTGCCAAAGAATACAACCCAGTGGAGCTGAGGCTCATATGCACCACCTACGACACCACCACCGCCATTAGTAACGACACGGTGTATGGCACACATAACGACACCATAACCAGTAGCACCGGCGAAGATTCTGTCATTGTGGTACCCGATACCACAATCACGCTTGCCGGGGCCACTATCATCAGCATCACCAACGACACACTGAGTGCTTTTGATACCGTCCATATGTTTGTCCATCCCAAGATGCAGGCCACGGGCGACACCATAATCTGCGAAGGGAACGAGACCAATATAAAAATGGACCCCGTGATGAACGCCGTAACCTACAACTGGTTCGAGACCCCTTTTGACGACGGCTCTCCGATAGCCTACGGCTCTCGGTTGCAAGTGGAACCCTATAGTGCCAACGCCACCTACTATCTCAAGATTCTCAACAACATGGGATGTGTTTCGTGGGACAGCATCAAGGTCTATGTCATGCAGCCCTCGCTCACCGTACAACCTGCTGATGGCAACATCTGTGCCGGAGACCCCGCCTATCTGATTGCCGGCAAAGCCGACCACTACCTATGGGAATCGATACCCCAGGACACCACACTGGCAGGGCAAGAAAGCAACAGTCGCATAGAGGTATCGCCCAAGAGCACCACCGTCTATGCCCTAACCCCTTATGGGAACAACGGATGCTCTTCTGAAAAGATATACGTCACCATCACCGTACACCAACTGCCTTCATTAGCAGTGAAGATCATGCCGGCCGTTATCGACCCCACAAATCCTACCATAACGCTCACCGACGAGTCTGCCAATAGCGTGAGTTCTTTTTGGAGCTTCGGACTGAACAATTTTGCCGAAGGCACATCCGTAACCCATACCTTCACCGACCTTAACAAAGACTCCGCATCGGTCATCCTACAAAGTTCCAACGACTTAGGATGTTCTGCAGACACCTCGTTCCGCATTGCCATACAGAGTTTTGCCTTATGGGTTCCCAACATCTTCTGCCCCAATCGTGCAGACAATAGCAAATTTCATATCTACACCGTCAACAAACTGGAATACTTCTCCATACAAATATTCAACCGCCGTGGTCTGATGGTTTTTGAATCAGAAGACCCACAGTTTGTTTGGGATGGCTCTTACAACGAACAGTACTGTCCTCAAGGCGCATACGTCTATGTTTGCAACTACCGACTGGCAGGCACGGACCATGTGGACCAGACAACGGGAACCGTGACACTGATTCGATAACAAGCGAGGCGGTGGAGACCCAAGAACTTTTAAAAAAATACTGGGGCTATTCATCTTTTCGTCCCCAGCAAGAAGCAATCATAACATCAGTACTGGCAGGGCATGACACGCTGGCACTGCTACCTACAGGTGGGGGAAAATCCATCTGTTACCAAATTCCCGCACTGATGCGCGAAGGGCTGTGTCTGGTGGTGTCGCCACTGATAGCCCTCATGAAAGACCAAGTGCAGCAACTAAACGAACGGGGCATCAAGTCGGCCTGTCTGATTAGCGGATTGACTGCCAAGGAGCAAGAGGTGGTACTCAACAACAGCCTGTATGGCAATCTGAAGTTACTGTACGTGTCGCCTGAGCGACTGCGCCAACGAGTGTTCATAGAACACCTGCGTCGCATGAAAATCAACCTTTTTGCCATTGACGAGGCTCATTGCATTTCGCAATGGGGATATGATTTTCGCCCCGCCTATCTGGAGATTGGCAGCCTGCGCCAATACCATCCCAAAGTACCCGTGCTGGCACTAACAGCCACAGCGACCCCGTCAGTGGCTGAAGACATACGCCGCTTACTGCTTTTCGGCAAAGACAGCAACACATTTTGCAACAGCTTCCTCCGGAGCAACCTGTCCTATATGGTTTTTCACGAGACAGACAAACTGGGGCGCCTGCTGCGCATCATTAACAAAGTTGGAGGCAGCGGCATTGTCTATGTTCGTAGCCGACGACGCACACACGAGATTGCGAAAACCCTTCAGGGCTACGGCATCAGTGCCGAATACTATCATGCGGGGCGAACACTGCAAGAGCGAGACCTATGCCAACGGCTGTGGCAGGAGGGGAAAATACGAGTGATTGTGGCCACCAATGCCTTCGGCATGGGCATAGACAAAAGCGATGTGCGCTTCGTCGTGCATCTGGATGTGCCCAATGCGCCCGAGCACTATTTTCAAGAAGCAGGTCGGGCAGGTCGTGACGGGCAACGAGCCTACTGCGTGATTCTCTACGACGAGGGAGACATCGAACGGCTGAATCAAAGCAGCGAGGAAAAATATCCACCGTTGAAAATCATTCGGAATATCTACAACGGTCTCTGCAACTTTTACAAAATCCCATTAGGCAGCGGCGAAGGGGTATCCATGCCCCTTGATATGGAGAAAATCTGCCAGACCTACAACCTGAAGCCCGCGCTGCTTTACACAGCCTTGCAACACCTGGAACGCGAAGGAGTCATCGCACTGCCTCCAGAAGACGAGATTACCTCAAAGTTACACATCCCTATATCACGAGAGGAGATATATCGATTCCAACTGAAACACCCTCAGTATGACGCACTGCTACAGATGATTTTTCGTCTCCATGGGGGATTATTCAGCGACTTTGTACCCATCTCAGAACGCGAACTGGCTCGTCGGTGCTATCTGCATGAAGAGGACATCCGCAAGACACTGATGCAACTCGATGCGCTAAAAATCGTATGCTACCGGCCCAAAAACAGTGGGTCCACCCTCTGTTTCTGTGCCCCCCGCGTAGCCGCCGAGAGCCTGTACATTGATGAAAAACGCTACCGAAAACTCAAGACCTGTGCCAGCAATAGGAGCGACTATATGCAGCTCTACTTAGAGGCAGACCAGGGATGCCGCAGCCAGCTACTGCTTCAATATTTTGGAGAGGAGAACGCCACTGCCTGCGGCTACTGCGACCTATGCATCTCCGCTCGCAAGAATGCGCTCCCCCGCCCTGCCGAGACCAATCTACGCACACAGATACGGGCAATGCTCCACAAACATCCCATGACGGCAGAGAAACTGATAAATGCTCTCGTCATGAACAATGCGGCATCGCCTACCGACATAGAGAACACCCTGAGAGACATGGTTGACGCACGTGAGGTTGGCATCAACGAATCCTTTGAATTATATATATAGCGGTCTCAAGGACCCACACATTTTCAGGCCTACCCACAAAATCGAGAGCGGATGTCCCACATAAAGGACACCCGCTCTCGATTTTGTGAGTATAAAAATATCAGTGTTGAGATTAATTCTTGCGTGGGAAATTCATAAAGACACGCAAGCCTGCTGTCTGATAAAGCTGCCAATGCCCATAAGACCCAATGCCAGCATAGTCAGTGTCGTACTTCATGTTGAGCGAAGCTGTAACAGCACAGTAATTGGTCAGATTATAATTTGCCGTAAGTTCAAAGTTCACATCCGTCTCATGAATCAAAGCCTTACCCAACTGTTTAATATACGTGTCATACGGAGAGGGATCGCCCCACTGGGTCCAGTCAACATGTTTGGGTTTATTATAATCATAAAAGAGTTCCATTTTAGCATATAAATTCAGATTCTTAGCAATGTCCTTCTTAAAATAGAACTTGATATAAGTACCCAGAGCGAAGTAAGCCCGATTACCATCTGTAGTGTCAACGCCATAGCGCTGTCCAGCATCAATCACGTCTTGAGAATAGACAAACGTGGTCTTTCCCGAAAGGAATGATACCGAGACATTCCAATAATCCGCCTTATACTCATTACCAATCGAAGTTATCAAATAGCCAGGTGCCATGAAGCGCGAGACCAGTGTACGGTTTTCGTCGTCGTTGCCAGCACCGGCATAGTTCCAACCATCAATAAACTGCGTTTTGAAGTTGACAGCAGCATTGACATTGAACTTATCATATATCTTATGCGAATACGTGGATGAAAGGTCAATCACATCGCTACTTTTGCGAAAAGACTCTAACGAGCGGTTGTCGTCAAGATCCTGCATATCAAATCCCAAACCCAACTTCACAATATTGTCGACAATATGGCTTCCGTACGTATATTTATAACTTCCGTCAAAGTTGAACGCCGAAGATATAAGCGAGTTACCCGCAGCCGACCAGTTGTTGTACAACTTTTCAGTAAAGACCAGTGATGGCGTGGTGGACACCACCCATGTGCCACGGATTCGTTGAGGCACTGTGTCGCCTTCATCATTGGCTACAGCAACAATAGGAGCCATTGCCATTGCCATCATAGAGAGCGCGATAATGATTTTTTTTGTTTTCATAATGGAAATATTATTAGTTCGATATAAAATGCTCGCTGTTGTTTTCAATCAACGTCCGCCATGCCCCTTGTCAGTTCGCGAGCCACACGATAGGAGGCCTCCGACTCAAATCCTCTCGTGCAAAGAAACGCCGCCAGTTTAGCGCAGACCTCACTGCCCTCCCCTTTCATTCGACGAAACTTCTCTTCGGCCACATGACGCATAATGGCATAGTATTCGTCCATTGGCACTGCGGCAAGGCCTTCCGCTATCAAATCGCGATGTATCATTTTTGTGCGAAGCTGATACTCTATCTTGATGTGTCCCCAATGCTGATAACGGATTTTACTCTCGCAGTACGCCTTAACATAACGATGCTCGTCAATATAACGCTCCTCGCAAAGCCAGTCAACCACACGGTCAGCTATTTTGTCCGATGCCCCCCAATCTTTCAGTTTTTTTCTTACCGAAAAGCGACATTGCTCCTCACGGGCGCAAAACAGTGCAGCCTTGCTTCTCAACTGGTCTTCCGTCAAAGACTGTGGGGTGTTCATTGGGGTCACAAAAAAATAAGAGACAGAACCTTGGAATCCCTAAGCCACTTAGGCATTCCAAAATTCGGGACTGCAAATATACATTTTTTATACGTTTCCGGACATTCCCACCGAAGCACACCGTCAATATAGATCATGACATATCGAGACCAAATAAAATGTCATAAGTAGAAATGTCAAATATCCATAGGGCAATTACGGCCTATACTTAGCCCAAGAAGAGCCACCACGGAGCGTTTCTCCCTCACTTTCAGCCATTGGCATAGGCAGGGCCGTACATTTTCGAAAAAAAACGTACTTTTGCAAAAAGCGAATAATCTGCGTAAATTATGGCGAAAGCAAGGATTTTATATGTAAATCAAGAAATTACCCCTTACGTTCCCGAGACGGAGAATTCCATTTTCGGACGGCATCTGCCAGCCCGCAGTCAGGAACTGGGACGTGACATACGCGTGTTTATGCCCCGCTACAACACCGTGAGCGAACGAAAGCACCAGTTGCACGAAGTCATACGTCTTTCGGGCATGAACCTCATCATCAACAATTGCGACCACCAGTTGATTATCAAGGTCGGCTCTATCACTGCCGCACGGATGCAGGTTTATTTCATTGACAATGAGGAATACTTCATTAAGAGCGGTCCGCTGGTAGACGAGAATCGGGAACTTCTGGAGAATGCTGACGAGCGTATACTGTTCTTCGGACGCGGCACATTGGAAGCCGTTCGCAAACTGGCATGGCAGCCACACCTGATTCATTTCACCGGCTGGTTCAGCTGCATGGTGCCATTCTATATGCGTCGCATCAACAAGGAGAATGCCTTTTTCAAAGACACCAAGACAGTCTTTACCATCACCGACGACGCCTTCACAGGCCAGTTTGCCGAGAGCATGGAAAAAAAGATGAAAACCGACGGTGCCACTGCCAAGGATTTGCGACTGCTGCAAGGACTGGATTACATGACACTATGCAAAGCCGCCATTACCTACGCCAACGGCGTAGTGATAGGCACCAAGAATCCCAATCCCGAACTGGTGGCCTTTGCCAAAGAGACCAAAAACAACAAATACATCTTGGACTATAACGACAATCAGAGCGAGTTTTTCGAGCAAATCAACAAATTATACGATAGCCTGATTGGAAACAACATCAACAATTAATAGTTTGCCGCCTGCGGCGGGAGCCTTTTATACGCCTATTCCCCATTCTCTAAGGACATGAGAGCCAACAAAATTCTTCTACACCTGATTGCAGCCTCCGCACTACTGCTGGCAGCCACTGCCTGCTCCGATGAGGAAACCGAAATCGGCGATGCCTTGCAAGACCCCAGCACCATCTATGAGGGCATACTTGACACCATACAAGGCAATGACATCTATGCCGTGACGCTATACGAAGACTCGCTCCGAACCAGCGGATACACCACAGGAATGCTTGGGAAATACAGCGATGCCACTTTCGGAATGGTTTCTGCTGATATTTATAGCCAACTGGCATTGACCACCGCAGGACTCGACCTGTCGGCAGATGGCTACACCATTGATTCCGTCGTCCTATATCTCACGGTGTCTGACTGCTACCCAGACACCCTGCAAAGCCACAACCTCCACCTAAGTATCCGCCAACTGGACGAAACCTTCAATGCCGACTCGGGCCATGCCTACTATGCTTTTGACCAAATGGCCAGCAGTACGACCTTCTGTGACACCAGCATCCGCTATACCCATTCTGGCAACAGCCACGTGTTGCGATTGAAACTGAACGATGCCATAGCCCCCTTGCTGAAGCAACGCTAC
>JAFVBF010000002.1 GCA_017480145.1 Bacteroidales bacterium
CCAACGCCGCAAGCAGTCCATGAAGCTTGGTGAAAATATCCGTCAGTCCATAGCTAAGGCGATAGATGGCCGAGAGACAGTCTTCAGCATTGACTCCAAGCCAGTAAAGGTCTGCCAGAATGCTCGTGCCAACAGGTGTCAGATGGGTAAGGATGACATAGAGCATGCACCCTCGTGGGGCTATTGCGCCTCGCAGAACATGTACTATTACGGATATAAACTTCATGCCTTGTGCGGCATTACTGGAGTCATACGCTCCTTTGACATGACTGCTGCCAACGTGCATGACCTGCAGTATCTTAAAGATGTGCAGTGGGAGTACAGCGATTGCATGATTCTTGGCGACAAGGGCTACCTGAGTACTCCGTTGCAGTTGGATCTGTTTGAGACCGCAAACATTAAACTCGATGTCCCATACAGGTTGAACCAGAAGAACTGGACTCAGCCAACATGGGCCAATAAACGCTTAAGGAAGAGAATTGAGACCGTCTTTTCTCAACTGAATGACCATCTCATGATGATACGCAACTACGCCAAGAAACCGAGCGGCCTCTTTGCGAGAATGGAAGCTAAGGTAGCCACATTCACTGTGTTGCAGTATTTCAATCTTCTTAATCATAAGCCCATAGGTCAAGTTAAGTATGCATTATTTTAATTCAACCAACAGGTCTAATATGGTATACTTTTTATTTTTTGCCATAGAATATGTCCACAAAATCGTTGGCAACTTGCTCGGTGAAATTGCCTGTGATTTCTACTTTTCCTCCTTTAATCTGACAATTTACTATAGGATAAGACATTACCTTGTCTTTAAAAACAACAGCAAGTGCATGCCCAATATTATTGGATGTTAATTTTGAGAATTTTTTGCCACCTTCTTTGTCTAAAGTAATGTATATCGCAAACCCATAAACATTGGTGTGGGTCACCTTAGCTTCAATAATTGACTCGCCAGTCATGGCAGGTTTTCCTAAGGTGTCGGTCTTTAGAGCTATAAGCTCATATAAGTTGTCAAATGGTGTTAGAGTCCACGTTAGTTTGAGGTCGGATGGCAGAATTTCGGGACCATATTTGGCAATGATAGCATTGATTGCTGCGGTGTCACTTTTCTGGGCTGTGCATACGGCAGGGCCATCATAATTACCATTATTTGAGTTTTGAAATAAAGTCGGCTTCCCGGCGGTTTCGCTTAAGTTGGAGATGTCTTGAGCAATATCTGGATACTTATAGGTCTCATAAAAACCTATTTGCGCCACTGCATTCTTATCGATTTGGCCTCGTGAGTCTTTTTTGTCATTTTTGCATGAAGACATGCCTCCCACAAAGACAGCAACTGCTAAAATACAAATGAGATAGAGATTCCTTGCTTTGGTAAGTTTCATAATAGATGATTTTAATTATTTGTCATTAACAGACTGCAAAGGTACAAACATTTCTCTATTTTCTCTTAGATTTCGGGGATTTGTTGTTCATCTGTCGTTGGTAGTCATCTTGGGCTTGCTTGATGCCGAGATCACCGGTCACGGTGTTCACGGTGACGAATGGTTCGTTGAGCCTTTCGTTCAAGCGAGCCAGCGTCTCACGCAGGGCATTGTTTTCCTGAACAATGACTGTCGGGGCCTGGGACTGCGCCAGCACTGCGGGAGCAGTGATCGTGCGGCTCACATCGGCGTTGCGGAGCGAGCCGATAGTGTTTGTCCGCTGCGCATAGTCCAGCGCCTCAATCAAAGGGCGCGCCACAGGCGAGGCAAGTAACTTCTGCGAAGCCACCCATTTCCCGGCATGTACCACTCCAGCCACCTCGTCCACTCCTCCCGGCTGGTTCGTGTGTCAATCTTCTTGAACTGCTCGTTCAGTTTCTCCACCTCCTCGGTGGTCATGCCCGTGAACTTGCGGACACTGGCCATCTCCGCGTCAATGTCGGCATATACCTGCACAGCGGCTTTGCCTGCCATGACGATGCCGGTCACGGCGGCAGCCGCGCCCATGATACTCATCTGCCAATCGTTGAGCACCCTGGTTTGGCTCTACAACGCCCCCTAAACCAGTAGAAACCAAAGAACAGGCTTTGGATATATTGGCCAAAATGTATAATGGAGAACAGGAGTTTTTGAGGAAAATCCATCGTGAAGGTGTAGAGGTGCATAGCTGTTTTTGGGATTCATCTCTCAATTCAATCATCAAGATTGAGCCAGGAGAATTACCCGAACCCAAAAGGGTCGTACGCAAAAAGAAGTCCTCAAAGAAAGGCTGATTATGATGCATCGCCATTGCTGAGTGCACTGGGAACTGACGAAGGTGCCAGATGCGTGGGTTTGCTCCCGTTCGGTCTCGGGTAATCATGCTTGCACGTAGCTAAAAGGGCAGGGCATCATCCTCGCATGGTTCGGGATTGCCGTACCGAAGCCGAGATTCCTGATCGAGTTGCTCGTCGGTAGGCGGCCAAGTACCAGGGGCAATGTCCACTCCCAAGTCAATCATCTCCCGAACATATTGTTTACGGCAACGCTTCAGTTCCCTCCAGTTCTCTTCAGTCGGTCCAGCGAATGGGTCTTCAACATCGATGTGCCAACGGAACATCATTTCGAGGATTTCGTCATGATGG
>JAFVBF010000013.1 GCA_017480145.1 Bacteroidales bacterium
GTTAATGGGGGCCACGCCCACGGCCTGACGATAACCACGTTTGTGCAGCGACTCGCCACTGGAATTCATGAGTAGCGTAACCTTATTGCCCGCGATATGCAGATTGTATTTAAACTGGGCATTCTCGGTATCGATAGAGGGCCGGCGACCGAACATCTTACGAAAGCGGTCCACAATGGCATCCTTTGTTTTAAGGGCCGCATAATAGGAATGAGTGAAAATCTCACCACTGGTAGAACTATCTATCATGAAAGTACTGTCCACATCCATAATCTTCTCCCAACGGATGGCATTCACCTGATTATAAAGCTCTTGTTCATTATTGGCTTCGAACTCAGCAAATGGCTTCAATATGGCCAAGGCCGTACGACAAGTGTAATTGGCTCTGTAAAGCGTTCGCATATCGCCTTCGAAAGCCACGGCACGGGTCAATAGTTCAACACCAGTAGCGCCACATTCGCGCAGTTCATCGGCCAGAATAGGCTCCAGCCCCATCATTGTCTTGCCAACCATCTTAAAACGATTGGTCGGAGTGGCCTCGGTTGTTATCACCTTGCCGTTCTGCTTCTGTATTATCATGATGCGTTATAAATTGCTTACCAAAGAAATGTCCATACTTTTGATGTGGTGCGTCAATGCTCCCACAGAGATGAAGTCCACACCCGTTTCGGCATACTGACGCAGGGTATGTTCGGTGATGCCACCACTCGCTTCGGTCTCATAGCGACCACCTATGCGACGAACTGCCTCATAAAGAGTCTCCACATCGAAATTGTCGAGCATGATACGATGAACGCCCCCATGCCGAAGGACACGCTCCAGTTCGGCAAGGTCACGCACCTCTATTTCGATACGAAGGTCTTTGCCCTTGGCATTCAAATAGGCATGAGTGCGGTCAATAGCAGACTCGATACCGCCAGCAAAATCAATATGATTGTCCTTGAGCATCACCATATCATAAAGTCCTATGCGATGATTTGTCCCACCACCACACTTGACAGCATATTTCTCCAACAGGCGCATATTGGGTGTGGTTTTGCGAGTGTCGAGCAGACGTGTGTTGAGTCCGTCAAGAAGTGCTACCATACGATGGGTCTCCGTTGCTATGCCACTGAGCCGCTGGATAAAGTTCAACGCAGTACGTTCCGCTGTCAGGATGCTACCCGAAAAACCCTCTACCAGCATCAGCAAATCCCCTTTGGACACCTGTTCGCCATCCTTGCGGAGAAGCGACACCCGAGTACGTTCGTCCACGAGTTGAAACACACGCTGCGCCACCTCTATCCCACACACAATGCCATCCTGCTTGGCCACCATCTTGGCCTTGCCCGTAGCCGTGGGAGGAATACAAGCCAACGTGCTGTGGTCGCCGTCGCCAATATCTTCGCGTAAGGCCATGCGAATCAATTCATCCAGATTGCTGATACCTATCATGTCAAAAAACTTTTAGGACACAAAAGTACGAAATTATTTCGTACCGAATATCGTATTGACTAATGGGTCATTTTGACACGTGCAGCGATGGCGACATAGACAATCAGCACCACATTCATCATAAGAGCATAGATAATGGCCGGCACAGCTATCAATTCGTTGTTGAAAACAAATGGGCTACAGGCAATGGCTATGGCCTGTGCGGCATTCTGCATACCTACTTCAATAACGATGGTACGTCGCTCACGGCCCGCCAACCGGGCCATATAAGACATCAGCGTTCCACCACCGACTGCCAAAAGGATCAGCACGGTGACGCTGAGTCCTAACAAACCAAAATTCTCCATGATGGCCGTCCTGTTTTGCAGGAAGAACACACCTGCCAACAACAGGATAGAGGGAAAGGCGATTTTACGTAGAACGGAATCCATGCGTGAAGATGCCACAGGAAAGCGATGCCCGACCCATAAACCTAAAAGTATCGGGACAAACATCAATACTAAATTCTGCATGATGAGTTTGCCGACAGGCAGATGGACATCCACGCTCTCACCAACATAGGACGTGGTAACCCCCATAATAACAGGCACCGTAATGAGGGTTATCAGACTGCTCAGAGCTGTCAGCGACACCGACAAAGCAACATCTCCTTTGGCCAACATTGAGAAAACATTGGACGAACTGCCTCCTGGACAACAGGCAATAAGGACAAAGCCTATGAAGAAAATGGGAGGAAGATGGAAAGTCCAGGCCACCAACCAAGCCAATACTGGCAACAATATCAATTGCCCAGTTAAACCGACAATCACAGGTTTCGGTCGACTAAGAAAAACTTTGAAGTCCGAAGGTTTTAGAGTCAATCCTAACTCAAACATCAAGAGCGTAAGAATAGGAAGAACAATCCAAATGGTATTCATTGTAATGATAGGGAATTTATGCAGGGTTTGCGATAATAATGCGATAATAATATGAAAAGGAATATTTATTCCCTTTGCAAGAGAAACGGGGGTCTATCAGAACACTATCTGAAACTGGGTAACCCACTGATGCTGGTCATCGCCTGTTTGACGATTACAGAACACATACTGCGTGGCAATGCGGCAAAGGCGATGAATCCAATATTGAATGCCTATGGTATAGTTGTTCGTCTGCGACCACGTTCCAGTTGCCAGTTGGTCAGCCTTGGATAGCGATGTGTTGCGATTCAGATAGTCATAGTCAAGCACCACGTCCATGCGCGGCAGTGTGTGCACACAAACTTCCGCATAGCCGCCACGACCATTCACCTTACCATCTCGCCCTTCTATCCACTCGCTCCGGACATCAACACGCTTAGAATGCCATTCGAGACCAGCACTCCAGCGCAGACGACGGTAATCCTCGCCCACGAGCAATGTATTCACAGGACTGGCCAATCGCGCTGTGCCATGTCCCAACAGGCAGGAGGTTGAAAGCGTCAGCCTATACGGCAGATTCAAATTTAGCATACCCACAAAATCCTTATAGCGATTATTATCGCGCATATTGAGTCCTGCACCATTGAAGAGACCTGCACTATAAGAGAGCCAACTACGATTATCCTCGGCAGGAAGCAAATCACCCGTAACCATTACGCCTTGGTCGCGGCCTGCATAGTTGCCATACAGGTCATCGCCTTGCACCCCAGCGAAATAACGAACACTTTCGTTCATGTTCACTTCTCCGAGAAAAAAAAGAGGCTTGACATTCTCCAAAGTCAGTGGTTGTTTAAACTGACCGACACGCACTTTCACGGCCTTGGAAAATGCATATTGAGCATAATACTCGTGCATGAATTTTGACGCTGTTGGACTGGCAGCATCCACCATCAGCCAAAAAGATAAATGGCTTGACAGCTTGGCATCTGCCATAAAAATGGCTCTTTTGATGTTAAAATCATTACCATCCACAGCACCTTCGCGCCAATAATCGTAATGGGACTGAATAAATCCCAATAACTTTACCTCACGTATATCTCCCAAAGAAACCCGTAGGCCCAGACCAGAATACTCTGCATCTGATGTGCCCGACAAAGTTTCTGTTCTAAAGACCGTGTCATGTACGACAGCCACCGCATCATTACAGACAGCCATACAGGCCAAAGTGGCTAAAAACAATAGATAACGTTTCAAACCCAAATTCTTTTAAGGATGCAAAAGTACGCAAAAATAAGGATTGCTACTTTTTTGATGCTTTTGCACTCCAAAATAAAACCATTGTGATGAAAGCAAGCATACTCAACATCGGAGATGAACTACTTATCGGACAGGTTGCAAACAGCAATGCCGCCCGAACGGCTCAACTACTGACCGCAGTGGGCATTGAAGTCGTCCATGTGGATGTATGTGGAGACGACGCAGACGCCATAGCAGATGCCATGAGCAAAGGGATAGAGCGAGGGGACATCCTGCTCATGACGGGTGGGTTAGGACCCACAAAGGATGATATCACAAAACATGTGCTGTGCCACTTTTTTGACAGCGAACTATATGAGAATGCCGAGGCACTGGCCAATGTGAAACGTATTTTTGCAGCACGAGGCTACGAGCTGACCGAAGTCAACCGAAAACAGGCCTGGGTACCTCGATGTTGCACCATGATTAACAACAACGAGGGTACCGCCCCCTGTATGTGGTTTGAACGAGAAGGCAAAGTAGTTGTCGCCATGCCAGGGGTGCCTTTCGAAATGGAAAATCTGATGCAGACAGAGGTTGTGCCACGGCTGTGCAAACGTTTTCATACAGGCTGTATCGTGACAAAAAACATATTGGTACAAGGCATTGGCGAATCATTTCTCAGCGACCTCATTGAGCCATGGGAAGTCGCGCTCCCAGAAAGTCTAAGTCTGGCCTACCTACCCGACGCTGGAATGGTAAAGCTGAGACTCACCGCGAAAGGAGACAATAGAGATACCTTACAGCAACAAATTGCCACACAAGTCACTTATTTATATTCCATTGCTGGACAATATATTGTTGGCGAGGATGCTGACAACCTACCCGAATTGGTTGCAAGACAATTTAGGAAGCAAGGCAAGACCCTTGCCATAGCAGAAAGTTGCACTGGCGGTTCTATCTCTGCTGGCCTCACCGCACTGGCGGGAGCCTCTGAATACATACGTGGAGGAGTGGTGGCCTACAGCAATGAGGTAAAACAATCGGTTCTTGGCGTACACGGAGAAACCCTGTCCACGCATGGTGCTGTCAGCGAAGCCACCGTAAGACAAATGGCAGAAGGCATTCGGCAGCGACTGCAATCGGACTATGCCGTGGCCTCCAGCGGCATCGCTGGCCCCGGCGGTGGCTCTGCAGAAAAGCCTGTCGGCACCGTATGGATTAGTCTTGCAACTCCTTCACAGACCTATGCACGACTACTACACCTCAGAGGGCAACGAAAACAAATCATTGCCCACACCTGCAATGCAATCTACGCATGGTTGGTAAGACAAATACAGAAAGATTGCATCGGTCAATAATAAGATAGACTCAATATTAAAATCTCACATCCTATAGCCAGCCGCATAATCACTCTTCATCTCAACGAATTTCCTCACCCTATGTCAAAAGCCCTTGCAACCATCTTGATGCTCGTTGTATCTAATGTTCTGATGACCTTTGCCTGGTATGGCAACTTGAAACTGGAACAGATGAAGGTCTCTACCGACTGGCCTCTAATCCTCATCATCGTTGTTTCGTGGGGTATTGCATTTTTTGAGTACTGCGTCATGATTCCCGCCAACCGAATTGGTTCACAAATCACCGGAGGTCCTTTTTCGCTTGTACAGCTCAAAATACTACAGGAAGCCATCTCACTTATTGTATTCACAACCATCGTCTCCATTCTATTCAAAGGAGAGCCTATCCGATGGAATCATTTCGTATCGTTCGCCCTCATTTTAGCAGCAGTATTCTTTGCTTTCATTAATACTGAGAAGTAATTATGGACGCCTTTACCGAAAGTCTCGCCAACGACACCATAGAACAGATTCTCGAAAACGCCGGCATTCGCTCGACAGCACTGCGCATATTGGTAATGCGCACCCTTTGGACGCAAACCGAAGGTGTGTTCACGTTACAAGACATAGCCGAGATGCTCCCAAGCATGGACCACTCAACGCTATTCAGAGCCCTGACGCTATTCGCTGAAAAGCAGCTGCTACACCATATAGACGATGGTAGCGGGATGCAAAAATACTGCGTGTGCCACTGCGCCGACCACCAGCACCACCAAGGCCACGTTCACCTGACCTGTACCCGATGCCACCAGACGCTGTGCATGGAGAATGTGCCCATTCCCGCTGTGCCTCTTCCCCAAGGATTTATCCCAAACGAAGCCGAATACATCATCAAAGGCATCTGCTCTCGCTGCCAGAGAAAAGAAAGCTAACATTCACTTATAAATTCACAGGGCACCCCTTTTGACAGAAATTGTGATCGGAAAATCTTTTTTAAGCAAATCACTATTAATAAATGTGTTTGATTTGGCAGAAAAGCCGTTCTGGATTTTTTGTTTTTATTATTAGTGTAAAACCTGTACCTTTGCAATCCTTTTTCAGAAAGATGATATTGTTTAAATAACTTATAAATAATTTGTTAAATAAAATTACTTGCTATTAAAATTTTTGATAACTCGTATTTTTTTAGCACCTCTACGACTCTTGACTCACTATCTATCAGGGTTTTCGATCAGTCGAATACAACGACTCCCTCACAATATTTGTTGAGGTTCGAGAACGACGACAAACTAACAAACTAACACTGCAACAAATCATCGCATTTTTGAGCAGCCAGCAACTACTCTTTGCGCTTCACTTAACCTCTTTTGACTTGATATGCTACATCGTCTGGCTTTATGTCATACTATTCCTATTTTCTTTTTTTTGGCCATAATGCAGATGGCAGAGGCTCAGCGTGTGATACAGCGCAACGAGGCCCTTGTGTCATCTGGCACTACGGTGGTTGGTCGGAATGGAGCCTCGTTTAGCGGTACATTGGGATTGTCGGCTTTTGTCGTTGTGGGCAACTTCGATAACTCTTTCGAACTGGGTGTACAGCATTTGTTTTGCATCACACGCACCGACACCGTCAACACCGCTATCTGTCAGGGCGACACGGCAGCACTGATGGCTGTTCTGCCTGCGGGTGTTACGCTCGGCAGCGATGTGAACCCTCAAGAGGCAGGTTTTTACGAGACGGAGTATAAGATACTGACATACGACGGGTGCGACAGCATCATACACTATGCAATCACCGTACTACCCAAGACAGACACCACAATAATGGTGCAAAGAGATGAACCGTACACGTGGAACGGCATGGTGATAGACAGTTCGGGCATCTACAGCGACGTGAAAGCTGCAAGCAACGGGTGTGACAGCATCATCAACTTGCAACTGATGATAGTGGGGAAGGGCATCATACCCGAGATATACCACCATCAGCGCCGCGTCATTATGGTCAATCACAACGCCTCTGGGCACAACGTCAGATGGGAGACTTACCGCTGGTATCGCAACGGAGTGCTCGTAGGCGAAGGCAAGGACAGCTACATGGATGGCGGAATGGCACTGGGCGGATGCTTCCAACTGGAGGTGCCTACGGACAGCACGTTAACGCAATGGGTGCGTTCGGAAGAGTTGTGTCTGGACAATCTGCCCATGCCAACGGATGATATAACAGTAACCGTGGAACCCAATCCAGCACGTCGCAGCGGTGTGATAACGTTCTATATCAACGCTTCGCCCGAAAGGCTGTATGACGGACGGGTGGTAATCTACGATGTGCGGGGACGGACGATGGCCGAGACTATGGCATCGCACCAGGTGCGCCTAACGGCCAACTTTGCCACCGGCATCTATACAGCACACATCATGTTGACCGATGGCACGCACATCTGTCGTAAGATTCTGGTTAGATGATAGACGGAAAAAAAATGATAACACTAAATCAATAGAGATTATTAGTTTTCTCGCCTCGGCATACAAGCAGGTTCATCGGCAATCGATTTTTAGAAAACGTTGCAATAATACATACTCATTAAGCATCTTCTACGCACAGCCCATCATGCAACATCGCTCGATATACTACATACACACCCTCTGCAAACCATTCATTGCTATCGTTATGCTGGCCGTTTTCGTTGAGTCACCTCCGCTGGTCGAGGCGCAGACCAAGGCAGACCGTGATAATATGCGTCGTGCGCTGAAGAGTAAACCCTCGCGCTATGAGTTGACTATGAACTACGCATCGCTGGGCGTTGGCAGTGTGCGTTATGAGGGTGGCTACGAATGGGCTACGCCATCGTCGCAGTTCTGCGGCAATCTTGGCGCATCGCTGACCCACTGGCTTGGAAGCAACATAGGGCTCTCGGCAGGACTCAATTTCTCATACAATCTCTACTGCAACGACTTATATGACCTTAATTACAATGGCAGTGGCACGGTGATACTGCAAAGTCGTTTGGAGACGGTGCTGGACACCGCTCTCTTTCACGTCGGCAACAAACACATCAGCGATGTGCAGGTGCTGGGTATGGTGCAGTTGCCGTTGAGGGTCGAGATGCGCTACGGGCACATATTTGGCGCACTGGGATTCATGATTACAGTACCAGTCATCAGTTGGGGACAGTACAGTTATGCCGGCTCGGTGTATGAACTGACGGAGTATCAAGGCATGGGTGTGCAAATGGCTGATGACCCGCTGAACTACGTCGAGGTGCCAACACACAGGTCTACTTATCGTCCGCTCGGCAAGGCGGTACCGCTGTTCTTCAATCTGACTGGCGAGATAGGTGCGAAACATCATTTCGACATAGTCAACAGCGTCGCGGTATCGCTTTTCGGAAGCATCTCGCTCAATGCCCCACAAACTACCGATGTGCCCTATAAGTTGGTAAGTATCACCAACGACGTCTACGACGAGGAGCATTCGCTACGTGAGCCTATGATGTCCGACATCGTTGACAGACTGCGCTACTATGAGGTAGGCATACGCATCGCCTACCATTTCGGATTTAACTATTTCAAGCGTCCTATGCATTGATGCGAATAGGACTTATTATTTTGATATTGTGTTAGTCAGGCTTGTAAAAACAGTTTCAATCTAACGAGTTCTTTACAATTGTTAACAACCTTAAATTAGACGTAAGAGCACATCAACGTCTACCATTGGGCTGTGATTTTCTATATCGAACGAATTATCCATAAAAACAACATACTTTATTCACACATACTCATGAAAACTGGACAAAAACTTCTCTCCCTGATACTGTTGGCATCTCTCACATTCGGAGTGGCGTTGGCACAATCGCCACACTTGGTGAGTTACCAGGGTGTTGTTCGCAATTCCAATGGACGTGTCGCGGCGGGCGCGAATATATCGCTCCGTCTGTCGGTACTGCGCGGCAGCGAGAACGGCACGGTAGTCTACAGAGAACTTCACACAGCCACAACTAACTCCAACGGCCTTGTCAACCTCATGCTTGGCAACGGCACTTCCAAACAAGGCAAATTCTCCTCAATCGACTGGTCCAAAGGCCCTTACTTTCTCAAGAACGAGGTAGACATTGATGGCAACAACGATTATGAACTTATCAGCGTAAGCCAGATAGTCAGCGTTCCGTATGCTCTCTATGCAGAGAGTGCCAAGACTGTGGCAGGCATCGACGACAGCGTGGCCAAGAGCATTCGGCGTATAGCACGTGGCGGTGCGGTGCCAACGATTTTTGACACCATGTGTAGCAATGTTATTAGCCATGTCACCGATAATGTGAATGGCTATATAGTAAGCACTTTTGCCGATTCTATTACCCACATCGTGACGCAGTCGGTGATAGACACCGTGCAGGAGACTATAGTAAGCACAATCTATCGCGATATGCGCACCATTGCCAGCAACACCGTGCACGACAGCCTACAGGCCGTTGTAGGCGTGCTCAACACTAAAGCCGACCGTTCGGAACTTGCAGGTAAACTCGATATCGACGCTATCGACACGTTTATCACGCAAAGAGAACTCGAGATAATGCGTGATGAGATTAACGCTATCGTTGTCAGCAAGACTGACCTATCGGATGCCCTCAACGTAATTAACGATAGTTTGGCACTACTCAATAGAAATATGCAGGACAGTGTCACAATTATAAACAATGCTATCCGTGACAGCATGACTATCGTAATCAATGCTATCTCAGAGAAGGCCAACATGTCCGACCTTGCAGAAAAGGCCGACCGCACGGACCTTGACGCTTACGCAACTAAGAGCAAGGTGCTGGCTGACAGCACTGCTCTGGCAACCGAGGTGAATGCTAAGACGGATATTGCTACTGTGACTGGCGCAATTCATGACAGTCTCGCAGCTGTAAACACTGCTATTGATGCGAAAGCCGACCGCACGGACCTTGACGCTTACGCAACCAAGAGCAAGGTGCTGGCTGACAGCACTGCTCTGGCAACCGAGGTAAATGCTAAAACTGATATTACTACTGTTGCTGGCGCAATTCATGACAGTCTCGCAGCTGTAAACACTGCTATTGATGCGAAAGCCGACCGCTCGGACCTTGACGTTTACGCAACCAAGAGCAAGGTGCTGGCTGACAGCATTGCTCTGGCAACCGAGGTGAATGCTAAGACGGATATTGCCACTGTAGTTGGCGCAATTCATGACAGCCTCACGGCGGTAAACACTGCTATTGATGCGAAAGCCGACCGCTCGGACCTTGACGCTTACGCAACCAAGAGCAAGGTGCTGGCTGACAGCACTGACCTCGCTA
>JAFVBF010000014.1 GCA_017480145.1 Bacteroidales bacterium
AACTCTGATGATGGATGCCATTATGAAGAGTCTTGACCCTCATAGCCGTTACATTTCTGCTGAGGATTTGCAGAGAGAAATGTCGGACATCCGAGGCAACTTTGAAGGCATTGGGGCCACGCTTAGGAGTGATGCCGATACGGTCTATGTCTCTCAGACGCTACCTGGTAGTCCGGCACGTAGGGCGGGGTTGCGCACGGGAGACAGAATCATATGTGTGGATGGAGAGCCTGTCTCGGGAGTGAAAATGCCCATAGAGGATGTCATCAAGCGTATCCGTGGCCCTCATGGGGTAAATGTATCGTTAGGCATTATTCATTATGCTGACTCTGTCTTGGAACAGATGGTTGTGGGGCGCGATGTGATTCCTACAAATAGTGTTTCCTATAGCGGAATGCTCAAGGATACTATAGGATATGTGCGTCTCACACGATTCTCGGAGACTTCGTATGATGAAGTCTTCTCGGCCATGACGCATCTGCGTGGGCAGGGGATGCGAGCGTTGATATTGGATTTGCGTGACAATGGGGGTGGTTTGCTGGACGCTGCCATCCGTATAGCCAACGAGTTCCTCTCTCGTGGCGACCTTATTGTTTATACTCAGGGAGAGCATCAGCGGCGTAAGGATGTGAAAGCGGATGGCCGGGGTAGATTTCAAGACATATCACTTACGGTAATGCTGGATGAGTTTTCGGCAAGTGCAAGTGAAGTCGTATCTGGGGCCATACAAGATAATGACAGAGGGCTTATCGCGGGACGTCGAAGTTTTGGAAAAGGATTGGTGCAGAGGCAGTTTGATTTCTCGGATGGCTCGGCGGTATGGCTTACCGTAGCCCGCTATTATACTCCTTCGGGTCGTTGCATACAGAGGCCATATGACAAGGGAACGGATGAATACTATTCGGAATTTTTGCAACAGGTACTGTCTGAGGCCAGTGCGGATTCAACATTGGTGAATTTGACGGATTCCACGCGCTATTACACTGTCCAGGGCCGTGTGGTCTATGGCGGCGGCGGTATCTATCCTGATTATTTGCTGCCCTATCATCGGGATAGTCTGATTGCATATTATAACCAGTTGGTCAACAGGCGAATCCTTGACCGTGTGGCTTTTGAGAAAGTGGCTCGGGAGTCTCAACTCCTGATCGACCAGTATCCTGAAGAAAAATCTTTTGTGTCCAGATTCCAAGTAAGCGAATCCATGCGAGAGTCCGTGATATCGTCTGGGCGTAAGGCAGGCATTGAACCGGATTCTGAGGCATTGGCCAAATATGGACGGCACATAGATACTTTACTCAAGGCATATATGGCAGAGTACCTGTATGGTTTTGAAGCATTCTATGCTGTGTATACTACTATTGATGTGGATTTGCAGTCGGTACTGGAGATTGTACATTAGCTCTGGTATCGGTCGCAATAAATTTATTTCTTGATTCACTAAATCACTAAAGTTTGTTAGTTATATTTCTCAGGATATGAAAAAACTAATTGTTTCGTTCGTCATCGTACTATTCGGGCTGGGCGGTCTGATGGCTCAGAATGTTGCATTGAGGGGAACCATTACAGGCCTTCCCGCTAATTTGAAACTAATGTTGCGTGAAGTGGTGGCAAATAAACTGGTGACCGTGGATTCCTCTACAGTTGCTGCCAATGGGGCGTATGCATTTCATGTGCAGCCTCAAAAGCCATCTTTTTACGTGCTGGAGTTGTCTATGCAAAAGAGTCCTAATGTCCATGTCATCGTGCAGCCAGGAGAAAACGTAACACTTAATCTGCGCTACACACCGTCGTGGAATCATCTTCGGGTGACTGGAACTAAGGGGTCTCGCAATATGGAACTTTATCATAAGTTCAACAATTTGATTCCAGCAGGACAGGACGAGGCTGCTCAATGGAATATGAAGGTGAATGTTTCCGAGATGGTTACGGAGTACAGTGATTGTCTGATGAGCGCATTCTTGGTGACATTTTTCGAGGAGGATTTTGCCGAATACGGTGGCCTGTATAAAATTGTGCGTGATAAGTTGATAGATAAATATCCCGACAATGATTTTGTCCGCCATATAGATGACAAACTGCGTACTAACCTGGTCCCAGGCATGGATGCCCCGGACATTGCCATGAAAGACCCTACGGGTAAGGAGCGTAAACTGAGTGATTTGAGAGGCAAGGTTGTCCTGCTTGACTTTTGGGCATCATGGTGTGGCCCCTGCCGCAAAGAGAATCCTAATGTGGTGAAGATTTATAACCAGTATCATAATCAGGGTTTTGAGATCTACAGTGTGTCGTTGGATAAGAGTAAAGATGCTTGGCTGAATGCTATTAAGGCGGATGGCTTGGTGTGGGAGAATCATGTTAGTGATTTGAATGGCTGGACTTCTACGGGCGGCAGAGCCTACGGCATCTCCTCCGTGCCAGCCACGGTACTTATTGATCGTGACGGAAAAATAGTGGCTCGCAATTTGCGCGGGAGTGATTTGGCCAACAAGTTACGTGAGATAATTAATAAATAATCTTTATTTTCTGGTAAAAAGATATGATTACTCAGACACAGATAGAAATGGCTTTGAGCCATGTGGACGACCCTGAGTTAGGGCGGAGCCTTGTGGAATTGGGAATGATAGAGAATATTGTAATTGATGGATTGAAGGTTTCGTTTGATTTGGTGCTGACGACAGCAGGCTGTTCTATGAAAAAGCAGATGGGACAGGCATGTGTCGATGCTATTCACGAGTATGTGGATCGCAATGCCGAGGTTTCGGTGAATCTGACAGCACGCAAACCAGCGGAACAGCCCGAACAAGAACCCTTGCCAACAATAAAGAATACAATCTTAGTGGCATCTGGCAAAGGCGGTGTTGGCAAAAGCACGGTGGCCGTAAACCTTGCCGTGTCGCTTGCCAAGACGGGTGCTCGGGTAGGTTTATTGGATGCCGATGTTTACGGTCCTTCAGTACCTATTATGTTCAATGTCGGACGTCAGGATATATATGGCGAAGAACATAATGGCAAGCCCTATATGCTTCCAATAGAGAAGTACGGCATTAAGTTAATGTCCGTCGGTTTCATGGTGGAACCCTCCAAGGCATTGGTATGGAGGGGGCCAATGGCCAGCAATACTTTGCGGCAGCTGATGAATGATACTTGGTGGGATGAGATTGATTACTTGGTGGTTGACATGCCTCCTGGAACGGGTGATATCCAGCTGACAATTGCCCAGTCAATCCCTGTGACAGGCGCTATCATAGTAAGCACGCCGCAACAGGTAGCCCTTGCAGACGTGGTTAGAGGCGTAGAAATGTTCCGCAATCCGGAAATTCATATTCCAGTACTCGGCTTTGTGGAAAATATGGCCTATTTTACTCCAGCAGAACTGCCTAATAATAAATATTATATTTTCGGAAAAGAAGGCTGTCGGCATCTGGCGGAAGAAATGGGCATAGCATTGCTCGGAGAGATACCTCTGGTGCAAAGTATTGCCGAAGGTGGTGACAAAGGTCAGCCAGTGTCATTGTGGAGCGATATACCGACCCCGGAGAGTGAGGCATTCATGCTGTTGGCAGAGAACACGATCAAAGAAATCTGTCGTCTGAAACGCCCTCAGACAGATGGCGAGGCATGCCACTGCTGCGGTTGTGGGGATTGACCGCGTGATTACTAAAACACTCTGAATTGATTTATTGTTGAGTAACACTGCAATAGATAAAAGGCTATGACTGAACAAGAAAAAATAATTATAGAGCAAAAGGTGAAAAATGCCTTGGAGCAGATTCGACCCTATTTGCAACAAGATGGCGGTGATGTGGAGTATGTGGATATGACGAATGAAGGAGTGGTGATGGTTCGATTGCAGGGCCATTGTGGTTCGTGTCCACATGCGTTGATGACGCTCAAACAAGGTATAGAAACGGCCATAAAGAAAGCCATACCAGAAGTTAAGTGTGTAGAGCGTGTAGCATGATTTATACTGGAACAGGTGATGGGGGGACTACAACTCTGATTGGTGGTATCTGCGTGGATAAAGATAATGTCCGTGTGGAAGCCTATGGGGCTGTGGACGAGTTAAATGCGCATTTAGGGCTACTGGCAGAAATTTCCAAGTCGTTGGATGCAGAATCTTTCCCATTTTTGAAAAAGGTACAGCGCAATCTTTTTGTTGTGCAGACGTCCCTGTCCTGTCCAGATGACCTTGAGCGGAAACCAGTGCATCATCTGGATGCAGAATGTATATCGACATTGGAACGGGAGATAGACCGTTTGGAAGGTATGTTGCCTGTTTTGCGTTCATTTGTGGTCCCTGGAGGTTGTATGGCGGCTGCTCAGGCTCATGTGGCTCGAACGGTGTGCCGTAGGGCAGAACGGCGGATTGTCTCGCTATCACACAGCAATACGGTGTCCAAAGAAATCCTGCAATACGTCAATCGGTTGTCGGATTATCTTTTTGTTCTGTCCCGTTACTTTGTGTGGCTTTCAAATGCCGCAGATGATTGTGTGTTAGTCGGTTGATAAAAAATGTAGGGTACAGTTTGCATATTGGTGGAAAACCAGTATTTTTGCAAAAATTTTAAAAGATATAGTCATGTATTGGACACTTGAATTGGCCTCTAAATTGGAGGATGCACCTTGGCCAGCAACGAAAGAAGAACTGATTGATTATGCGCAGCGTACGGGTGCTCCGATGGAGGTTATCGAAAATCTTCAGGAGTTAGAGGACGAAGGGGATGCTTATGAGACCATAGAGGATGTGTGGCCGGATTATCCCACAAAGGATGATTTCTTCTTCCAAGAAGACGAGTATTGATTCTTTCTCAGACTTTGTACTCCAAGGGCTTGTTTGCCTTGGGCATGAATTAAAGGGTGGTCGGGTTGAACCGGGTTATCCCTTTTTTACTTTAATCAAGTGTGCTTATGGAGTTTCCAACACTCACTTTTATTGGTGCGGGCAATGTGGCGACGCATTATGCAAAGGCTTTCTTTCAGGCTGGATGCAGGGTGTCTCAGGTTTGGTCTCGCAATCAGTCCCATGCCGATGTTTTGGCCTCTCAGGTGAATGCGACGCCGATTTCGGACTTGAAGTGCTTATGTCTTGACGATGTTGATGTTTTTTTTCTTGCCGTAAGGGATGATGCAATCGAGACAATAGTATCTCAATTGCGCTTGAATGATAGGTTATTGTTGCATACTGCGGGCAGTGTATCTATGAGGCCTTTAAGTTGTGCGACTTCTCGCTATGGGGTGTTGTGGCCTGTGCAAAGCCTTGTCGCTTCGGCTCAGGTTGATTATAGGGAGATGCCTCTTTGCTATGAAGGCTGTACGGCTGAAGTAGATTCGACTATTGCCAGTTTGGGAAGCCTCATCTCGTCCCAATGTTATCGTCTTGATGAGGAACAACGCCGGTGGGCGCATCTGTATGCCTGCGTGGTATCCAATTTCGGAAATGCCTTAAACGCCGTAGCGCAGACGGAGTTGTCGGCTCGGGGTGTTGATTTTAGCCTATTACGTCCGCTTGTGGCCGCAACGGCTCAGAAAGCTTGGTCCGAGGATGTTTGGCGGCAACAGACTGGGGCTGCTCTGAGACGGGATGTCTCCACCATGGAGGCCCATCGCAGGCTGCTGTCTTCAAGGCCGGAATTACTCCGAATGTATGATTGCATGACGGAGGTTATCCAATCCTATTGCCATCAAGAGTAGTATGTATGATTATTGACACACACACACATCTGTATTGTGAAGAATTTGATGCGGACTGTGATGCAGCCGTACAGAGGGCTTTAGACTCAGGGGTCTCACTTATGCTGCTGCCTGCTATTGATAGTGGTAGCGTGCAGCGACAGGAAAACTTGTGGCGCAAATATCCTGGGTGTTTCCGCCAGATGACAGGTGTGCATCCCACTTCGATCAAAGAAGATTACGAACAAGAAGTCGCTTTGGTAGAAAGCTTACTGCTTTCGTCTCCTGAAAAATATGTGGCCATAGGTGAAATAGGGCTTGACTTTTATTGGGACTCTTCTTTTCGTCTGCAACAGGAAGATGCGCTTATGAGGCAACTTGACCTGGCTGAGCGCTATGATAAGCCGGTTGCGCTGCATATCCGTAATGCCTATGATGAGTTTTTTCAGTTAATAGAGCGTCGCGGACGGTCGTCTTATCGTGGGGTTCTTCATTGCTATAGTGGTACTCTGGAACAGGCTTGGCGGGCAGTGGAAATGGGTTTTTACCTCGGCATAGGTGGTGTTTTGACGTATAAGAAATCCACACTCCCGTACATTGTGTCGGAGATTCCGTTGGAACGGTTGTTGCTCGAAACGGATGCCCCATATCTGGCACCAGTACCATTCCGTGGACATCGTAACGAGAGTGCTTATATTGTCCATGTGGCTGAACGTATGGCGGACATAAAGCAAATTCCAGTAGCACGGGTCGCCGATGTTACTACGGCTAATGCGCTGTCCCTATTTCGCCTGAGTTAGTTGCTGCCTCATTCTGCCCTATGAGAGTCACTCAAGGGGCCTATGGAACGAATATCCTCCAGTAGATTCCATAGCGAATCCTGTGAAAGGATTCCTCGCTTCAAATTTTGAGGCAGTAGTCCGGCTTCGTCCAATTCGTAGTCGTGCTGCCAGTCTCCGCTGTCCATATAGTCTTTCAGTGCGGCAATGTCTTTTTGGATATTGTCGCAAAGCATTTGACTGACATCTGTTTCAGGACGCCCTTCCTGATGATTATTGTGTTGGGCTTTGAAAAGTTCATCCACAGCCTCCCGCACATGGATGAGGCGTTTTTCCATTCTTTTGATGCGCTTGATGTCGGCAGCAGAGCAATGTTGTTTGGCTTGCGGCATGGAAATATGGTTATTGTCTATCCAGAGAGATTATCCCAGAACAACGTCCAGCGTCATCATTAGCACAAACCCAACGGCAAATCCAATGGTGCCGAGGTTGCTATGTTCGCCTTGTGATGCTTCTGGTATTAGCTCCTCCACTACCACGTAAAGCATGGCTCCAGCGGCAAAAGACAGCAGGTAAGGAAGTAGGGGTTGTAATGTGGAGGCCAGTAGTATGATGGCGATGCTGCCAATGGGTTCGACAAGACCGCTAAGGGCCCCAATCAAGAATGATTTCATTCGGCTGTTGCCTTCGGCTCTCAACGGCATGGAGATGATGGCTCCCTCGGGGATATTCTGTATGGCGATGCCCAAAGAGACAGATAGTATGCTGGCGATGGTTAGATTGGTCCCACCTTGCATCAATGTAGCGATTACCACGCCTACTGCCATTCCTTCCGGCAGATTGTGAATGGTGACGGCCAGTGCAAGCATGGTGGTACGAGAAAGGTGGCTTTGAGGTCCTTCGGGGCGGGATTCACCTGGGTGCAGGTGTGGGGTTAATAAGTCTATCAATAGTAGAAAAGCCATACCGGCCAGCAGCCCTACCGCGGCTGGAACTATGGTGGCCGCCTTCTCGGTGCCAGCCATTTCCATGCTCGGCAATAGTAAGGACCATACTGATGCTGATACCATGACACCCGATGCAAATCCTAATAAAATCCGTTGCAGGGTTACCGACATATGGTCTCTTAGGAAGAATACGAAGGCAGACCCCAGCATCGTTCCTGCAAAAGGAATGCACAGGGCGAAAATAATCTCGCTGTCCATAGGTAAGGCTACTATAGTGTACCTTGGATGAATTTGCGAAATTCTGCCATATCAGTCTCGTTGGGATGTCCGCTGTGTAGAGGACCCATTGACCCCCGGCATGTGAACTCTTCTTCAGCCAGAGTGATGCC
The DNA here is from genome assembly GCA_017480145.1 of Bacteroidales bacterium. Classification (GTDB taxonomy): domain Bacteria; phylum Bacteroidota; class Bacteroidia; order Bacteroidales; family P3; genus Colimorpha. The sequence goes on from JAFVBF010000014.1 coordinate 7,786, forward strand.
TTGTTTCAAAAGTAAATCACGCATTTGCGGTACAGGCGATTTGATGATAGCACATGAGCCGAAGCAAATTACTCGCCGCACTTTGTCGGGTGTCAGTCCTTTGATGAAATCCACCACGCTACCGTCAATCTTTCCTAAAAATACGCCGCAGCCCAGATAAAGTGTATCTACTGGTTCGTCAAGTGGGATGTCCACTTTTTGAGGAGTTGCGCCTGTCAGTTCACGGATTACATTGACCATCTTCTCTGTGTGGCCAAATTTACTGTAGTAACGAATTGCGGTTGTCATGATAAGGTTGATTTGTATTGATTGTGCAAAGATACGTATTACATTGATATAAAAATGGATTATTGCAATTGTGCCGCAAAATTTCAATTAGGGAATCACCTTTGTCAGCGAGGAAGGGCAAAGTGATGACGTGGGGCTTTATCCAACAGAGATGTATCGGGTAGATAGATCAGCATGGAGATGACGATGTGAATCTTCCAGACGTACTGGCTGAAGATAAAGTCATGATGGCATAATTCTATGTTTGGCCAGAATAGTAGGGGAAGAGAAAATCCTCCCCATCCCCCTAACAGCAGACCTGTTTTTGAGGGGATGGGGAGGATTCATGGGTGAATGAACCAAGGGCGGTTTGTCCTCAGTATTTACGTGATGCCATGTCAAAGAATATCAAGGCTTCGTCGGCCACTCGTTCCGGACAGTCAATCTCCATCAGGTGTTTCTCCCCTTGCAGCATTACGAAGCGGCTATTTTTGACTGCCTGCCATAGGTAAACATTGCTGTCGTAGTAGTCGCCAAAGAGAGGGTCATCGCTGCCGAAAAGGAAACAGATAGGAATGTTGTTCTCCCGAAGGTCGTGTTCGCAGTCTTCAACACAGTCCCATAGTTTTTCGGATGATGAGGCGTATTCCTGTATGGCCCACATGTTTGGAATGTCCGCCTCGGTCATGCAGTGTGCCTCTTCCATTTTCTTGGGTACTCCTGTTTCTATATCGCGCACGGCTGCGGCCATCATGGCGGGCAATCCTTGATTCAGCAGCCCAAACCAGTTGGCTGAATTTGCTGGCTTCAGATGTGGTGCGAGGAAGAAAGAGCAGAAGTCGATGACCATCTCTGGATGATTCTTGTAAATATACCAGCAGGGTACCGAACCGTGGCATTTCCCAAAGAGGTGGACGCGGCTGAGTCCCATTTTTACCGCAAATTCGTAAATGTCTTTGCCCCACTGTTTGCCCCAATGGGTACGCCCGTCAGTGCCAATTTGGTCGGTGGGTCCATTGAAGCGCATCACCACGCCATAGACATGGTAGTGTTCTGCCAGACGTTCGATAACAGGGATGAAAGTGAAGAAGAAGAAACCTGGGAAGATTATCACTTCCTCATTTTGCTCCCCACGTTCGCAATAGGTTAGAACAACGCCGTTGTCCAGTTCTACACTTTTTGCTTCGCCTTTGATTTTGTGTTTCTCGATGGTCATAATTGATTGTTTTTATAGGTTAATATTGATATGTGTTTCATTTGTCCTTTCGAGATGCAAAAGTACAATGGCTCGGCCTATCCTCTGTTATCTCATGCAAGGTATAAATTGTCAAATCCTACGAATGTGATTATTTGACTATCTTTGCAAAAAAAAAACGACGTCATGAAAGTGCAGTTGGATATCTCGAATCTTGAGTCTATTGCTATAGAGGATGATGCGATTTATGTGAAAGACGATTTCGCCATTATCCGTGATACGGTCGGACTCAAAAGCCGCATACCCTCATCGGGTTTGAGCGACTTGTTGTATATACCTATGGGGCGTATATTGCTGGTACAATCGGGCAGTGTGTCATTGCGTCTCAATATGCAGCCCTGCGAGGTGGGTTCTCATCAGGCTTTGGTTATTCCAGAAAACTATTATATGGAAATCGTTGCCTTGTCGGACGATTATAATGCCCGGATTGTCTCTTTCTCCGATATTGCAACCCCGTTTATGCAGTGGGGCAGAGTATTGCTTGAGGCTGCTGATGAGATGAGAATGCTTCAATACGTAGAGTTGTTATGGTCTGTGGCTCATGCCGGTAATTGTTCAAAGCAGGTCCTCAACGATATTCTGAAGGCCATGCTTACAGACCTGTACGGACTCTCAAGCAGGGGTGCGAATACGAGCCTGACTAATAATATGAATGCCGCAGAGCAATTGATGCAGCGTTTCTTCAATCTTATGTCTCAGTCGGATGGTACGGTGCGTAGTGTGTCTGCCTATGCCTCTCGCCTTTGTGTTACTCCGAATCATCTCTCTGCCGTGGTCAAGCAACAGAGCGGACAGACGGTAATGCAGCTCCTCAATGCACACACCGTCCTACAGGCCAAGGTATTGTTGCGCCATACCCATCAGCCAATCTATGAGGTGGCAGATTTGTTAGGATTCGAGTCGTCGGCTTCTTTTTGTCGTTTTTTCAAACGTGAGACGGGTGTTGCCCCAGGCTCATTAAGGAGTTGATAATAGTCGGAATCTGCCGATGGGCATATGAAGTTGTGTTATGCTATGTGGGCAATAGCAGCTCGCCCTAAGGACTTAACCAATTGTTTCGGCAATCTTATCGACATTCATGCTACGAGCCGAAGCATCAAAGATGTCTTTATACAGACCTCCTTGTCGATATACTTCCATAGGTGTACCCTGTTGCTCTACGTGGCCATCACGTAGCACGTAGATGCTGTCGGAATCGATGATTTGGCCAATGTTGTGTGAGATGACGATGACAGTGCGTCCTTTTTTGATGGCATCAATGCTATTTTTGATTTGTTCGGTGGCGATGGCGTCAAGGCTGGCTGTGGGTTCATCAAGGAAGATGATGGGCGGGTTTTTGAGAAACATACGAGCGATGGCTATGCGTTGCTGCTGTCCTCCGCTTAGTTGGAGGGCTTGCGAGTTGAATCCATCGGGCAAGGCCACGATTTGGTCGTAGATGTAGGCTTGCCGTGCTGCTTGTACTATCTCGGCGTGCGTGGCCGTGGGTTTGCCATAGCGTATGTTCTCCTCAATGGTGCCGCTGAAGATGTGGTTTTTTTGCAGAACCAGTCCGATATTGTTGCGCAGAAATCGAGTGTCCCACTGTTCTAAGGGGATGCCGTCGAGACAGATGGTCCCGCTTTGCGGCGTGTAGAATTTGTCCAGTAGATTGACAATGGTAGTCTTGCCTGCGCCGCTAAGTCCGACCAGCGCAGTGGTCTGTCCGGGCATAATGGTCATTGACAGGTCGTGTAGGGCGTGGGTGCCGTTGCTGTAGGTAAACTCCACGTGGCTAAGTTCAAATCGGCCTTCCACCTGTTCAGGACGGTGGTTCCCAGAATGTTCTACTTCGTCGTCGGCTTCTATAATGTTAAAGAAACTTTCAGCATAGATGAGTGCGTCATTCAAATCATCGTATATGCGATTCATCTGGCGTATAGGGGCGGCCACGTTGGCAAACAGCATTACGTGGTACATGATTTTTCCGATACTCATGCCGGGGTATCCAGTCAGTACCAAATAGGCTGTAAGGATGATGATTAGCACGGTACCCATTTGTTCGACAAAGGTTTTTGTGCCGTCAAAGAAAAAGGATATTTTGCGCGTTTCCATCTGCTGTTGGATGGATTGGCTCTGTAGTCTGGCCTGTTTGCTGCTTTCAAGTTCCTCTCGATTAAACGATTTGATGACGTTGATGCTTTCTATGATGTTCATGATGCCGTGGTTGAGTTCCTGGTGTGTCCCAAACACACGGCGACGCCATCCTTTCATACGGGAGGCTTGGCGGGAGGTGATGTAGAAGTATATAGGCACTATGGCCAGTGCCACGCATCCCACATACACATTGGCGGTGAAAATCAGCACTAATGCAAGCACTGCACTGGTGAAGAGCGGCAGGATGTCGATGAAGAAATTCTTTACGGTGTTGCTTAGGCTCATGATGCCTCGGTCTATTCGGGTCTGCAATTTGCCAGGCTCGTTGCCCTCGTTGGAGAAAAAAGCCATGCGAAATGTTAGCATTCTGTCTACTACACGCAACGACAGGTCTCGGCTGACATTGATGCGTATTTTTTCACCGCAGTAGCGTTGCCCGTAGGTGGCTACAGCGGCCAGTAACTCTTTCCCCAGTAATACTGCACTGATAACCAGTAGCAATTGGACGGCCTGGCTCCACAGAAAGTCCGATTGGTGTATCAGTGTGTCAATGGCATCTACTGCATGGTCAAGCACCACGGCATTTACCTGTGCCATCAAGGCGCCAACAAACGTCAGTGCCAGCGTGCCTGCCAATAGCCAGCCGTAGGGCGTAACGAATGGTAGCAGTTTCCCCAGCAGCCCAGATAGTCCCATTTTCTTCTCTTGTGGCATATTTCCTCGGTGTTTGCTATGGGGGGGTAGGGCTATCTCGTTTGTGTGGACTGTCTCTTGCTACGTAGCACGCCAAGTCCTATCACTCCACAGATAGAGAGAAATAGGATTCCAAGAGAGAGAATGAAGGCATAAGACGTATGGTCGGCCAGCAATCCCCACACGCCTGATGAAACGGCACCGCCGATGGAGATGGCAATGGAGATGTTGCTATAGATACGGGCATAATCGCGGCTGCCAAACACCGAGCGTACCAGCATGGGGGTCTGGACGGTGACACCGGCGTAGGCCCATCCGAACAGGAATGCGCCACCTAAAACGGCGGAGAATCCCATACGTCCTGCCAGCAGTAGCCCTAACCCGCAGATGCCACATAGTACGGTTGTCAGCACACCCATCTGGCTATTACGGTCATTGATGAGTCCCAGGACAATCTTGCCTATCGTCACCCCGGCCATCACTGATGAGGCTGCGAAAGAGGCTTCCGAAAGAGAGAAGGAAAGCCCTTTGACATAGTTGGGTATGAAGAGATTGAGCGTTGATACGGCCATGATGAGTAATGCGAAAACAAAGAGGGCGTAGAAGGCAGGCATCCGTATGGCGTGGTCATACATGATGCCTTCTGTGGTGACTGTAGTTTCTTTGCTTTCTCCTGCACCATAAGGGGTTAGCCCCATGGATTCTGGGCGGTCGCGTAGCAGTAGTCCCAGCACGGGCGATACAACTATCAGGATGAGCCCACCAAACACAGCGTAGGCCGTCTGCCATCCATAGGATGTGATGAGGCTGGCTCCTACGGGGTTAAACAATATGCCCCCAATGCCGGAGGCCGCAGAGCAGAGCCCCATGAAAAAACCGACTCGTGTATGGAACCATCGGTTTACCAGGGTTGGAAAACTGAGGTAAAGTTGGAACGACATGGCCAGTCCTATCACTCCGCCTGCCACATAGAATTGCCATGCCTCCGTAAATCTTGACATCGCTATCAGCGTTAGTCCCAGCAATGCGCTACTGCCTGTCAGCAGCCAGCGGGCACTGTAACGCTCAATGAGTTTGCCGGCAGTGGGAAGTACTAATGTGGATACAATGTAGTTGAATGACATATACATTCCAAATTTTCCTACCGACACGCCCAGCCCCTCGCTAACGGGCTGGTAAAAAATGCCAGCGCAGCTAAGTACCAATCCGATATTGACCCCCATGATGAGGCAGCAGCAGGCCACGATGACATAACCATAGTGAAACTTCTTGTTGTCTTTGCTCATACCTATATATTGATAAGAAAATGCAAAAGTACGAAGAAAACCCGTGTCAGGAATGAGATGGAGGCAAAGAGCCATGGCTGATATGGCTCTTCTGAGCAAGTGATTATGCTGGTACTTTTTGCATAACGTGTAAATCATTCCGAAATACGGGTTATTCTTATTTGTCGAGATGAGTGTATTTTTGCAATCGTAAAACAAGTGAACCATAAAATAAACTAAGATTATAAATGAATAAGGCTATGAAGAACATTAAGTTGAATAATGGCGTTGAGATGCCTATTGAGGGTTACGGAGTGTTTCAAGTGTCTCCGGCAGAGTGTGAACGATGCGTAAGCGAGGCTCTTGAGGTGGGCTATCGCATGATAGACACTGCTCAGGCATATCAGAATGAAGAGGGTGTCGGTAATGCCATTCGCAAGAGTGGTATCGCCCGCAATGATATCTTCTTGGTGTCGAAAATTTGGTTCAGCAATTATGAATATGAGGCGGCTAAGGCCAGTATTGACGAGAGTCTGCGAAAACTCCAGACTGACTATTTGGATTTAATGCTGCTCCACCAGCCTTATGGCGATCGCTACGGTGCTTATCGTGCCATGGAGGAAGCTTATCATGAAGGCAAGCTTCGTAGCATTGGCGTAAGTAATTTTTACCCAGACCATCTCATCGACCTCTGTGCGCATTTTGAGGTTTTGCCTGTGGTGAATCAAGTGGAATTGCACGTCTTTCAGCAGCAGGTGGAGGCACGTAGGTATATGAAGGAACTGGGAGTGGTTCCGATGGCCTGGGGGCCGCTGGCGGAAGGTAAAAATGACTTTTTTACCAACGCGACACTTCTCTCCATTGGCAAAAAATATGGTAAATCCGTGGCTCAGGTGGCCTTACGCTATTTGGTGGAGAATGATATCATTATTATTCCAAAGTCAAGTCATAAAGAACGAATGGAACAGAACCTTGATCTTTATGATTTCCAGCTTTCGGAAGAAGATCGGGCTATGATTGCCGAATTGGATACGGCCAATCCGGTCATTATGCCCAGCCACCATGATCCCGAGATCACCAAGTGGTTTATGTCAATGGTGAAAAAATGAAAAATTTCTGGCAATTGGGTACGCAGAGAGCCGCTTGATACAAGCGGCTCTCTGCGTATAGAAATGGTAGATTACTCGGTCGAGAGAACCTCGCTAACAATGTACTGGCTGTCGCCGCGCCAAGGCAGGGTTCCCATGTATCGTTTCCAGCGCAGTTCCACATTTTTGCCAGAACAACGCATCAGTTTGTCGGCCACGGCCTTATCGGTGACGGAGAATTTGAATTCGTTGGAGCGAAGGCTTGTGGTGGCGGCACCACCGGATTTAAACCCGGTTTGTATTATTTTACCTTCGTAGGTTTTGAATATGATGCCTTCCCTCTGAAAATAATTCAAGTCGCCTGAATTGACGCCGGTGCTATAGACAAAAAGGAAATGAAAATAGACAAAGATGGATAATGCGACCACAAGTACAGTGGTGACAAGGGTGATGAATTTTGTTTTTCGAGATATTTTTGACATGGGATTTATGATATGAGTGGGTAATTCTGGTTTAGCAATAGTATTGTGACAGCTTGATTAGGGGCGTGATTCGATGTTTTGATGGTAGATAGAATCATGCTGTTGCATCGCTCATGCGGGAGAATAGTCGCCGCAAAAATACATTATTTAATCAAACTTGTTAAAACGAAGTGCCTGCCCTGCTGTTTGGATTGATGTAAAAGGGGCGGTTTGGGTGTCATAAAGTACGGCAGGGAAGCTCTCTTTGGGCCTTGGACTTTATGAAAGCATGGTTTTCAATGTATTATGAGTAAAAATGTATGTTTTTGGCTTATTGATTTACAGGTAGTTATGTTCTCGTTAATCATTTTTTTAACTTTTTTATATCTCTGTATTGTAAAATGTTGTAATTTTGCAACCGATTTTTTTAGAATTAGTAAACAATTAATATTTCAACCCTTAAAATTCAAAGAAATGAAAAAGATTATGTTCTGCCTGGCCGTTGCCGGTATGTTCGCTTTCGCCGCTTGTGGCAGCAACAATGCCACCGAGGAAAAGACCTGCGAGAAGACCTGTGAGGCCGCTACCGAGGTTGTCGAAGAGGCTGCTGCTACCACTGAGGAAGCTGCTACCGAGGCTGCCGAAGCTGTTGAGACCGTCGCTGAAGAGACCGCTGCTGCTTGCAACGAGGCCAAGTAATTTTAGCAATCTGTAGTACAAAAGGAAGTCGG
>JAFVBF010000015.1 GCA_017480145.1 Bacteroidales bacterium
ACTGTAGATGGAATGACCATCCTCAATCAGGTGCATATATTTAAGCCTATCCTCAAATGTATGCTTCTTTCGTTTTAAATCCTTTCTCGTATTCATAATAAACCCCGAAAGTTTTTTGTCTAACTTTCGGGGTTCACTTCACAGATTAATGCATCCCCCTATTATTATGGTTTGTTCAAATGTGCAACTTTGCAAAAGGGATGACGGGAGGCTGCGGAGGGAAGTTAATTTGATTTGTTAAATGCATTTCCTAATTAGCAAATACGTATTGGATGATGTTGCTGCCCATACGCAGTGCTTTCTGTCGAGTGGATTGGCTGTCGTTGTGGACATCTTGGTCTTCCCATCCATCGCCGAGGTCGCATTCCCAACTGAAGAAGCAGACCAGACGTCCCTCGTAGATGAGGCCGTAGCCTTTAGGGGGAAGGTTGTCGTGCTCGTGTATTTTGGGCAATCCATTAGGGAAATCGTATTTTTGGTGGTAGATGGGGTGGGAGAAGGGAAGTTCTGTGAATTCGAGTTCGGGAAAGACTTTCTTCATCTGGGGAACCACAAAGTCCTTGAGGCCGTAGTTGTCGTCAATGTGTAGGAATCCGCCGCCAATGAGATAGTTACGCAGGTTCTGGGCTTCTTGTGAGGAGAAAACCACATTGCCATGCCCTGTCATGTGCAGGAATGGATAGTTGAAGATATCGCTACTGCCAGCTTCTACGGTGGCATATTGCGGATTGATGTTCATCTGCTGGTCGGCGTTGCAGAACGCTATGAGGTTGGTGAGGGCGGTAGGATTGGCATACCAGTCACCCCCACCGCCATATTTAAGCAGAGCTATGGAGGTCTGTCCCCATAGGCCAGGCATAAGTCCTGTGAGGAAAACAAGAACAATAATAATATTCTGTTTTTGTTTCATGACGCAATAACTGTTTTTTGTCTGATGGATGGTGCAGGCTTCTGTTGTCGTAGGGCGTTAGGTGTTCATAAAGTTGATTGCCGTAATTGCATAGAGAGCGGCGGTTTCGGTGCGCAGACGAGCATCGCCCAAGGTGATGGGTTGGAATCCGCTCGCTATGGCGGTTGTAATCTCATCAGGGCTGAAGTCTCCCTCGGGACCAATGAGAATGACGGCATCGCTTCCGGCTTGATAGGTCTGGCTCAGTGGGATGCGCTGATCGCCCTCGCAGTAGCATACCATGCGTTGCCCCTCTATCGGCCGTGATACGAATTGCCGTAGGGGGGTGGCGGGATTGATGAGGGGAAGATATGCTTTGAGTGACTGCTTCATGGCGCTGATGGCTATTTTTTCCAACCGGTCGGTCTTCAGTATGCCTCGTTCGGAATGGTCACAAATGATGGGGGTGATTTCGTCCACGCCTATTTCGACGGCTTTTTCCACCAGCCACTCTATGCGTGCGTTGTTTTTTGTCGGAGCCACGGCTATATGCAGGTGGTAGGGCCGTTTCCCATAGTTGTTGTCTCGTTGTATTACCTCTACCAGGCAGTTTGTGCTGTCGGAGCAGACGATGCGGCATAGGCACATTGTTCCCCTGCCATCAGTGAGGTAGAGTTGGTCGCCTACTGTCATTCGAAGTACTCGGATGCAATGATGTGATTCTTGGGCAGGAAGCGAAAACGTGTCGCTGTCAATGTCTTGGCAATAAAATAGGGTCATTGTGTGTGGCTTATTGGCAGAGTGTTTTGTGGTCTCTTAAGCGGCTTTGGGTGGTCTGTATCATGGAGAATGCATAGCGGCGCATATCATCGGCGCGTTGAGCCTCTTGGTCCAGGTAGTCGTGGGTATTGCCTGTGCGATAGCGGTACATGCTCTCGCGTCCTTCGTTCATGCGGTAGATGTAGAACCATTGTTGGTCAAGTACACCGATTTTGTCGTCAGCACTAAAATAGACATAGGGTCTTTGCTGGCGAAGGAGGTCTATGCCGAGGGTGTTGTTATTCCACGAGACGGGCAGCATGCCCAGCAGGGTGGGCGTGAGGTCTATTTGGCAGGCCAAACGGTCGGTCTGCTGAGGGGTAATAAGTTTGGGATAATAGAAAAAGAGCGGCTCGTGATGATAGGAGAGCGGCATGTCGTAACGGCTATTGAGTATGGAGCCGTGGTCGGCTACGAAAACAAAGAGCGTGTTGTCAAACCAGGGCTGTTGTGCTGCCTTGTGCATGAATTGGCCTATGGACCAGTCGGCATATTCTACAATTTTCTGTCTTAGGTCGGAATGGCGTGGCTGGAGTTCTATGTTTTCGGGATAGATGAACGGACCATGGTCGCTGCATGTCAGTAAGCAGGCGAGGAACGGCTGGGAGTTGTCGAGTTTGCCCAGCTCTTCTATGGCGTGGTTGAACATTATATGGTCTGGCACTCCCCAGGTGCCCGTCACTTCGCTGGAAGGGTAGTCCTGTTGCGAAAATAGTTTTTCGATGCCGTTGCCCAGAAGGAATCCGTTCATATTGTCGAATTCCGAGTCGTGAGTGATGAAGAAAAGGGTCCTATAACCATTGGATGATAGGGCGTGGGGCAGGCCGCACATTTGTGGAATGACGGCTTCTTTCATGATGTGGCGATTGAGGATGGCGGGATAAGAGAAAAGCGTGCTGAACAGACCATTGTGTGTGTGAATCCCAGCGGAATAGGCTTGCGTGAAAGCCAGCGACCGGGACATCAGGCTGTCTATGTTTGGTGTTAAATCGCTGGCAGGTGACAGGAATCCTACCTTGTCGGCACTCATGGACTCCATGAGAACCAGCACGACATTGGTCCCTTCGGGCAGTGCTATGGTGTCATGGAGGGGTGTGATGGCTTTTGATAATTGAGTCTCTATAATGCTTCGAGCCTCTTCTTCATCCATCAATGCGATAGGTTGGCTTTTCCGTTTTCCTTGGTCTTCAATGCTTTTTATGAATGTGAAGACTGGATTTAGCCCGATTTGATTCAAAAAAGCATTGTTGCAAAAGTACGCCGTGCCCACGCGCATGGGGCTCTTGGCTTGTAGGCGTCCCCTCATGCCGACAAAGCAGGCTGCAATGAGCAGTATGGCAAGCGGGATGCTGTAGCCTAAGGGAAGCCATCGGGGGGATGCGCAGGGTTTCAGCAGTCGTCGGTAGACCCAGCGCATCAAGAACCAGTATCCTGCGGCAATTGATAGGAATGCGAAGAAATATCCGATGTAAGTGGGTTCGGATATAATCATATCAATCACCATGCTGGCTTCGTCTCCCCAGTCTACCGCTTGGGCGTTGAGACGGGTGAAGAAGTAGTTGAAATAGGGTATGTCGGCGGCACAGGCAAAGAAGCAGATGATGAAGAGAGTCACAGTCATATGGTGTGCTACGGCATAGTATGCCTTGGCTCGTATGTGTGCTATCTCGCCTATGATTACCATCAGCAAAGGCAGTGCCAGCACAAAGCAAGAAACCAGAGTGTCGAAACGCCAGCCCATGAAGAGTGCCTGCCCATAGAGGCCCTCAAGGTCGGTGGGCTGCGCATTGCAATAGATGATGGAGTTCGCTATACGAAAGAGAGTAAAGAAGAAAATGGCAATCGCATAGGCTGACAGAATATATATCAGCCGGCTGCCTGGAAAATCCTTTCGGGTGGGCTTGGGCATGGTGTTAATTTTTTTTCACCTTGCAAAGGTACGAAAAAGTGTCGTACTGCTCCAGAATGGTGCGTGGGTGCGGGATTGGCAATTCACATTGTGATGTTTGTATAATCTATTGGAGGCCAGCCTGCGCTTGCTTAAATTTGCCTAATTTTGCTGCTTGGAATAATAGTAAGCAAAAACCAGTGTTATGAAAATGAAACAGATGTGGCTGCTGTTGGTGGCCATGATGATGAGTGGCTTGCTGCTGGCGCAGAAGAGCAAGCCCATGGTGACATTTACAGGTGCGGAGCTGCCCGACCAGTTGCTTGAATACCTGAACGGAGCCACCAAAATGGATGATAAAATCAAGGCAAACACCAAGTTGATTACGGAATTTCGGTCGGTCCACTCGGGGCTGACTTCCGATGCGCAGAACAAATTGGCAGACATCTTCCAAACGCTGGCTAAGAATAAGGCTAAATCGGCAGATTTTACAGGGGTAATCGAAGGTGCCAATTCATTCTATGCTTTGCCAGCCGGCAAGAGCAACTTTGATGGCTGGATTGCCAGTATCTCCCTATTGCAGACCAAGGGCAAGAATACGAAAAGACTGATGGATTTTGCCGACTTCGCTACGCAGTTGGCTACAGACCGCACGCTGAGTAAGTTCCAGTCCAACCGCTGGCAGGCGCAGTCGGGGGCCTCATTTACGTTGTTGTGCGAAGGGCAGGATATATTGGTTCGTTTTGAAAAACCGATGGAGCTGTACTATGGTAGTAAAAATGACTTTGGTACCATATATGGTACTACTGGCACCTACTACTATCTGGACAGCAAATGGCGCGGCAAGGGTGGTCGTCTCAACTGGGACCGTGCGGGTTTGCCCGCCACGGTGTGCTGGGCGGTGCTGGGCAACTATACCTCTGACACCAAGCAGGCCAAGTTTCATGCCGACTCGGTACAGTTTACCAATACGACCTACTTTAAGTCGCCTATCTTAGGCTTTGTAGACGATGTCCTCTCCACAAAGAAAGATCCGGACAAATACGTCTATCCACAGTTTAAATCCTATCAGAAGGATTTTAAAATCAAGGATATTGTCCCCAATGTGGATTATGAGGGTCTCTTCATGATGAATGGAGGCAAGATGGTGACAAACGACCCTGAGAACCCGTCGTCGTTGGTGTTCTATCGTGGCGGGGAGAAATTTATTGTGGTGCAGTCTGCCCAGTTCAGCGTCACCCATAGCCGTCTGACTGTCGAGAAAGCCCGCGTGGTCATATTTATTGATAAAGACTCCATTTACAACGAGGGCGTCACCGTTCGCTACCAGACCTCCGACAAAACGGTCAATATCATCAACTCCTCTCAGCGAAATTACTATAGCCCCTACACCGACACGTACCACAATCTGGATATCTTCAGCGAGGCTATCTCCTGGAAACTGGACGATGGCAGCCTTAGGTTTGGCGACCTTGGCACGGCGGGTGATGCCTCGTTTTGCACTTTTGAGTCGAGCAACTACTATGCCGAGCGCAAGGCGCGCGAGTTGCAGGGTATAGATGCCATCAATCCTGCCACATTGGTCTATAACTATGCAAAGAAGAAGGGCTTTGAAGGTGAGTTTTATGTGGACGAATTTGCAAAATCCATACATTTGGACATTATTCAGGCCAAAGCCATGATTCACAACCTTTCGCGCAATTGGTTAGTCTCTTATAACGAAGGGATGCAGCGGGTCAGTTGCAAACCGAAACTGGCAGACTATGTGAAGGCAGTGAACCAGGTGAAAAAACACGACTACGATGCCATCGTCTTGGAGTCGTCCTACAAGAGCGGTAATGCCCAGATAGACCTCTCGAACAACGACCTGCATATAGAGGGCGTGAAGAAGTTTGTGGTTAGCGATAGCCAGAAAGTGGCCATCTATCCTCGCAAAGGACAGGTTGTGGTACACAAGAATCGCGACATCTCGTTCTCAGGACGTATTGATGCTGGTCGTTTTGTGATGTTTGTCACCGATGGTGAATTTTCATACTCCAAGTTTGATTTAGACCTGCCCAAGGTGGATTCTTTGTTCTTCTACGTCAAGATGTTTGACAATCCAGATGACGAGCGGTTGGTACGCACTCCGTTGCGCGAACTGGTGGGTCACCTTCAGATTGACGAGGCCGATAACCATAGCGGTCTGAAAGACACTAAGGGTTTCCCTGTTTTTGACAGCAAGGAGAAAAGCTATGTGTATTATGATGTGCCCGACATGCAGAAGGGTCTTTACACTCGCGACCGTTTCTATTTCACGCTTGATCCATTTACTATTACTGATTTGGATGATTTTGAAACGGATAGCATCTACTTTGGCGGCACGCTGACCTCGGGGGGCATATTCCCGGAATTTGCCGAACCGCTGCGTGTGCAGCCTGACTACTCATTAGGCTTTGTGCGTGAGACTCCTCCGGGCGGCTTTCCTACCTATGGAGGCAAAGGCCGTTTCACCAGCACAATCGACCTCAGTTATCACGGCTTGCACGGCCGCGGACAGTTGGATTATCTGACCTCGACCACAATGTCTCAGACTATACTCTTCTTGCTGGACTCCATGTTTGCTGTCACCGACACTTTCTTTGTGCGTGAGGAGCAAGGATTCCCTGAGATTCACAATGGACGTACCCTCGAACGGTGGTATCCCTATAAGGATTCTATGAACATAGCCCAGATGCGCAATGGCACGCCATTCTCCATGTTTAATGGCAAGAGCGAGTTGTCGGGCTATGTCGCATTGATGCCTCAGGGGGCCGTGGCCTCGGGCAAGGCCAGGGTGGAAGAGGATGGTATGCTTGAGTCACCGCTCTTCACCCTCACTTCGACTGAGATGGATGCCAAGGTCAGCACTTTCACTCTGCGTAGTCGGCTGTATGACAAGGTGGCCTTTTATGCCGAGAATATGCAGGCACATGTGGATTTTAAAAACCGCCATGCCGACTTCACGTCTAATGATGCTGTAGGCCGTACCAAGCTGCCAGTGCTACAGTATATGGCTTTCGTCAACAAGTTCTCATGGCAGATGGACAATCAGGCGTTGGACCTGATGGACAGTCATAGTGAAGATTCGCAGGGTATGGAGGATGTGGCCTTGTCTGACCGCGTGGGCAAAAAGATGCCAGGAGCGCGTTTTGTCTCCACCCATCCCAAGCAGGACAGCCTCCAGTTCTTTGCCGTTCGTGGCTCTTATCTGTACGACAAGGCCGAACTGACCTGCCGAGAGGTGTTTGAAATCGATGTGGCGGATGCCGCCATCGCTCCTGGCGGCGACTCGGTGCATATCAGTGCCGATGCCGCCATGCACAAAATATCAGATGCACGCATACTGGCTACGCGTGAGAACAAATACCATGAGTTTTATGGCGCTGATGTCATTGTGCAAGGACGCAAGTCTTATACGGGCAAAGGCTACATAGACTATGTGGATGAAGAAGAGAAAAAACAGCGTATCTTCATGGAAGAAATACTGGTGGATAAGAAGGGCATGACCGTGGGACGCGGATTTATTGACGATGATGCCAACTTCACCCTCAATCAGGCTTTGGGCTATGCGGGTGGCGTTCGTGTGGATGCGGACACCAATGCCTACTATTTGGAGGGCGGTGTGCGTCTGTTGCATAAGTGTCTGCCTACCGATCAGATGGGTTTGCTGGCGTTCAAGGGCTATATCGATCCGAAAAATGTGCAGGTAGAGGTTCCTGAGATTCCGGTGGACTGGAAGGGCAACCGCATCACGGCCGGCATTCTGTTTGACAAGAGCACTATGGAGCCTCGTTCGGCATTCCTCACCAATGAAAAAGCAGCGGACAACGACTTGCTGACCTCTTGGGGCTTTTTGGAATATGACATGAAGGCGCAGACCTACCGCATTGCATCGCGAGAGAAATTGGAAGACCCCGAGGGTGTGGTGGATCGAATGCTGACCCTCAATACGGCTTCTTGTGATCTGACGGGCGAAGGCCCCGTCAATCTGGGAATCCGTCAGGGGGTGGGAGGTAATTTCGCCTACGGAAATGTTATGCTTGACCCCTCTCAGGTGGAACAGACCGAGATAAATACCGTCTTTGGAATCACGTTCCCGATGGAAGCCAACGTGGTCAATATGCTGGGACAACTGATTGGCGATGACCTGCGACTCTCGCCAACGAACCCCGACAACGAGCTGCTCCGTCAGGCATTTGTGTTCTATATGGGCGAAGAGAAAGGCACCGAGGGCTATAGCAATTATATCTCGTCGGGGGCTTTTGATGCCAAACTGCAACCAAAGCAGTTCGACCAGACGCTGCTTTTCGAGCGCATCAAATGGCAGTATTCACCGACACTGGGATTCTTCTATGACGGGGTGGCTCCGCTGGCGCAGGTGGGCAAGAAGCAGCTGCATCTTGATGTCCGCATCAAGGCTCAGATATTCAAGCGCGGCACTGATCAGTTGTTCAATCTCTATTTGCAAGTGGCGTCTGACCACTGGTATTATTTCGGATATAATGCCACTAAGCAACAGCTCACCATCTACTCATCTGTCGGAGAATGGGTGGACTACATCAAAGGGCTGCCTGCTGACAAACGTCAGTCTTCGGACAAAACTGGGACTTTCCATTACCGCATAGGTACCAGTAATTCGGAGGTGCCTAACTTCTTGGTTCGTTTCGGTCAAACCGATGGTATTCAGACGGGTTCCTCGTCGGATGATGAAGATGATGACGACGAGTAGGCTGATTTGGCCGTTCTGTACATCTTGACAGCCACAACGTTCGCTTGTGTGTTAAAACTGCATTCCAGACTTCGTTGTCGAGGTCTGGAATATTGCTGTATGGGGGATTCGAGAATTTGTTACAGTGTGGAGGCGATTGATTGCGGATAACGTTCAAAGTGTTGATATCGGTTGTTTTGGGGTATGTACTGGCTGAAATATGAAAATAAATTTTGTGGGTTTGCAAAAAAATAGTACTTTTGCAACCGCTTTGAGAGCCAAAGCCCAGGTGGTGAAATTGGTATACACGCTACTTTGAGGGGGTAGTGCCGATTACGGCGTGCAAGTTCAAGTCTTGTCCTGGGCACCAAATAAACGGGAAACCGAAGGCATTTAGGTGCCTATTTTAATGCCCGGGTGGCGGAATTGGTAGACGCGTACGTTTCAGGTGCGTATTTCGCAAGGAGTGCAGGTTCAAGTCCTGTCCCGGGCACTGGAAAAGAGAGGACTCAATAAGGAGTTCTCTTTTGTTATATGAATATTCCTACTTTAAAGGGAGAGGATTGATTTTCCCCTCCCTTATTTTGTTTATATATTACGGTATTGTTGATCAATCTGATGGCAGCACCCGATGCTTTATCACGAGGCAAAGGTAGAATGAGTCAGTCGCAAAAAGGTGGGCAAATATCTGGAATTTATTGTTACTTTTGCAATTTGTTTTCTTTTGAGACTTTATGACACTACTGCTGATATATTTGTTTTCTGCCTTGGGGATATCTTTCCTCTGCTCCATTCTGGAGTCGGTGCTGATGTCTACACCGATTTCTTATATCACGATGCGGGAGGATGAAGGATATAAGCCAGCGACGCGTTTTAAGCGTTACAAGCAGGACACGGCCCGTCCCATAGCGGCTATCCTTTCGCTCAATACCATAGCGAATACGTTTGGTGCTGCTGGTGTCGGCAGCCAGGCATCGGTGGTTTTCGGCAGTCAGTGGTTCGGTCTGGTTTCGGCTATCATGACTTTGATGGTGCTTATCTTTTCGGAAATTATACCTAAGACTATTGGTACTTCGCACTGGAAGCGTTTGATGGGTTTTTCCTCTGATGCCATTCATATTTTGATTATTATCATGTATCCTTTGGTGTGGCTGGTGCAGCTATTCTCCCGTTTAGTGGCTGCGCACCATGAGGACGAGAGCGGTGTGAGCCGTGAAGAGGTGGCAGCCATGGCTGATGTAGGCGAGGATGAGGGCGTGATAGACGAGGGCGAGAACAAGATTATACAAAACGTAATAAAACTGGACAACATCAAGGCGTACGACGTGATGACGCCTCGCGTGGTGGCTGCGGTGGCTCCAGAGTCAATGACTTTGAGAGAGTTCTACCGAGAGGAGGAATTTGGCCATTTTTCGCGTATTCCGGTCTATGCAGAAGACCCTGAGTATATCACGGGCTATATCCTGCGTCGAGAAGCGTTAGAGTTGCTGGCGGAGGACAAGTTTGATGTTACGCTGGGTTCCATTCGTCGAGATATTCCCTATTTCAATGAGGAGATGTCTATCAGTGACATTTGGGAGTCTTTGCTGAAACACAAAGAGCAGATTGCGCTGATTATTGACGAATACGGTTGTTTTATGGGTATTCTGACGTTGGAGGATGTGATAGAAACCATTCTTGGATTGGAAATCATTGACGAGAATGACGGGGTGAGCGATATGCAGCAATATGCCCGGGAGCGATGGAAACAGCGTCAAAGCAAGTTTAAGCCCATCCCCATTCACATGCCAGAAGATGTAAGTGAATAAATCTGTATGTGATTGGATATGTGCTGCGCTGTGGTGGTATTGTGCCTTCTCGGGTAGAAAATCCCCTATTTGATAAAGATTCCGAATACGGCTGCGCCTGAGCCGGTCATCGAGGCATAGACTGCGCCTTCCTGATAGAATTGTTTTTTCAGCTGGGCGATGGCGGGATGGTTGGGAAACACGGTTTTTTCAAAATCGTTTACAAATAAATCCCTCCATTCCGTAACGGGTTGTCGTAATGCCTCTTTGAGGTTTGGGGTTGCTATATGGGGTTGGATGTTGCGTGGCTTGATGCCGGCATAGGCCTCTCGGGTGGAAACGCTGTCATCGGGTTTGCGGATGAATAGCCTCAGACCGGCATCTTCCAAAGAGAAATTTAGCAGTTCTTGCTGGTCTCCAATGCCAGTGACATAGGCTGCTTGGTTATGCACAAAAAATGGGCAGTCGGCCCCTAACTGGATGGCATAATGGCACAATTGCTCGTCAGAGAGACTCAGTTTGTAGAGTTCGTTGAGCATTCGTAGGACGAAGGTCGCATCGGAAGAGCCGCCACCCAGTCCCGCCCCAAAAGGAATCTTTTTTGTCAGATGGATTCGTACTGCGCCGACTTTTAGTGGGAACTGTTGTTGTAAAAGCTTGTAGGCACGCACACATAGGTTGTCTTCTGTATTGCATGTTATTGGAATGCCGTCTTGTGAAAACTGGCAGTATCCATAGGGCTTGTCGGGTAGGGGGATTATTTCCAGGTCGTCGCATAGGTCGAATACTGGCAAGAAGATGCTTTCCAGATTGTGGTAGCCGTCAGGGCGTCGTTCAATGACGTGTAGCCCCAGGTTGATTTTACAATTGGGGTGCGTCTTCATAGGCTTGGATGATTTTTGTTACCAATCGGTGGCGAACCACGTCGCTGCGGTCAAGTTGTATGACCTCGATACCCTCTATGTTGCCCAGCAATTTGGTGGCCTGCACCAATCCGCTTTGTTGGTGATGTGGCAAATCTATCTGCGTCACATCGCCTGTAACGATGAATTTCGCATTGCGTCCCATGCGGGTGAGAAACATCTTGAGCTGTGATGAGGTGGCATTCTGGGCTTCGTCGAGAATGACGAAAGCGTTGTCGAGGGTTCGTCCGCGCATAAAGGCCAGTGGCGCAATCTCTATGGTGTTGTCTTCCCAGTAGGAGAGCAATTTCTGCTGGGGAATCATGTCTCGGAGGGCATCGTATAACGGTTGGAGGTAAGGGTCCAGTTTGTCCCGCAAGTCGCCAGGCAGAAATCCGAGGTTTTCGCCCGCCTCGACGGCGGGGCGTGTGAGTACGATGCGGCGTACTTCTTTGTTTTTCAGGGCCCGCACGGCCATTGCCACGGCGGTATAGGTTTTCCCGGTACCTGCGGGGCCAATGGCAAAAACGATGTCGTTTTGGTGTATGGCCTTGACCAGTCGCTGCTGGTTGTGAGTGCGGGCTTTGATGAGGATGCCGTTGCGGCCATGCACCAGAATTTCATCGTTGGTTTCAGCTTCGGGCGTTGAACCCCCACTTTCAAAAATCTGCATGATGGCGTTTTCGTTGAGTTTCCCAAACTTTTCGTAATAGGTCATCATTGCCATCAGTTTGCCCTCGAAGTGGAGAATATCCTCATCGCTGCCAATGGCTTTGAGCATCTCGCCGCGGGCGATGAGTTTTATCTTTGGGAAAAGCAGACGCACAAAGTCGAGCAGTCTGTCGTTGGTGCCCCAGAAACGGCTGTAGTCAATCTCTTCGAGTGAAAAGATTTTCTCTTGCATGGTGGTTGGGTTTGTTGTTCGGCGAAGGGATTGTGAACTTGGATGAGTGGACCTCTGGTTCGTCACCTTTCGATTTATTTCATTTTGATGAGTGCGGCAGCGCCAAGTATTGCCACATTGTTTGCTGTCAATTGCGACATACGGATTTGGCAGGTGCCTTTGAATCCGTAGAGCAGGTGGCTTTCGAAAGATTCGCGCAGCGGGCGCAGCAATGGCTCGCCTACCTGTGCGGGACCCCCCATGAGAAATATGGCTTCAGGGGATGAGAATGCCACGGCATTGGCCATGGCCAAGCCTAAATAGCGTCCCGTGATTTCAAATGTCTGCACAGCCAATGGGTCTCCTGCATTAGCGGCATCGCCAAGATTTTTGCTGGTGATGGATGACAGGGGAAGCGTGTGGTCTATCCATCCCGTTTGAAAGTTATGAGTCTCTGGCTTGTGGAGGGCATCGTAGGCGGCACGGAGTTCGGCATAGGTCTGGAGTATGCCTCGCGAGGCCGCATAAGCCTCGATACACCCATGCAGGCCGCAGCTGCACTGTCGTCCGTCGGGCATCACGATGGCGTGACCCAGTTCACCGGCTGCCCCCGTGGAGCCGAGCACCAGCCGTCCGTCGATGACGATGCCACTGCCTACCCCTGTTCCGAGGGTAAACATAATGAAGTTTTTCATTCCCTTAGCCCCGCCGTAGACATATTCGCCATAGGCTGCGGCATTGGCGTCATTGCTGAGAACCACAGGCAGGGAGAAATGCTTGGCCATTTCTTTCTCGAAATTGAGTACGCCATGCATGGTCAGATTCATGGCGTTTTCAACGCATCCTGTGTAGAAGTTGCCGTTGGGTGCCCCTATGCCGATGCCTTCGATTTGAGACATGTCAATAGAGTGCGTCTCAATCATGGAACGTATGGCTTCTGCCAGATCGTTCACATATTGGCTGAAAATAGTGTATTGGCTGGTTTTCAGGTTTCGGCGTTCGATAATCGTGCCGTCGTTGCGGACAAGGCCCATATCGGTATTGGTGCCTCCGATGTCAATTCCTATTGCGTACATGGCTTGTATTTTGTTTTAAGTGATTATTCTGATTGTTTTTGTTCTATTGGTACTTCGTGTTCCGTGCGCAGTGCCTCAATGTAGAGAATGCTGGATACGTCACGTTCTCCCTCGTGGTCGAATCTCCGATTGTCGGAGGGATAATTGCGTACGGCAGACTGAGGCTCATTGTCTTGGGGATGCACATAAAAAGTGGAAGACCCCCCGCCGTCGAGGTTGATGGCATCGCGGCAACCGAGCCATCTCATCAGATTGCATAACTCATTGAGCGAAAGACCAGCTGCTTGGTTTCTGAATCGTCCATCGGCCACCAAAATAATTGCTGAGCCATCAGCACGTAGCCCTACAGCGGTACGGTTGTGACGGTGGGTGACAAAGGTTCGGTCGTCGCGTTGCGGAATGACACTGTCGTGGTAGATGAGCATTGGGCCAGCAGTCATGAGGTTGCGCCCGGGCAGGCTTGCCTCGTGGCAGCGGTTGCTGTCGGGTATGATGAAATTCAGAGCGCTGTCGGCAAGGCTCAATGTGGCATATTGGTAGTATTTTCGGTTGATGCTGTCGGTTTTGCCAGGCGTGTTTTCTCCCACCTCTACGCTGTCAATACGAAGGTAGCAGATAGGGAAGCCTTGGTCTATGTCGAAGAAACTGCCATTGACGGCGGCCAAAGCCTGATGGCGTTGTGCTTGAACTGACGTGGGTGACAGTTGGGGGTCATAGGCGTAGTGTAGTCGGTATATCTCCGTGGGAGGTATTTCCATCCAGAAGATGTATTGAGGATGTCCAAAAAGTGAGTCGGATAGGAACTGGTGTTGCAGGAATCGAATATTTTCTTGTCGCTCTTCCTGCCAGTTTGCAGAAACAAAACATAGCGAGTCGGAGTCTATGGCGCTACCTTGGGCATGACAAGCGCTGCATAAGTTGATGGCCAACAGGCATAGCATGAACAGGCGGCAACAGGGATGAAAAACGGGCATGTCAAACGAGGATTATATTCTTGTGGAAAAGAGATGTGCCACCTCGGCGGCATAGAGTTTGGAAATGGGAATGTCAGAAAGACCGCTGTGCTGCATTTCGGCATAAGCACCTGTGGAATCCTTTCTTATCAGTTTGATTTTTCGGAGGTTGATGTAGTAGGAGCGATGGCAGCGAACCAACCCATTCTGACTGCAGGTCTCCTCGACGCCTTTCATGGAATTGCGTAAGGAGAAGCGCAGTATTTTGCCGTTGTCCTCATAGACAATATTGACGTAGTTGCCAGCAGATTCGACAGAATAGATTTTGTCAAGCCCGACAAGCAGTTTTGCAACATTTTTCTCGTCGAAAAACTGGACGACTTCGTCGGTGACATCCTGCAGTCCCTGCCGCAGGGTCTCGATTGTGGTTTGTGCTTCGTCCATTCGTTCGCGCTGCCCTTGCATCTCTATCCAGCACCAGTAGATCGCATAAGGAAATATCTGGACGGAAAGCCCTACCATGAGTGCATGGAGCAGTAGTTCGAAAAAGCTCCTGTGAAGAAAGAGGCTCATGAAAAGGTCGCCGAAAAGACAGGTGACAAGGATTTCTATAATCTGCCATTCAAGGAAGACTCTTTCGCTGATGCGCGACTGCTGAGTGCAGATAATCATCAGGGTGCGCGAAAGGGCTGTTACGGCCAGGACGATGGCGGCAAGAATGGGGATAATAAGTCCATCGTTTTCCTTCCATATAGTCCAGAAGGCATCGTTGTCCAGTCCGTAGTGCGGGTCATAGAGTACTGCGAACAGGATGACGAAGCAGGGAAGAGACAGAACAAAAA
The DNA here is from genome assembly GCA_017480145.1 of Bacteroidales bacterium. Taxonomy (GTDB): domain Bacteria; phylum Bacteroidota; class Bacteroidia; order Bacteroidales; family P3; genus Colimorpha. Next base: position 14,769 of record JAFVBF010000015.1, read on the forward strand.
CAATATTATTCTTTATGGAGTAGGCTTGTCGTGGTATCATGGGATGAGATTCGTCTTTCGATTGGTGCTATTTTTTGCTGTGGGAGAAGATGTCTCCCCAGCGGTTGAAATCACGTGTCAGTTTGAGTCCGACTCCCTGTTTGTAGGGCAGTTCTGTACGAGTGAAGTCGTTGGTGTTGGTGCGATTGAAGACAAAAAGATGGAGTCGGGGGTTAATCTTATAGCCTACCAGCACATCTCCGATTAGGTTGGTGGTGGCATCGTTCCCTTCGAGCGCGATGGCCTCGCCGCCATAGCCTAAGGTGGTCTCGAAATAGAGGCGGTCCCACTCCTTGCGAATGTCAATGTCGAATTGTTCGCGTGTGAGAGCCGTTTCGCCTTGGTAGCCAAAGTTGACATCGACAACCTGCACGACGTTGCTCACCATGTTGCCGAGGGTAGAGGTGGCAATGTTGTAGCCTCCGGCGGATGCGTTGTCTATCATCGAACTGCTGGATGTGGCGTTGGAGAACTGGCCGGTAAGCAGCAACGACATGGCTTGCGTGATAACATCGCGCTCGTTGCTCCTATCAATATAGGCGGAGACTTCTTCTTCCACGCTTTTGTCTGCACCAGGAAAACGTATGTCGAATGAGACGGAAGGATTGGCCAAGGTGCCTGACAGCACAATCACGTCTTCTACATTAACGGTTCGTCCCGATGTTTCAACGGACGTTCCCATGAGCGATGCCAGATTGGCGTGGACCAGGTGCGATGCCTTGATGTCGAAGATGGCGTTGTTGATGTTTCCTGGGAGGATGATGGTGCTGCCAGCATCAAGGGTGAAGTTGGTGGAGAGCAGCGAGAAGAGTTCGAGGACGAGACTTCCAGAAGAGAGTTCGTAGGAGCCTGTTACCGTTGAACTACCACCCTTCATGGATAGTAGCACGTTGCCCGACCCCGATGCTGTAAGTTTGGGTGCGATTTGCTGAAAGGTCATGGGTAGTTTGAGTCGTAGGTCGGGGGTAAGTTCCAGCGAGAGGGTCATTGTGAAGGGGGATGATGCGGCAGGTGTTTCGGCAATTTTGTCGTCCTGTCGTTCTGCCGAGGGGGAAACAAACGTGATGAATTGATTTTCGCTGACCATTTTGCGGTCATCCACGGGAATGGAGAGTACGCTGCCTCGATTTGTTCGTGCGGAGATGTTGAGTCTGAGGTCGTTCGAGCTTCCCTGTACGCGTCCCGAGAGGGCGGCCATGATAAGCCCTGAGGCCACATCGGGTCGTTCGGGAATGCTGAAGAGCATGAAGTTGTCGGCGTTCACGGATAAATCCATGTCGGTGGCTTGTAGTCCGTTGGTCAGTATGTATCCATCTATGGTGAGGACATGGTTCAGTGGGTCTCTGGCCTTGAAGTCCGACAGGGTTATGCGCTGGTTCTGTAAATGGATGGTATCGGAGAATCGGTAGGTGACGCCAGTGGCTGCAATGGACAGAAGTCCTTGCTCAATGATGGCATCGCCAGTAAATTGAATTTGTTTCAATGGACCTCCGATGTGTAGGTTGCCATGCATCTCGCCCTCGAAACGTGATGCGAAAGAGCTTAGCAGCGGAGTGACGGTCTCAAGGGGGAAATGGTCGAAGGTGGCATTGATGTTGAGGATTGGTGATTCTTGCGACATGAGGATGCTCCCATCGGCTTTAAGGGGTACGTATCCGTCTGCTCCAGTAAGCGAGCGGGTGTCAAGTTGTATGTTGAGCTGTTGCTGCTCTGCGTTCCAGTCGGTCTGGAGCGCAATCTGATCCAGCTGGTAGTCGTTCACCTTGCAATCCTGTATCTTGAGGTTGGCTTCAAGGTAAGGGGTTGAGGTTAGCCCCAGGAGTGTGACCATCCCGTTAATGCGACCATCCAAATCAAATCCGGAAGAAGCAAGCCATAACTGCGTAATCCATGCAAAATTCAAGTTGCTCAGCGTCAGCTGTACCTGGTCGGTCTGGGTGCTGTCTATGGCCAGCGATGCATTGATGGACTGTGTGCCGTCGGAGACTACGAGCGAAGGCAGGCTGTAGTGGCCTGACTGTATCTCGAACCCGTCGTCGCAACTAATGGACCAAAGCCGTTCGGCCAAGTTGAAACGACCATGCTGTAGGCTTATGATATTGGTGGCACTGTCGCTCAGCAGGTTTAAGTCGATGCGCATATTGTGGATGTCGCCCAGCGATCCATTTTGCAGGCTAAGATGGGAACTGTCGGACGATAAATCTGCCAGCAGGCTTACATCTTCCAATATGGTGGGTTGTCCTACGCATAGTTTTTCGGCATCAACCTGTAGGCTATATATTTCGTGGCGAGGCTTTCCAATGATGCCCACATCTCTGAGCGTGATAGCACTGGCTGTTATGGAGTCGGAGCGTAGCACTATTTTGAGGCTTTCGGCAGGACTGTAGGAACCATTCAGGCTGGTGCCATTGGCGAGACATATCGGAATGTTGAACGGATGCAGTTGGTTGTATTCGCCTTTCCAGCGTGCGTTAAACGAAAAGGAACTCTCGGTGGGTGGAAGGGGCATCGGAGTGCCACGCCATGGGTTGAAGTTTGCCGGACAATAGCGTGTCATTAGGTCCTGTGCGATGAGTGGTAGTTCTTCGTAGTGCAACAGCCCCTTCATAGAGAAATTCAGCCAGTCGCTGGTGACAAGGATGTTTTTGTAATTTTCAATCTCTCGTATTGTGAGTAAGATGTTGTTGAGGATGATGCTGTTGCCGTTGTATGTGAAAACGGTATTGGCCAGTGAGGCCGAGCCAGATAGGTTGTTCATGCTGTTGCCGTGTAGGTCGGCACGTAGGTGGGTGGCAATGTCCGAGGTGCTGTCGGTGGTCAGAATGTGCAGAGAAGAGAGTTCGCAGTGATTCACAAGGATGTCGGCATGAAGGGCTTGATTCTCATTGTCGTTGGCATAGGAGGCTTCTGCCGAGAGGGAGAGGAGTTCGTCGTCTATGTCCAAGTCAAATGATAGGTTGTCCTGTCCGAATGCGGCACTGAATGTGGCTGGCTTGATGGGTATTCCGCATAGCAACATGGAGTATAGCTCTCCTTCGGCGTGTGCCGTAAGGTTGGCATAAGCATTGCCTTCGCATTCTATTGTGGCTCGGAGTCCGGTTCGTGAAACCCATTCGTTGGGTAATAGTTTGGCAAGGCTGAGCGAGGGTGAAGCCACATGGGCTGTGGCGTGATAGCGTGCGTCGCCAGCGTCGCGTTGGACTGTTAGGTCGGCAGAGGCCGTCCCGATGGACGTCCGAAAGGTGGCGGATGCCGCGCAGTTATCCGCTTGACCGTCTACTCGCAGCTGTCCGCTTATGTCTGCCAGAGGTTTCAGCAACGATGGAATGGTAATTGGGGATGCCTTCTCGGGCAGTGTGATGTGTCGCAGTGCCTGATAGGAGGTCTTGAGGTGATCGACAGAGACATGAAACTGTGTGGACATGATGTGCGGTAGTCCCTCTACGGAGCCATTGATACATAGTGACAACTGCTGGTTGATGTCGAGGGCAAGGCTGTCTATGTCCAGATTTGCTATAGGTCCTTCGGCGTGGCCATTGATGCTGATGGTTTGGTTTAGCCCCCACAGAACGGGGGCCCAGTAGGCGGCGTCGGTCATGCAGGCCACCGAGCCAGGGTGAATTGTGAGCGTATGGCGCACGCTGTCGCAGTAGTCGCTCATTCCGCCCCAGGTGTTGTACTGCAATGCGGCATCAAGCATGAGATGCGTGCTGTCTGTGGTCAATTCCATTTGCTGTGCCGAAATTCCAAAGGGAGACACCTTGGCCAGGCAGGAGAGGTGGCGTAGTGCAAAGCCTGATTGTTCGCGGGCGGCAAATCTAAGTATTCTGCAGCTGATATCGTCGGCATTTACACGTATGTCGGCAATATTGGCTCGTACGTCGTAGTAGTGCTGGTGTTTGTAGCATACGCCGTGCTCGCGGTAGCCAGGATTGCCGTGGTCTTTGAGGTCCATGCGAAACTCAATGCCATTGAGCATGAGCCGTTTTACACGCACGATAAAGGGAGATGACACAGTGTCGGTGGTGTCAGGGGTAGAGCGGTCTTTGAAATACTTGAAGATGTATTTGAGGTTGATGCCCGTGCTGTCGTCAAACCCGAGATGATAGTAGGCATTGGTGATGGAGACGCGGTCCAGGCAGAGGCCTTCGTCGTCGATGGGCATTTTGTGGAAACGTACTCCGAGATGCTCGCAGACGAAGATGGTGTCGCCCGTGGGACTGACCAACTCTATGCCGCTGAGCCCCACACGTCCTAAGGGATTGACCAGGAGGTGTGAGATGCGTACGCTGCCGCCCCATTCGGACGAGAAATAGTGGCTTGCATAACTCCCGGCGATGGTCTGCACTGGCATACTGAGGCAGATGGATATCAGAAAATAGACAGCCAGTAGAAGGCTGCCAATGACATACCCTGCTATTTTGGCTGTTCTTTTCAATGCAGGAAGGGGGTAGGCTCAACACATGGGCGGCGTTTCGCACACATTGATGATTTAATAACAAAAAAAAAACTTGTTTATTACTTATGTGGCAAAGAATTTGGATTTTATGTGTAATTTTGCAAGCGTAATTGACTATACCCTGCTCCCCCATGCCTATCATCCTTGCCATAGAGTCCTCTTGCGACGACACGTCAGCCGCAGTGCTACGTGATGACCGTATATTGTCTAATGTCATTGCCTCTCAGCAGATTCATCAGCAATATGGCGGTGTAGTGCCCGAGCTGGCATCGCGCGCCCATCAGCAGAACATTGTGCCAGTGGTGGATGCCGCCATTGCCAATGCTGGCATCGGCCGTAAGGATATTGACGCCGTGGCTTTCACGCGTGGGCCTGGATTGCTGGGGTCTCTGTTGGTAGGGGTCTCCTTTGCCAAGGGTTTTGCCCAGGGACTTGGCATCCCTCTGATTGAAGTCAATCATTTGCAGGCTCATGTGCTGTCTCATTTTATCAAGGAGAGCGATGATAGCCGCACGCCTCAGTTCCCCTTTGTGTGTTTGTTGGTTTCGGGAGGACACACTCAGATACTCTTGCTGCGCAGTCATTTCGATATAGAGGTGCTGGGCGAAACCATAGATGATGCGGCGGGTGAAGCTATAGACAAGGCTGCCAAAATCATGGATTTGGGCTATCCGGGAGGTCCCATTATCGACCGTATGGCTCGGGAGGGCAATGCCGATGCATTCCATTTTGCTACTCCGTCGATTGCTGGCTATAATTACAGTTTCAGCGGCATCAAGACATCGTTTCTCTATTTCCTGCGTGACCGCCTGGCCGAAAATCCCAGTTTTATAGAGCTACATAAGGCAGACCTTTGCGCCTCCATACAGAAGTGCATTGTGGAATTTCTGTTGAAGAAACTTGAACGGGCGGTACTGTCCTCCGGGGCGCGTCAGGTGGCTATTGCCGGTGGTGTCTCGGCCAACAGTTACCTGCGGCAGCGGCTTGAAGAGATGGGGCGACGTCGCCACTGGGAAACATTCATCCCCAAATTTCAGTTCTGCACAGACAATGCAGCCATGGTGGGCATAGCGGGGTATTTCAAATATCTGCGGGGTGAGTTTGCAGACATCTCGCTGCCACCCTATGCTCGTTAAATGGAAAGTCTGATAGGATGAATTCCCTGCCTCCATATAAGGTTCGCTCGTGTCCCTGGCTGTCGTGGCTGTCAATAACGCTGTGGCTTTTGTTGGTAGAAATAGTGGCGGCTCAAGACATCCATTTCTCTCAGATAGGTCTCAATCCAGTGCTATACAATCCTGCTTATGCCGGTTTTTTCGAGGGTAAGGCGCGGTTTGGGATTTCCTATCGCAACCAGTGGGCTTCGGTGAGCAAGCCCTATCAGACATTTGCCGCCACGGCAGAGGCTTCTGTCACACGCAATCGCTATATGTTCAATGGCTTCAACGTGGGGCTGATATTCTATCGCGATCAGGCTGGGTCGCTCAATTATGGTACCACGGCGGCAAATTTGATATTATCGTATTATCAATCGCCTACGGGTTCCAGTGATAATTATTTGTCTGGCTCTATAGAGGTTGGCTACGGACAGGACGGTTTTAACGCCTCCAGTGCCGACCTCTACGACCCCATGGAGACGTTTGAGAAAAATCGCTGTAGCTATCTTACGGTGGGGGCTGGTGTCGCCTGGTTCTATCAGCCTTCTGACGAACTTACGCTCCGAGTGGCTTTTTCGGCACGCAATCTCAATCGTCCTAACATCAGCTACATGGGGTTGGACAGCAGCCGCCTGTCCATCCATTGGAATCTCTACTCGCAATGCGAGTGGCGTTTCCTCCCCTCGCTGGGGCTGATGCCCATCCTTGCGGCTCAGTTGCAGCACCAGTATCATGAGATTTACTATGGCACGGAGTTGCATTGGTATCTCGAAGAGGTGCAGAATCGTATTGTTCCCTATGTTGGCGTGATGATGCGCCATGCCGATGCTGCCATTTTCACCATCGGCACGGAGTATAACGCATTCCAGTTTGCCTTTTCCTACGATGCCAATATCTCCAAGCTGGTGTCGGCTTCGCGCTCCTTTGGAGCCATAGAACTGGGTTTGGTGTATCGCATCATTCCCGTGAAGAAACGTGCTGCCAGCCTGCCGTGCCCCATCATGTAGGATGTGTGATTCCATTTGGTTCAACGATAGATGATAGGCTCTTTAATCTTAAAATGATGAATATGAAATCGACTTATATCTTCCCTTTGCTCATGCTGTTATGTCTGATGGTGCAGGCGCAGGAGCCGCTACAGGTGATTCATATCACTGGTGGAATCAACACCGTTGGCAGCGAGACGGCACCCATGCTGTTTGACAATCATACGCTTTATTATTCGCAGTTGCCCCATACGGATGCCTCGGGGCGCAAGATGGAACTCGACGCGGCGCTCAATCAGGTGATGCAGGCCTCCGTTGATGCAGATGGCGTGCCTCGCAACCCAGTGGCTCTGCGTGATGGCATCAACAGCCAGAAAGAACACGTGGGCAACACGGCCTATGACAGCCGCAACGGCGTGCTTTATTTCTCCCGGTGCGAGACAGCTGCCGAGGGCAGCGGCCCTTGTGCTCTCTATAGTGCCAAACGCAAGGGTGACAAGTGGAAAGATGTCAAGAGTCTTGGCAAGGAAATCAATATGGAGGGCTTCACATCCACACAGCCCACGGTGGCCTACCTGCCAGACAATCAGGGTGTACTGCTCTATTTTGCGTCCAATCGACCTGGGGGCTTGGGAGGTATGGACTTGTGGTACACGGTGATTGACAACGGCAAGGCTTCTGCCCCAATCAATTTGGGTCAGCCAATCAATAGTGTGGCAGATGAGATTACGCCATTCTATGATTCTGACAAGCAGGTACTCTACTTCTCTTCAGACCGTCCGGGGGGCTTTGGGGGATATGACATTTATGCCTCTAACGGGGTGCGAAATAGTTATTGCCGTCCAGTGCAGATGCCGTCGCCCATCAATTCGCCGCAAAATGATATGTACTATGTGGTGGCCGACACCAGTGGCAACTACGGGTATTTGTCCTCTAATCGAGCCGAGTCGCTCTATTTGGTGGATAGTTTTTGCTGCAACGACCTTTTCATGTGGAGTGTGCAGCCTGTGGAGATGCCGCTGGACACGATGCCGAATCCATGGGACCAGCCTACGCCTAACGGCAAGGGGCCAAACGACTCTATAGAGGTTGTGCACGAGCCTACGCCTTCAGCACATGACCCTATTGTGCTGTATTTCCATAATGATGACCCCGTGCCTGGCACGAGCGACACTACCACCAAGTCACGCTATGATGTGTCTGTGCAACGCTATATTGCTATGCTTCCGCAGTATAAGGCGGCTTGGGCTACACGCTATAAGGGGCGTACTCTTGATTCGGTTTCACAGGTGTTGACCCACTTTTTCACCAGCGAGGTGCAAGGCAACTATGATCGGCTGGAGGGCTTTCTGTGGATTATTGCCGAAGAGTTGTGGAATGGCAAAAATGTGACGATTACCATCAGGGGTTATGCAAGCCCGCTGCACAATAGCGATTATAATGTGCGCCTATCGCAGCGTCGCATCCATTGTTTTCTGAACTATCTGAATGCGTGGAACTCTGGCAATCTGCGCCGTTGCATTGCCTCTGGCCAGTTGCGTATAGAGCAGGCTCCTTTTGGCAGCAGCACAGCGGCTAAAAATGTAAGTGCCAGCCTGAATGACAAGATTCACTCGGTCTATAGCGTCGAGGCGGCTCGTGAGCGGCGTGTGGAGATTATAGACTACGCTTTGGAGTAGGGGAGGGGATTGATGCGGTTGGTGCGCTTGTTGTTGGTGGCTCTCAATGTGGTGTGTGCCATATTGTTGCTGGCCTCTACGCTGGCAGGAGAGGTGCCTCCGTCCCGCTGGGTAGGCATCTCTTTACTCAGTTATGGCTATGTGTTGTTTTTTGGCCTTAATGTGGCTTTTGTCCTGTTATGGATTGTGCTGCGTCGTTGGACTTTTCTTCTCTCGGTGGCAGCCATCGTGCTACGCCATTCCTTCATCCCGCTTTTTTTCCAACTGGGTTTTGTCTCTGGCGGGGGAAACTCGTCGGACTCCTCAACGCTGAAGGTCATGACATTCAATGTGCACAATTTCGTAGGACGTGATGGTGAACTGCCTTATGGCGAAGGTGCGGCTAAATTCGTGAATCTTGTACGCCAACAGCAGCCTGACGTACTTTGTGTGCAAGAGTTCTATAGCAATGCGGTTGCCTACAATGTGGTGGATAGTTTGTCACGCATGGGGTATCGTTACCGGCATGGCTACAAGGGGGCATCTTATGGGCTTTTGCTTTTTTCCAAATACAAATTGCGCAATGTCAAAGACCTTGGACATAGCCGCAAGTTCTATGCCGACATACAGAAAGACGGCATTCCTGTTCGCCTGCTTTGCGTCCATCTGGCCTCTTATCATTTGGAATATGACGACTTGGCAACGATGGACAATCTGGCACACGGCCAGCGAGATTCCAATACCTTCGGCATGGTGTCTAAGTTTTGCCGAACCATACGCCAGCACGAGCAGGAGTGGCGTGACGACCTGTTGCCCGTCATCGAGTCTTATGATGGCGCATTGATGCTTATTGGCGACTGCAATGACACACCGGCTTCCTACCTCTATCAACAAGCCGTATTGCACCTGACGGACACCTATAGAGAGCGTGGCTTTGGCCTTGGCACCACCTATCATGGCCCTTTTCCTGCTTATCGGATTGACTATCTTTTTCACAATGCGGCTCTCACGGCACTCAACTATAAGCGTATTCGCTGCGACATCTCCGACCACTATCCACTGGTGGCGGAGTATGCCCTGCAATAAAATACAGTTACCCCTATGAAAAAAGATGACCGATACCGTATGGCACTGGAGTATTTCGAGCGTGAGTTCCCTTCGGCTCAGACGGAACTGCACTATCAAGATCCATTTCAACTATTGGTGGCTGTGATTCTGTCGGCTCAGTGCACGGACAAGCGTGTCAATATGGTTACGCCTGCGCTTTTTGAAGCCTACCCCAATGCCGCATCCCTCGCCCAAGCCACACCTGAAGATGTATTTAACTACATTCATTCGGTTTCTTATCCCAATAGCAAGAGTCGCCATTTGGTGGGCATGGCTCAGGGGTTGGTTAGCCAGTTTGGCGGACGCGTGCCCGACAGTGTGGAGGATTTGCAGCGACTGCCGGGAGTGGGGCGCAAGACGGCCAATGTCATTGTGTCTGTAGTTTATGGACAACCTGCATTGGCGGTGGATACCCATGTGTTTCGGGTGTCTAACCGCATAGGTCTCACCCGCAACAGCAAGACCCCACTGCAAACCGAGCAGGAACTGACCCGATACATCCCCGAGAACAAACGTGCCGTGGCCCATCATTGGCTCATTCTTCATGGCCGCTACGTCTGTACCGCTCGCAGCCCCCATTGTGACCGTTGTGGTCTTACGAATTGCTGCCAGCACTATCAGTTGAAGATGCGGAAAAACGAGAAGAAGTAATCTGTTGCCTATCAAAAGGTGGGTCGATGCGGTATCCTAAAAAATAGTACCTTTGCAACATTTCCTTTAGAGAGATGTTTTTCGCTAATCCTTTGTTTTTGATAGGCCTTGTGGCTGTAGGTGTACCTATTGTTGTGCATCTATTCAGTTTCCGTCGCTACCGAAAGGTCTATTTCAGTAATGTGGAGCGCATTGAGGAATTGCGTGATGAGACTCGTCGGCAGTCGCAACTGAGACAGTGGTTGCTTCTATCTGCTCGTATTCTGGCCATCGTTTTCTTGGTGCTTGCGTTTGCGCAACCCGTGATACCGATACGCAATCAGCAGTTACAGGCTGGTGGCACGGTGGTCAGTCTCTATGTGGATAATTCGTTCAGTATGCAGGGACTTGATGCTGAGGGTCCGTTGCTCGAACAGGCACGCCGCAAGGTAAATGAAATAGTGATGGCTTATAAGCCGAGCGACCGTTTCCAGCTGCTGACCAATGATATGCAGGGGTCACAATTCCGTTGGCTTAACCGCGACGAGGTGCTTATGGCCCTTGACGATATGGATGTTTCTCCTCACACGGTGATGCTTTCCGAGGTGATGCGTCGTCAGCATGATTTTCTGATGCAGGCGCAGGCGGCCAATCGTCACGCATACATCATCTCTGATTTTCAGCAGACTACCGCTGATTTGTCAGCGTTGCCCGTGGACACTGCCGTGTTCTCCACCATCGTGCATTTGGAGGCGGCAGATATGAATAATCTGTATGTCGATTCCCTACAGATGGACGCACCTGCCTATCATCGTGGCTCGGTTGTCACCATGCGTGCTGTAATCCGTAATGCAGGTGATGTGGCGGTCGAAAAAGTGCCGGTTCGCCTTTATGTCAATGGTCGTCAGCGTGCTTTGGGAACTGTTGATTTGCCAGCGGATGGACAGGCTGTTGTCCCGTTGAAATACGTAGCAGAAGAGGATGGTGTGATGGATTGCTATGTGGAGATAACTGACTATCCTCTCACATTTGACGACCGTCTCTACTTCTCCGTGAATGTCTCATCCCAGTTGCGGGTGTTGTCTATTGGCAAAGAAAACCCCTACCTGAAGCGGCTTTTCGCAAGCGACTCGGCTGTCGTATATCATCATTCTGACGAAGGCAATATCGATTTTGCTCATTTGAACGCCAATGATTTTGTCATTCTCGATGAACTCTCGTCCATACCCACCGGATTGGTACAGGCGTTGGTCTCGTTTGTCGAGGATGGTGGATCGCTGCTGGTTGTGCCCGGCGTCAAGGCCGATATCTCGGGTTATAATGATTTGCTCCTGCGTCTGCATGCGCCCCTGTTGGGCGAATGGAATCCGCAGGGGGGGAGGGTTCTCTCTCTTGCTCGCGAGGCTTCCCTCTACAGGGGGGTCTTCGAGGGACGGACGAACGATATGGAGCTGCCTTTGGTCAAAGCCTGCTACCGCCTCAATGCCACAGCTGCATCCGTTGTCGAACCGCTGATTTCTATGGCAGACGGCAGCGACTACCTCTGTGCCACAGCTTTCGCCCTCGGGCAGGTTTATTTGGTGGCTTCGCCGCTGGAACCTGTCTTTACCGATTTTGTCCAGCAGGCATTATTTGTACCCACTTTTTTCAATATGGCACTCTATAGTCGCCCCTGTTTACGTACTTATTATCCTGTTAGTTATGAGTCGTTTATTCCTTTGTCGTTGTCAGATGGTGTCGAACGTGGACAGGTTCGTCTCTCTTTGGCTGATGGTGGCTACGAGTTGATTCCCGACTTGCGCATCTCAGGGGGGCATCCTTCAATATTGCTGCATGGACAACTTTCAACCCCGGGCAATTACCATGTGGTTTCTGGTAGTCGTGTGGTTGAGGGTCTATCGTTCAATTACTCCCGCAGAGAGTCGGATATGCGCTTTTATTCCCGTGGTCAGACGGAGGAACTTTTGGCTCATAAAACGGGCTATTCGGTAGTCCGCAACAGTCAGAAGTCACTTGAACAGTACGTTCATCAGCTTTCCGATGGTATTCCATTGTGGCGCTGGTGTGTGTGGGGCGTACTGCTTATGCTTCTGGTCGAAATCCTTATTCTGCGTTGGCCTTTCGTACGTTAGTACTCCATTCTGAAGGCTGGATGTCATTATATCCGTAATCTATGTTAGAAATACATCATATCACCAAGCATTATGGCTCCTACTGCGCTCTCAACAATGTGAGCCTCAATGTCCGCCGAGGCAGTATCTTTGGCCTTCTGGGACCTAACGGTGCGGGGAAGAGCACTTTGATACGCATCATCAATCGTATTGCTGTGGCCGACAGCGGGCAGGTGCTGTTCGACGGACATCCTATGACTGACGATGATGTGCGTGCCATTGGCTATTTGCCCGAGGAACGAGGCCTCTACAAGAAAATGCGCGTGGCTGAGCAGGCCATCTATTTGGCACGGCTGAAAGGTCTCTCCTATCGCGAGGCCGAGCAGCGTCTCCGCTGGTGGTTTGACCATTTAGAGATTGCCGATTGGTGGAACCGCCCCGTGCAGGAGCTTTCCAAGGGGATGCAGCAGAAAGTGCAGTTTGTTGTCACTGTGTTACATCGGCCTCCGCTGCTCATCTTTGACGAGCCGTTCAGCGGATTTGATCCCGTCAATGCCAACCTGCTCAAGGACGAGATTTTGAGGCTTCGCAATGAGGGCGCCACTGTCATTTTCTCCACCCACAATATGGCCTCTGTCGAGGAAATTTGCGACGATATAGCCCTTATCAATCAGTCTCGCGTGGTGCTGGACGGCTCTTTGTCCGAAGTGCGGCAGCAGCATCCAGACTGTTCGCTCAACGAAATCTTCATCTCCACTGTCGCACGGCAGCAATAACTTCAGTCCGAGAATGGGGCATTCTCGTTGCCCTATCCTCTCATAGTAAGCCCGGATTACAATGAAAAAAATTCTCCTTGTCATACAGCGCGAATACCTCACCCGCGTCCGCAAGCCCTCTTTCTGGATTCTCACCATCGTTGTCCCCCTGCTCTTGGCCCTGGTTTATGCCATACCCATCTTTCTGGCTGCGCATTCTATCGAACATGCCAATGTAATGGTGGCTGACGAGTCTGGGGTCTTTATGGACCGCTTCCAGTCCAACGATGATGTCACCTATCTGCCCGCAGGGGGGCTCGACTATGCCCAGCGGCAGCTGCGCGAGGTTGATTCGATAGATGCTGTGCTTTATATCCCGGCTCGATTCAATACCATTCCTACCGATGCTTTCCTCTACTATCGCAGCGACAAGCCCACTACTCAGGTGCAGAAGGATGTGGACAACCAGTTGCAGGTCATCCTTCGTGACAAAATACTCCTCGATGTGCACAATATCTCATCGGACGACTATGCTCTTATCACCAGTACTACTATTCGTCTCCATTCGTTGGATTTGGAAACAGGTCGTGATGGCTTTTTAGAGGTCAAGATTTTGCTGGCGGCTATTTTGGCTTTCATCATTTTTATGGCCGTCATGATGTTTGGCTCGCAGGTGATGCGCGGGGTGGCTGAGGAAAAGTCCTCTCGTATCGTGGAGGTCATCATTTGTAGTGTTCGTCCCTTCCAACTCATGATGGGTAAGGTGACGGGTATTGGCTTGGTAGGCCTCACGCAGTTCCTGTTGTGGCTTTTCTTGTCGGCCATTGCCGTAGTAGGTATCCAGACGGCCAACAGCGACCTCTTCGCTCAAGCGCAGCAGCAAATCAATATTACGGAGGTGGCTACCAAGGGAGCGGATGCTGCTGCCCAGATGGCCAGCCTGCAAAATCAGGGTGTGGCTTCCGAACTCATGCAGGGACTGGCTTCCATCAATTTTAGCGCCATCATTTTTTCATTTGTATTCTATTTTCTTTTTGGCTACCTGCTCTATGCCTCGCTGTTTGCAGCCGTTGGTTCACTGGTGGACAATGATACCAGTGATCAGCAGTTTACCCTGCCGCTCACCATCCCCCTCATGTTGCCTATCCTTTTGTTGCCCGCCATGATGAAGGCTCCCGCTGGTGCTCTCTCCGTATGGCTCTCCATCATACCTTTCACCTCTCCTATCGCCATGATGTTTCGCATCCCCTTTGGCGTTCCCTTTTGGCAGCTTGCCCTCTCCATGGTGTTGCTGCTACTCACTTTCCCCCTTTGCACCTGGATTGCCTCTCGCATTTACAAGTCTGCTATCCTCCTCTATAGCCGCAAGATAACCTACAAAGACCTCTTCTCCTGGTTGCGCACCCGATAATGTCTGACACATTGTAATAATCTGTTTGCTACTGGAGGGTCACTCCTCGATCTCGTATGTTTTGAGAAATTATTTATCTTTGCCGAAAATAAGTCAGAGACGGGTAGGCAAACTATATAACAAGGCTCATATATGTTGTCGTTGAACAGAGTACACCATGTGGCAGTCATTTGCTCCGATTGGGAGAGAAGTGTGCGTTTCTATACGGAAGTGCTGGGTTTTCGGGTGTTGGCGGATCACTATCGGGAGAGTCGTCAGTCGCATAAGACAGATTTGGCCTTGGGCGGCAGTTATGCGATAGAATTGTTCTCCTTCCCGGCCCCGCCGGCCCGACTTACAAGGCCCGAGGCCGCAGGTTTGCGCCATTTGGCTTTTGCGGTGGATGATGTTGATGCTGCCGTGGCGGAGCTCGACAGGATGGGGATTGTTCACGAGGCTGTGAGAATGGATGAATATACGGGTAGACGTTTTGTCTTTTTCGAGGATCCCGACCACCTGCCGCTGGAATTATACGAAAGCGTGGGGTAGCGCCAGGGAAAGATGTCCTGTGCAATCTGTAGGTATTTGTGTATTTTTGCAATCGAAACGAAAATAAATCGGAGGTGATTTCAGGACATCATGATTCTCAATACGGGAGGTAGGACAGATACGGTGCAATATTACTCGGAATGGCTGCTGCGGCGATTTCGAGAAGGTTTTGTTCTGTCGCGCAATCCCGTTGCTCGAAATGTTGTGACGCGCTTTCGCCTGTCACCCGATGTGGTGGATATCGTGGTGTTTTGTTCTAAGAACTATGCCCCCATCCTTCCCCGGCTGCACGAGATAGCCAGTCGCTTCCGCTGCTACTATCATTATACGATTACGGCTTATGGGGCGGACATAGAACCTCGCGTACCCTCCATTGGCGAGAGTGTGGAAACTTTGCGAGCGCTGTCGCTGATGGTGGGACGAGAGCGTGTGGCCTGGCGATATGACCCTGTGATGATTTATGGTTCGTACACTGTGGAACGGCATTTGGAAACTTTTGAGTGGCTGGCATCTCGGCTGGCTCCTTATGTGGATCGTTGTATCTTCTCTTTTGTGCAAATGTATCAGAAACTGAAGGTCAATATGCCTGACCTACAGTTGGTGCCGCTGCATGAGCAGTTGCGTATGGCTGAAGGCATGGGACGCATTGCACGCAAGCATGGCCTGCATCTTCAGTCGTGCCACTCTGATCCTGGCTTCATGTCGTATGGCATCAGCCGTGAGGGCTGTATGACGGCTGCAATATTTGAACAGTCACTGGGTTTGCATTTTGCTCCGCGAGAGGCACGCCCCAATGGTAATCGGCCAGGTTGTCTTTGTATGGAGACACGCGGTCTGGGCGACTATAACACCTGTCCTAATGGCTGCCGCTACTGCTATGCCAACTACGACCATGAGCAGGCTCTGCTCAACTATCGTCAGCATGACCCTGATTCGCCATTGCTGCTGGGAGCACTACGTCCCGATGATATCGTGAAGGATGCTGTACAGCGTAGTTTTCTCTCCAACGAATTGTTTCTCTTTTGAATAGATATTCCATATGGCTCAAACCAAACCGAATATGCCTAAGACCAAGTTGATTCTTCCTGACAGCCGTATCACTCCCCTGGCGCGTCTTAATCGTCATTTGAAATCCGTGGACTACAAGGATGTCAAGTTTTTTATTTTGGTGGACGAGCATACCTATCAGCATTGCCTACCACAGGTTGTTGCTCAGGTAGAGGCACTGCAGGAAGCTGAGTTTATTGAGGTGCCAGTAGGTGAAGAGTGTAAAAACTCCGAAGTAGCAGTGCAGGTATGGTCTTCGTTGCTGGAGAGTGGCGCTGACCGTCAGAGTGTCATCGTCAATCTGGGCGGGGGCTGCGTGAGTGATTTCGGTGGGTTTGTGGCTGGCACTTATAAGCGTGGCATACGCTACGTCAATATTCCCACCACATTGGTGGGCATGGTGGATGCCGCTATTGGGGGCAAGACGGCTCTCAATGAGAACGGTGTGAAAAACGCAGTGGGATTTATCCATCATCCAGTGTCTGTGTGTGTTAATCCTGACTTTCTGTCAAGCTTGCCCGAATCCGACCTCCGGGCAGGGTCCGTCGAGCTTCTGAAAACGCTTCTGATAGGCGGTATTATAGATACAATGCCCACCCATGGCTGGAAACAATTGATTACGAATGAAAATCTTACGCTATGTGCAAAGATTAAGACACTCATTGTTCGTCAGGATCCTGATGACAGGGATGTTCGTCGCATACTTAACCTGGGTCATACTTTTGGACATGCAGTGGAATCTTATAGCCATCACATGGGCGCACCGCTCTCTCATGGGTTTGCCGTGGGGGTGGGAATGTTGTGTGCATTGTATTTGTCAGTCGCAAAACTGGGCCTTGCTGAGTCTGTTTACGATAATTACAAATCCTGGATTACAGAACTTATGCCGCTGCCTCATTATAACTTACGCGACACGCAACATCTTTTGGAATTGATGCAGCAAGACAAGAAAAATGCTAACGGAGAGATAAGGTGTGTGTTGCTTCAGGATATTGGCGCAGCGGTAGTAGATGTGAATGTGTCTCCGTTGGAAATTACCGATGCCTTGCTTCAAGTAACCAAATAAATATCATGATATGAAAAAACTATTTCTCATTTTCATCCTTCTTGGGGCTGGCTTCGTAGCCATGTCTCAGACTTACGTCGGTACCCTGACCACGGGTAGTTATAGCCAGAAAAATGTGACCGTCAGACTGTCACAGCAATCGGGCATGGCTGTCATTTTCATGCAGAAGGTTAAATTTGCGCGTATGATGCCTGTCAAAATAGATGTCACAATACCTTCGCTCGCCATCGCGACTGACCCGCAGGGAGGCAAGCAGTTGACAGGCAATAACATATTACCTACATCCGACAAGAAAACCTACGACAAGTTTCGTGTCACGGATTTCAAGGGAGTGGCTGGAAGCAGTTTGAATTTCTCTTGTATGATGGGAGATAAAAAAGTTTCATTCAGCGGAACTCAGCGGAACTCAGCGGACGAGCAAGTAGTTGCTACAGGGGTAAGCAGGCCAACGCTACGCTGGGTTAATGGGCTTACCTTACTATGTATTGGCGACTACTACCTGTTCGGTGGTTCTGCTACGCTGCTCAAGCAGCACGGGGCGAGAATCCACGATACGGTCTATCACTTCCTGTGTATAGTGGCGTATGGTGATGAGTTGCAGCCCCTCATTGCAGCGCACATGAAATGAGTCATTGAGCAGCAAGAGCAGTTGGCTTAGCAGTACCTCGTTGTGGTCTATGCAGATGGAAAAACTGAGTGCGGAGTTCTGCATCACGTTAATGCGCACTCCCACTGTGGCAAAGTGTCCGAAAAGTGTTTGCAGATGGTTTTCGGCTATGAATGAGAAGTCTTTGGTCGTGATAGATAGCAGTACTTGGTCGTGGCGTACTATGTAGAGTGGGGTTTCGGGGGTGATACGGTCGTAAGGGCCTACTGAAGACCCTTCGCTTTGGGGGGTGACAAATGACTTGATGTACAGTGGTATGCTTTTATTCTGAAGGGGTTTCACCGTCTTGGGGTGAATCACGCTGGCTCCATAGTACGATAGTTCGATGGCCTCGTTGTAGGGTATTTGGTCTATTTTCACCGTATTGGAAAAATACTTTGGATCGGCGTTTAGAAATCCTGGTACATCTTTCCAAATAGTCATACTCTCAGCATTGAGACAATAGGAGAGAATGGCGGCAGAATAGTCGGAACCTTCGCGCCCCAGAGTGGTTGTGTGGTGGTCGCTGCCTCCTGCAATAAAACCTTGCGTCACCACAATGTGCGACTCGGAGGTCAGCAGTCGGGAGGTGGCTGCCTTGGTGGCTTTCCAGTCCACTCGGCCTTCGCGATGGGTGGCATCGGTCAATATCAGTGTACGTACATCTTCCCATTGGTTCTCCAGACCACAGAGGCTCATGTAATGGCTGACAATCGTGGTGGAAATGAGTTCACCGAATGAAACAACGGCATCATAGTCTTCGTTGTAGGTTGTTGGGGGCTGGCTGACGGTTTCCTCCAACAGTCCGAACAACTCTTCCATTCTGTTGCATAGCTTTTGTTTGGCTGGGATGACGATGTCTTGGGCTTTCTTGGTTTCCCCCCCCCAGAGGGGTATCTCCATGTGCGGAGGATTACATCCATCCAGGCTCTTGGCTGGATCGATGGATTCGCTAACCAATGCTGTGTGTTTCGGTTCGAACAAGTCATCCACAATGCCATAGTGATAATCTCTTATCGCTTGCATCCGTTGCGCACGTTCAGTTTCTGCACAGATACCAGGCACCAGTTGCTCCAGCGCATTGGTGGTCTTGCCCATGGCCGACACTACTACGATTAGTCTACGTTCGCCGCACCTGCCAATAATCTCTGTCATGTTTCGTACCGCGGCCGCACTATTCACCGAGGCTCCGCCAAACTTGTAAACCCGCATGATACTTGTTTTTGTTGCAAAAATACATTTTTCTGTCCTATCCGCTCCACAACTTTCCGCATTCTATGTGCACGGATATATCGTCTTCACATTCTTTGGGTGCCGGGTTTGTCTATGGTGAACCTTTTGAGGGGGAGGGGACAGTGGCTACCAGTGTGGTTCTCGGCTATTAGCCTGCTGTCGGGTGCATTTACAGCCTCTCGCTAATCATCCCCGAGGCAACTACCAGATGTGCGTCATTGTCATAAATGGTGCAGTACTGGCCTGCGGCGACACCCTGAATACGTTTGTCCGAAATCATGTGGTAACCTCCATCCGCTGTTCGTATCAGATGTCCTTGGGCGAACTCGGGCGTATGGCGAATCTTGAATTTTACATCTTTTGTGGTAAAGTTGCCCCAGATATCCTTACTAAGATATTCGAATCCATCCAGATTAAATTCTGTGGCATACTGTGTTTCAGGGTCGTAGCCTTGAGACACATAGAGTACGTTTTCTTCGATATCCTTTTTGACCACAAACCATGGTCCTCCGCTCAGAAATAGACCTTTCCGTTGCCCAATGGTGTGAAACCAGTAGCCTTTGTGGGTCCCGAGTACTTTGCCGGTCTCCAGTTCCACAATTTTCCCCTCCCGTTCGCCGAGATAGCGGCGCAGGAAATCATTATAGTTTATCTTGCCCAGAAAGCAGATGCCTTGGCTGTCCTTGCGGGTGGCTGAGGGCAGATGGGCAGCGGCGGCCATCTGTCGCACCTCACTCTTCATCAGGTGGCCTATGGGAAACATCACTTTGGCTATCTGCGGATAGGTGAGTTGTGACAGAAAGTCGGTCTGATCTTTGACGGGGTCTTTTGCAGTGGCCAAGAACTGTATGCCGTCAATTTCGTCCGTGGTGGCATAATGGCCCGTGGCTATGCGGTCGAAATCCTTGCCCCATCGCTGGTCAAAAGCCCCGAATTTGATGAGTTTGTTGCACATGATATCGGGGTTGGGGGTCAGCCCTTTGCTCACGCTCTCTATGGTATATTTCACCACGTTGTCCCAATATTCTTTGTGGAGGTTTACTTCTTCAAAAGGACATCCGTACTGCTTCGCGATAAACGAGGTAATCTCAATGTCCTCCTCGGCGGGGCAATCAATATATCCCTCCTCGTTCTCCATGCCAATTCGGATGTAAAAAATATTGGGGGTGTAGCCCTGCTCTTTGAGCATATGCACCACCATGGAGCTGTCCACTCCTCCCGAAACCAGAGCCGCTATATTCATTTTTTTCAGATTCTGTAAGTCAATCCCCTTTTTTTCGCAACCATCTATCATCCGACTGATGCCTTCAGTTTCTCAGCATTTTCGGCCAGTTGTAAGGCATCAATGAGACCTTCGATGTCCCCGTCCATAAAGGCCGCCAGATTATACATCGTGTAGCCTATACGGTGGTCGGTTACGCGCGATTGGGGATAGTTGTATGTCCTCACCTTCTCGGAACGGTCGCCAGTGGCCACCATTGTTTTCCGTTTGGACGACATCTCTTCCATATACTTGTTGTATTCTCTCTCATACAGTCGTGTACGCAGCACCACCAAGGCTTTCTCCAGATTCTTGATTTGTGATTTTTGGTCTTGGCAGGACACCACGATGCCTGTAGGTATATGGGTCAGTCGGACGGCTGAATAAGTGGTATTCACGCACTGGCCTCCGGGGCCTGAGGCGCAAAAGGTGTCTTTGCGTACATCAGCCATATTCAGTTCTACGTCGAATTCCTCGGCTTCAGGCAGCACCACCACGCCGGCTGCGGATGTGTGTACGCGCCCTTGGGTCTCGGTGGCGGGCACACGTTGCACACGGTGTACCCCCGATTCGTATTTCAACAGGCCATAAACCCCTTCGCCCGACACGTTGAAAGTGATGTCCTTGTATCCGCCCGCAGTGCCTTCATTGAAGTCCACGATTTCGATTTTCCAATGTTTCTTTTCGCAGTAGCGGCTGTACATACGGAATAGGTCGCCGGCAAAAATGCAGGCTTCGTCGCCCCCCGTGCCACCTCGGATTTCCACTACGGCATTCTTACTGTCGGTAGGATCGGCAGGTATCAGCATGATGCGGATGTCTTCTTCCATCTTGTCTCGCTTTTCCGTAGAGGCATTCAGCTCCTCTTTGGCCATCTCGCGTAGTTCTTCGTCTTTTTCTGTGGAGAGCAACTCTTTGCATTCTGCTATGGTGTCCAGCAGATTTTTATAATCGTGATAGGCTTTCACCACGGGCTGCAGGTCCTTGTAGTCCTTGCTCAGCTTCACATAGCGCTTCATGTCTGCCGTAATCTGTGGATCGTTCATCTGTTGCTCTATCTCCTTGTAACGAGTGTAGATGGCTTCAAGTTTGTCTAACATAGTGTATCTTATTTTATTTGTAATTATTCTGCTTCGTGATGCCGCACTGCTATGACGTCAAAATCCATGTCGCGGCTCAGAAAATAGGCCACAGTCATGGTGCAGCGTGCTTTGCCAGAAATTGTGTCATCCCCATGTCGGCGAATGCTACTGGTGTGCATCTTGTTGCTGCATCGGATTCCCTCGTATCGGATGGTGAAATCTCTGAACAGCAGATTCCCCTCTTCATCTATGTCGGCATAGATGGTGTTTGTATCCCCTGTCTTGTCCGAAATATAGGACAGCGCCATGACGGCTTCCCCTATATCGGTGGCTGTCCCCTGACCACTAAAACTCAGAGATTTCGCATCTCCGTATGTGTAGGCTGCCAGGTCCAGTGTCCCGTTCACGTCATAAATGCCTTCCGTCAGACGAGCCTGAGTCTTGGCCTCTTCCGTAGCCTCTTTCTTGCATGAGCATACTGCCCAGAGCAGGAGTGGGATAATGGCGAGGGTTAGTATGTGCTGTCTGATGTTCATCAGTTTTCGGGAAATAAAGCGGTATGATTATTCTCTTAATAATAGTTCTGCCACATTCTCTACATGCTGTGTGTGCGGAAACATATCCACAGGTTGTATACGCCCCACATCATATTTTGCTGAAAGTAGCTGGATGTCACGGGCTTGAGTGGCAGGATTGCAGCTTACGTAGACTATTTTCTGGGGTTGGGTTAGCAGCAACTGCTCAATGACCTTTTCGTGCATTCCGGCGCGGGGAGGATCTGTAATCACGATGTCGGGATGTCCATTCTCTGCAACAAAGTCGGAGGTCAGTACTTTGGCCATGTCACCTGCATAGAACGCCGTGTTTGAAAAGCCGTTCCTTTCGGCATTCTGACGAGCATCGGCTATGGCCTCTTCCACATATTCTATGCCCACAACTTTCTGACACATGGAGGCCAAAAACAGGGCTATGGTTCCTGTCCCTGTGTATAGGTCATATACTGTTTCATGGCCTTTAAGCTCGGCAAACTCGGCCACGAAGCTGTACAGCCGCTGTGCCTGCTGTGAATTGGTTTGGTAGAATGATTTGGGATTGATGACAAAGTCCAATGCGGCCTGCCCATTGTAGCCCTCCATGCGTTCGGAAATGTAGGGCTTCCCTTTGTAGGGAATGACCTCCAGGTCTGTGTACGAATCGTTGAACTTGGTGTTAATAATATATTGTAGGGATGTGATTTCCGGAAATCGCTCATGCAAAAAATCCAGCATTGGAAACAGCCATTCGTCACGTTTTTCGGCCACCACCACTACCACCATCCATTCACCTGTCGAGCTGCTGCGTATCATCAGGTTGCGTAGGTATCCTGTGTGGTTTCTTATGTCGTAGCAAGGCAGTTTATGTTGTATGGCATAGTCTCGCAAAGCCAGTCGTATGGCGTTAGATGGGTTGGCTTGTAATGCACAGTGCTCGATGTGTAGCACTTTGTCAAACAGCATCGGGATGTGGAATCCCAATGCACCCCAGGCGTCGGCATCCTCTACGGGGGCTTCTATGTTGGCTCTCCATGCCTTGTTTGAAAAGGTGTATTCCAGTTTGTTACGGTAGTAAAAGATGTTTTCCGAACCACAAATGGGGCGCATCCTCATCGTGTCCACCTGTCCTATGCGTTCCAGATTGTCTCGTACTTGTTTTTCCTTGTATATCAGTTGGTCGGCATAGTTTAATGTCTGCCATTTGCAACCGCCACAGATGCCGAAGTGAGGGCATTTGGGCGATACGCGGCGGTCGGAGTACTGTTTGATGGCCACGGCTCGCCCGTCAGCGTAACTTTTCCGTTTCTTGAGAATTTGCAAATCCACCACATCGCCCGGCACTACGAAGGGAACAAATACTACCATGCCATCTATTTTGGCAATGGCCTTGCCCTCGGCTCCGGCATCGCTTATCAACACGTCTTCTATCAATGGATAGTCTTTCTTTTTTTTACGCATAAGGTTTTGTGTCAGGATGCCGTGACGCTCTTGCTCTCCCTTGCCTTTCGAGCGTATGTCCAGCACGTAAATGAGAATCAAATATTATTAAAAACAAAAGAAGCATTGTGTCCTATACAATACTTCTTCTTCTTTTGCAAAGGCAGAGCCCTGCAGGTCTATTGTGACCGCCTAATTATAGCTATCTTTCGTCAGAGACGGACAGTTTCTTTCTGCCTTTTCTGCGACGGTTTGCTAAAACTTTTCTGCCGTTAGCGGTGGACATTCTTTTGCGAAATCCGTGCTTATTTGCTCTTTTTCTGCGTGATGGTTGAAATGTTCTCTTCATGGTTGTACTCGGTTTTGGAGTTGCAAAATTACAAAGTTTTATTCAATCTGCAAGAAAAAAGATTAAAAACGTCGTGCGCTGGCGTGTAATGCTCTTTGTTATAGGTCTATGTGGGGGGGGTGATGGGATTGTTAATTTCGTGGTTGAAAAAAAAAGTGTACTTTTGCAATTTGTAAACAGAACTGCATGGATAAAACAGAATTGCTAAACCGCCTCTCCCGTATTTCGGAAGTCGCGAAAGATGAATGGGAAGAAAATTGTGCTTTGGCAGAGCAGTTTCCGTATTCGTTGCCGTTGCGCTTACTTGCGCTGACATCTCGTAAGGTTTGGGGGGGCGATAAAGTCGATGCTGCCTCTCTTAGGCTGGAGTCTCTCTATATGCCGAGTAGCACCACTATGAAGACTGTCGTGGAATCGGCCAAGAGTTACGAGCCCGAACGGGGAACATTTGATATAATGAAGGAAATCAATGCTTATCAGGAGGTGTCGTTCAAGACGGCCCCCAAAAGTGTTATTCTTTCCAAGTTTCTTCAGGACGGAGGCTATCCGGCCAGCGAGGCCTCGCCAGTCGAGAGCCTTGAGTCTCTTGGCAAAAAAAGCATTGTGCCTGACAGTTCCTTGGTGTCCGAGACACTCGCCCTTTTGCTCGAAAGGCAGGGCAAATTTGAAAAGGCCATAGAGATGTATGAAAAATTATGCATCCTATATCCCGAAAAAAATACTATCTTTGCAAGCCGTATTGCTGAAATACAAGGATTATAAGGCCTCTGTAAATATTGAATACTAATTTTTTAGATTATGTACGGATTATTTGTTATTCTGATTCTAATTGTCTGCGTCCTACTTGCGGTTGTTGTGCTGGTGCAAAACTCCAAAGGGGGTGGTCTGGCTGCCAATTTTTCTGCACCTAACCAGATTTTGGGAGTCCGTCGCACTACCGATTTTTTGGAAAAAGCCACATGGTGGCTCGCGGCTATTCTTATCGTTTTGAGTTTGTGTGCTACTATGGCTATCCCTCGCCACTCTGTGGAAAGTGAGATAGAGAGTAATCTTAATAATATTGAGATGCCTGTGCCATCTACGCCTCAGTCTGCCCAGGCTCAGTAAGTTTCCTGATTTATGTATTATCATAAAGGAGGTTTGTCCTGCAACAAACCTCCTTTTTCTATGATTCAAGTTCTATTCGATTTTGATCATTAGGTTATCATCCTATTGCCCATTACTCTGTCTCATCCGGCCATGTCCGTCTCACAAGCCGTATATGCTCAGGTCGAGCATCTGATTCTCTCGCACTTGCATCACAGCCCTACACTGGGGCAGCAAGAGGCTTGTGCCATGTTGGTTCGGTTTCTTTATGACTACGACCCAGGCGCAACAGCCTTGCTGAGAGGCTATGCTGGAACGGGTAAAACCTCGCTTATTAGTGCTTTAATCCAGTCTGCCCCGGCTTTGAAAATCAAAACGCAGCTGTTGGCTCCTACTGGGCGGGCGGCTAAGGTCTTGTCTGGATATGCTGGTCGTACGGCTTATACGATACATAGGAAGATATACACCACCATTGAGGATGCCTCTGGAACCGTCCGTACGGTACGCTCCCGAAACAAGCACACCTACACGCTTTTTATTGTTGACGAGGCTTCGATGATTGACGATGGGCTGTCATTAACCTCTGCGCGTACCAGCCTTTTGCAGGATTTGATAGACTATGTGCTCGAAGGTCAGAGTTGTCGCCTCCTTTTTGTCGGCGACAGTGCGCAACTTCCTCCTGTTGGCGCGGAAGAAAGTCCTGCGTTGGATGCTTCATACCTTCAGACGTTGGCTCCGTTAAAGATTTTTGACTGTGAACTGACGGAGGTGGTGCGCCAGCGCCTAAGCTCGGGGATTCTCTACAATGCCACGCTTATTAGGAATCAACTGTCTCAGATGAATGCTTATGACGAGTTGCGGTTGCCTTTGTTTCAGTGTGCGCAATTTCCAGATATCATCCGCCTTCAAGGATCCGAGTTAGAGGAAACCCTCTTTCGTGAGTATGATGGCAATGGTAGTGAGGATGTTGCCGTTATCTGTCGGTCTAACAAGCTGGCCAACATTTACAATCAAGCTATTCGTAACCGGATTTTTTTTCGAGAGGAAGAGGTCAATGCTGGTGACTATCTTATGATTGTCAAAAATAACTATTTCTGGACCGAGGCTGATTCTCCTATGGGATTTATCGCTAATGGGGACATCGCCGAGGTACTCTCTATTCGTAATCATCAAGAACTATACGGCTTCCATTTTGTTGATGCAACATTGCGATTTATCGATTATGCTGACACTCCGTCATTGGATTGTAAACTTCTTTTAGAAACACTTCACAGTGAGTCTCCTTCATTAACATCTACTCAGTCCCAGCAACTGTTTGAACAGGTTATGGAGGATTATGCCGATCTTCCTACTAAAGGTGACCGAGTGCGGGCCCTTAGGCAGAATCCTTATTTTAATGCCCTACAGGTCAAATTCTCTTATGCGCTAACTTGTCATAAGACACAGGGAGGACAATGGCGTACTATTTTTATAGAGCAAGGCTATCTTTCAGAAGAGATGCTCAACCGTGAGTTTCTACGCTGGTTATACACGGCTATCACGCGTGCCACGGAAAAGGTCTATTTGCTCAATTTTCAAGATCGTTTCTTTGTGGAAGAATCATCAGCATCACAGCCATAAATATTCATACTGACAGCCTAAGATTAGCCCGCTGCATCTTGCGTCTGGATATAACAAAAGAACGGGTCGTAACCATTATTACGACCCGTTCTATGTGAGTAGGTAAATATCTTAGAACTCGATGCTCTTGGACATTTTGAATTTGCCGGATTTTTTAGCAGCAATTTTGATTTTCTTCTTGTTGCTGGGGTTAACACCCATACGGGCAGCGCGCTCGGTGACGGAGAATGTGCCGAATCCTGGTATCGTGACTTTGTCGCCTTTCTTCATGGCCTCAACGGTTGCATCCATAAAAGCATTCAGGGCTTTGTGTGCATCGGTCTTGGTCATGCCAGCCTTCTCTGCCATTGCGCTAACTAATTCAGTTTTGTTCATAACAATTAGGATTGAGGGTTAATAAATATTAAATTTCCCTGCAAATATATGTAAAATAATGTATATAAGGTAAATAAAAATAAAAAAATAAATGATGTCTACGTGATCTGTTGTGTTAAGGAATTAATTTCCAGTGGTTTGTATTGTGCCCTCTTAGAAATTCGTCAATCGAAACTCGGTGTTTCCCACTGAGCTGAAGACTTAAAATATGGATGAATCCATCGGATACTCCGACTTTTAGCACTCGGATTCCATCCGAAACAATACTCCCTATGGAACTATTTTCGGCGGGTTGATGCTCCACTTTAAAAACTTTGAATAAAAGTTCCTTGCCAGTGGCATCTATTATATGCATGGTGGCGGCAGGGTAAGGAGAAAGTCCTCTGACGAAATTTTCGATGTCGTGTCCGCACTTGTGCCAAGGAATGGCACAGTCTGCCTTATAGATTTTTGGTGCGGTGCGCAGGTGATTGACCTCGGGCTGCTGGGTGGGATGCAACTGATTGTCAGCAATGCCGTCCAAAGTGCGTATTACTATCCTTCGCCCCATTTCTGCCAATCTATCGTGTACTGTTTCGGCAGTGTCCTCTGGGTCTATCTCACATGATTCTTGTAGCAGTATCTTCCCTTCGTCAATCCGTTCGTTTAGCATGAAGGTTGTTACTCCAGTTTGTCGTTCGCCATTGATGATGGCCCAGTTGATGGGTGCTGCGCCACGATATTGGGGAAGTAATGAGGCATGAAGATTGAAGGTGCCTCGGGGCGGCATGGCCCATACGCATTCAGGTAGCATCCGAAAGGCCACTACAACGAAAATGTCGGCGTTCAGAGTTTCCAATGCTGATAGAAATGATGGGTCACGCAGTTTTTCTGGTTGCAATAATGGGAGACTATGTTGCATTGCATACTCTTTCACGGCAGAGCAATTCATTTTCAGCCCTCGTCCGGATTGTTTGTCTGGAACGGTGACGACGCCGACCACTTCATGGCTCGAATGGCAGATGGCGTCTAATGAGGCTACGGCAAACTCGGGTGTCCCCATGAATACTACTCGCATAGGGCACACATTTTTACGGCTGTTACGGCTGCTTCGATACCCTTGTTGCCGTGCTTTCCGCCTGCGCGGTCATAGGCTTGCTGTATGTTGTTTGTGGTGAGCAGCCCAAAGATAACGGGTTTCTCGTGTTTGAGTGATACATTGGTGAGCCCGTTGGCGACAGCTTCGCAAATGAAGTCAAAATGACGTGTCTCACCTTGTATTACGCAGCCTAAACATATGACGGCATCGCAATTAGTGTGACGAAGCATCCAGTCGGCACCTGTGGTAAGTTCATAACTTCCAGGAACTTGTTTTGTGTTTATGTTTTCTGGAAGAACACCAAGTGAAATGAGGGTTTCGTGGGCTCCTTGTTGCAGGGCGTGAGTGATTTCTCCGTTCCAGTCGGCCACAACGATTCCTATTTTGTACGGTTTGCCAGAGGGTATTTGGGTGGCATCGTAGTCTGAAAGATTCGTTTTTTTCATCATATATTTGTAATATTTATTCGTCATAAGGAGGGGCAAGGCGGCATTCTATGTACAGATTGCTTGGCTTAGTGCAACTATTTGATACGGATTCGATCACCTGTCTGTATCGTTTTCATTGTTTTATTGTATGACTTTAGTTGCCTAACGGTTATGCCGAATTTTTGAGCAATATCCATCAGTGTGTCGCCCTCTTCAACTGTGTAATAGTGAGACTTGTTTCCTTCTTTTGCATTTGTCCCCTCTTTCTTTTTCTTCGGGAAGAGGGGGACCTCCTTCACAAAACTTTCATCGGCTTTGTAGCATTGTCCATCTCCTTTGCGTGGACGGTGTATGCCGAAATAGGTTTTGTCTAAATGCAGGCGTCGGGTACGGATGGCGTAGTTGGAGAAATCCAGAATCCATTCTGGATCGAAAGGCTCATATTGGAATCTTACCTCGAAATGCAGGTGTGGGCCTGTGGCTCTTCCTGTGCTGCCCCCTAAGCCTATGATGCTGCCTGCTTTTACCACCTGATTGATTTTCACATTTATTTTTGATAAATGCCCATAGGCTGTCTCCAGCCCGTTGTAATGGCGTATAACTACCAGGTTGCCGTATGCCCCCATGGGGCCAGCAACTCGTACCACTCCGGCAAAGGCACTCCTTACGGGGTCTCCTTCGCGCAGCCGGATATCTGTCCCTCTGTGGGCACGTTCCCATCGCCATCCATAGGGTGAAGTGACAACACCTCTCACGGGAAAACAGAACTCTGTGCTATCTTTTATGAGAGCAATGCTAATTTCATCAGGAAGCGAGTCCATTCTGTTGTTGTCGTATGGCTTGACTCGGTGGCAAGGGAAATAGCATCCGTACCAAACTTCTGAAGGTCTCTTCCCAATAGTGTCAAAAATGGGAGTCTCGGCGGCCAATAGACTGTCGATGTTAGCACGTATTGCCTCTTGCTCTTCTTTGCTGGGTCGGGGTGCGGGTTGGATGTTTTCGCTGGATGTTTTTTTTGCTGCAACTCTGTTGTGCCCCATTCTCGAATAAATAATGGAGTCATAGTATGACATAGGCCGCTGGGCAAAGACCCATTTGCAGGAAAAGGTGAGCATTAGCACGAGCACCATTTTCAGTATCCGTCGGTAGTGGCGTGGTGGTAGCCCCATCTCTTTTCTGTAGTTGGCCACTGTGCGTCGGGCCACAGGGTAGCCCTTCTCATTGATTCGCTGGGTCAGTTCTTCGTCGGTCAGCGGATTGGATTTGTCCTCATTTTCCACTTCTTGTCGTAGCAGGGCTTTGATTCCTTCTGTCGAGACGGCATCGCCCTGAGTGTTTATGTAGGCCGTTGAAAAACATTGGCTCAGCGATATGATGCCAAAGTCGGTCTGTACATATTTTTCGTTCACGATACGCGAAATCGTGGAGGGGTCAAATCCTGTCTTCTCAGCTATATCTTTTTGCAACAAGGGCCGTTTGTCTGACGGATTGCCTGTGAGAAAATACTGCCGTTGCTCGTCCACAATGGCCTGCATCACACGCATCAGTGTTACCTGTCGTTGGCTTATGGCCTCGATTAACCCGTCTGCCGCCTGTTTCTGCTCTTTGAGAAAGTTCACCTCTTCTCTCTCTTGGCTCGACAGGGGCTTTTTCGGGTATGACAGGGCTTCGATTTGTTGCAGGTATTCAGTGTTGAATCGAATGTCAGGCAGGTTTCCATCGGTTAGAGATACTTGTAGTTTTCCGCCTATCTGGGTGACAACAAAGTCGGGAGAAATATAAGTGGCGGACTCTCCTTGCCCAGGACTCAGCGTCAGGCTCTTGATAAGGTTTATGGCTTCATCTGCTTGTTTCTCGGTTAGACCGAGCGCTGTCCGTAGGCGGGCGATGTTCCCACTCATGAATAGGTCTAAATGTCTTTGCACAATGCCCATCGCATTTCGACAGGCTTCGTCTTTAGGCGACATTCGCTCCAGTTGCAGCAGCAGGCATTCCTTGGTGTCTCTTGCACCTACGCCTGGAGGATCCAGTGTTTGTATGGTTTTCAAAACCATTTCAACCTCGTCCATGCTTGTGGCTATGCCATGACTGTAGAGGTCATTGACTACAATGGCCAAATCGCCGCTAAAATATCCCGAGGCGTCCAGCGAACCAATGATTTCTGCACCAATGGTTTGCTGCTGCTCTGTCAAGTCCTTGTATCTCAGTTGGTCCAGCAGGTCGTCGGCAAAAGTGATTTCGGCTGCTACCTGTCTCTCTTGCTCTGGTCTGCTGCCTCCAGATGACAATGCTTCTGGGTATCGTATTTCTCCATCTTCGCTCTCTGTCACCTCATCATGATTCGACATGGCAGCATCTTGTTCGTCCTCGTGGGTGAAATAGTCGCTATTTTCATCGTTGTCATCATATTCGTCAGAGAGAAGTGTCCCAGGTCCGTTCGCTTCGGCACCTGACTCTTCATGTGATGCGTAGGTTGTGGGGTCCAGCAGCGGGTTGTTCATGATTTGTTCCTTCACCGTGGCCTCCAATTGGTCTACAGGTTTACTCAGTAACTCTAACAAGAAGAGTTGCTGGGGAGTAAGCTTCTGCTTTTGCTTGGTCTGTTGTGTTTGTCGGAGGGTCACGATGTTGGAATCAATTTTTGCAGAAAAGGGGAATGTATTTGTCTATCAGTCGGTTTAAATCTTTTGAAACATTTGTATGGTAGGTCATCATCAATGCCATTGCACCCAGTAGAATGGTTTTGATTACCGCATCCCACATCACATTGCCTATTGTAGGGGTAATGAACCAGGACCATAAGACATTTAGTCCAAATAGTAAGACTATA
This sequence comes from Bacteroidales bacterium, assembly GCA_017480145.1. GTDB lineage: Bacteria > Bacteroidota > Bacteroidia > Bacteroidales > P3 > Colimorpha. The sequence goes on from JAFVBF010000015.1 coordinate 45,681, forward strand.
ATGGCGAGTAGTCTTGCATGATGCCATGAGAAAGGCTGGATGTGTAGTTTTCGACCTACGATTAGCAGCATGGAAGTATAGTAGATTACCGTTGCTCCCAAAGAGGCTGTGGCTGCTCCATTAATTCCAAGTATGGGGATTAGTTTGATATTGAGTATGATGGCTGTGGCAGACATCAGTAGCGATAGTGGGAGAGAATAAGCATAAAGACGAGAATAACTCAGCACACTGTTGATGGGAGAACAGGTCTGCCCGAAAATATTGTTTATCCCAAGTATTAGTACAACGCCTATTCCGCTGGCGTATTCTGCGCCATGAGGTATAACGCTGTAAAGTGCATCCAGATTGATGAGAATGAAAAAATAGATAAAAGATCCCGCTATCAGTTGATGCAGAGAAACATTTTTCACCAACTGACTCAAATCTTTCAGATTGTTCTCTTTTATGGATTGCGATATAACAGGTCCGGAGATTGCCATAAGTGAACGGGCGGGAACACTCACCACGTTGGCAATATAGAAAGCAATGGTATAAATACCCGCCAAAGCAAGACCCCCCTGTGCGCCTAAAAACAATGAGTTGAACAACTGCACGTTGGATGTCAGTGCAACCACCGTGACAAGTAATGTATAAGAGAAGATTTGCTTTATCAGTTGTGGGGTTAGGAACTTAAAATCCAGCCGAAACGATATTTTGCATAGGGAGACGAGGTAGATAAAGTTGACTATGGCAGCCAGGGCATAGGATGAGCAAAATAACAGCACGAACCAGTCAAAGGATATGATGCCGTGACCGTAGAGCAAGTAGGTTACAAGATTGCACAGCCGTATACCCACTTCTCGTACAAATTTGGGTATCGCAATGCGCATTAGTACATTCGCACCAGCTTCAAAAACACTGGTGTATAGCGCAAAAAAGGTCAGTGGCAGTAGGTAGTAGAAGTATCTGACGAATAGGGGTGAGCGCTCTTCATAGAGATTAATAATGCCCTGTTTGAAAAGGAGAAAGAGCAGAACGAAAATCAAATAGCCGACCATAGGCAGAAGACATGCCCATCCAAAAAAGCCATGGTCTCGGTGCCTTTCGTCTTTAAAGTAGGGATAGAATCGGATTATGGAAGAACTTGTACCCAGCATGGCCAGCGACGAGAATAGCATGGCCGCATCAACAAGAATCCTTGTCAGTCCTATTTCAGATGGAGAGAGGCAGTCTGTCAGTACAAAAAAAGTGGTTGCAAAGCCTATGACTATGCCTATATAGTTAGCGATGGAGCCCTTGATAGTCTGACGAGCAATAATTCCCATAACAAAAGTGCAAAAATACAAAATATTTACACTGTCAAAAAGATTTGAACCATAATTGCCGTTATTTCAGTTTTATTTGTACCTTTGTCATTCCATCTATGAGAGGGTATCCCTCTTTTGGGTGTTTTTAATGCGTTGGCTTTCATTGGCTAACGCTGTGTTCCGCATCTTTGATGGCGGAATTTCTTGATATAGCGAAAAAATAAACGAGTAACAATCAAACAATAACTTAACGATGAAAATTTATCAGACATCAGACATCCGCAACATCGCTCTGGTAGGTGGCGCCAAGGCTGGCAAGACCACTATGGCTGAGGCCATGGCTTTCTGCGGAGGCCTTATCAACCGCCGCGGCACTGTGGACGGCAAGAACACCATCAGCGATTATCGCGATATTGAACTTGACCGCAAATACTCTGTTGAGACTACTTTGATGTACACCGAGTTCGGGGGCAAGAAGGTGAATATTCTTGATATCCCGGGCTTTGCCGACTATCAGGGTGAACTTGCTGCCGCTCTCAATGTCGTAGAGGCTGCGGTGGTCGTTGTCAATGCGCAGAGTGGCGTTGAGGTTGGAACTGAAATTGCCAATCGCTATGCAGCTAAACTTGACACTCCTATTATTTTTGCGGTTAATCATCTGGATGCTGAAAAAGCCAACTTCGATGAAAGTGTCAATCAGCTGAAGGATTTCTTTGGTCAGAAGTGTACTGTGTTGCAGTTTCCCGTCAATCAGGGTCTTGGTTTTAATCAAGTCGTTGATATCGTGGCCAACAAGCTCCTGACTTTCAAGGATGGCAAGATGGAGGCTTCCGATATCCCTGCCGAGTTTGCCGATCGTGCCGAAGAGATGCGTATGGCCCTCGTTGAGGAGGCTGCCGCTGCCGACGATGCTCTGATGGAGAAATATTTTGAAAATGGTGATCTTACTGCTGAAGAACTTACGAAGGCTCTGAAACTGGCCATCGACAAGCGCGATCTTTTCCCCATTCTCTGCACTTCCGCCAAAGAGAATATGGGTGTTGGCCGTCTGCTGGAGTTTATAGGACAGAATGTTCCTGCCCCCAACGAAGTGGCTAAAAGCAAGAAGACCACAGGTGGCAAGGCCCTCAAGAACGATGTCGCTAATGCTACTGTTGCCTTTGCTTTCAAGAGCGCAAAGGATAAGAATCTGGGTGAAATCACCTATCTCCGTATCTTTGATGGAGAATTGGCAGAGGCTCAGGATGTGATTAATGCCTGCAATCAGAGCAAGGAACGTGTCAGCCAAGTGCTGGTGTGTAGTGGCAAGGATCGTCAGCGTGTCGAGAAGGCCTGCGCAGGTGACATCGTTTGCACCATTAAGTTGAAAGATGTTAAAATCAACCATACGCTTACGACCCCCAAAAATACCGATGATGCTGTTGAGGAAATTGCTTTCCCAACCCCCGTTTATCAGGTTGCCGTTAAGGCTGCCAACAGCAACGACGATGAGAAGGTCGGAGCTGCTCTGAAAGACCTCAGCACCTACGACCGTAGCCTTTCTTTGGAGAATAGCCGTGAGTTGCGCCAGGTTATTCTGGGTTGTCAGGGCGAGTTGCATCTCAATACGGTGAAGTGGTATTTTGAGAACCAGTATAAACTGGCAGTCAATTTCACTGCACCTAATGTCCCATATCGTGAGACTATCACAAAGAGTGCAGAGGCCATGTATCGCCACAAAAAACAGTCCGGTGGTAGCGGTCAGTTTGGAGAGGTCCATATGCTTATCGAGCCCTATTTCGAGGGTATGCCGAACCAAACCAAGTATCCCATTCGTGACACTCAGGAATATCCATTGGAGTGGGGCGGCAAATTGATTTTCAACAACTGTATTGTCGGCGGTAGCATTGATGCTCGCTTCATGCCTGCCATCCTTAAAGGTATCATGGAGAAAATGGAGCAAGGCCCCCTCACGGGTTCTTATGCTCGTGATATTGTTGTCAATATTTACGATGGTAAGATGCATCCGGTAGATTCCAACGAAACGGCTTTCAAAATTGCCGGTCGTACTGCTTTCCGTGAGGCTTTTAAGTTGGCCAGTCCTAAGATTAAAGAACCTATTTATGATGTCGCTGTCACCGTGCCTACAGAGAGCCAGGGAGGTGTCATGACCGACCTTCAGGGCCGTCGTGCTATTGTTATGGGTATGGATGCGGAAGGCAAATATACCACCCTTCGCGCCAAGGCTCCTTTGGCAGAGATGAACCGTTACTGCACGGCACTGAGTTCTCTTACCAGTGGTCGCGACACTTTCACTATGACTTTCAGCAGCTACGAACTGGTCCCCACCGATGTTCAGCAGGCACTGCTCAAAGCTTACGAAGAGGCTGCCAGCGACGAGGAGTAAATCCCTATCAGGATATAATCCCATTACGCTTAAGGTCGCAGGATTTACATCTCCTGCGACCTTTTTGTGTTATTATATTCCTGCCTTAGGCTATGGGAGCGTATTGCCGTCGTTGTACTGGCGTAACGAGAAGAGGAAAATCGACTCTGAATCCGAAAAAAATATTATCTTTGCACGTTACTTTCTTCCCGAGAAAGTGTTCGGTAGGGATATAGTCGTTTTATTTACAGTGCGATGAGTCTCCTCCGAAAGATGTATTGATAAAAGAATAATAACTAAAAATTCATAATAACATGAAGAAAGCAGTATTCAGTTTGCTGGTTGCATTCTTGCTGATTACAGGTGTGTCCATGGCTCAGAAGCCAGTGAAGGCTGGCATCGTTATCTCGGTCGATACCGTTGTATGCGATTCTCTCTTCTGGGACATGGATGGCAGTACTTATAAGAACAGCGATGTCGTGATGTATCGCCTGAATGCCGACACTACCTATCTCCTCAACTTGACTGTTGTCAAGACACAAAGGGTTGATACCGTGATGGAGTCTTTCTGTTCTTACACGTGGCATGCTCAGTCTATCGTTCGGGATACGACAGTTGTTGACTCTGCATTGACTAAGTTTGGCGGTTGCGACAGTATTACTACTATTGATGTTGTCCTTAATACTGTGCAGCGTGACACATTTAAGGTCGTTACTTGTTTTGATTATGTGTTCGGAAAAGATACGCTTAATGTGTCGGGATATTACTCCGATACCACCCGCAATGAGGAACTTGGCTGCGCAAGTATCCGTGTGCTTGATTTGAATATGCAGTACGAAATGGTCCGTGTGATTGAGGTGGAGAACTGCGGGGCTTATACATGGCCCTTGAACGACAGTACTTACGCCGAATCTACTACCGATACCACTCGTCAAGCAGCTGCCTCCACGGCTGAATGCGATTCGGCTCTCGTTTTGGTTTTGGATGTGTATCATCTTGATGATACTGTCGAATATCTCGTCTGCGATAGCCTTCTTCGAGAGAACAAAGTCTATTACGTCTCGGGTACCTATCTTGATACTACCTATGAAGATGGATGCTCTACGCATAATGTGATTAATTTGACGGTTCAGGATACCATGACCCGTACGGTTGTTGTCGAAAAGTGTGGTCCCTATACTTGGGCTATCAATGACTCCACGTATGCAGAGTCAACGACAGATGACGTTTTCCTTCCGGCCAATGGTGCGGCTGGTGTTTGCGATACACTTCTCACTCTTGACATTACTATTACGCACTTGGATGACACTATTACTGCTGCTGTTTGTGGTGGCTACAAGCGCAATGATACTACTTATACCGAGACGGGCACTTATTTTGACACAACGCTCTCAGCCAGCGGTTGTGCCACTCACAATGTGTTGAATCTCACTATTACTCCTAAACGTATTTCGACCACTGATACTTTGGTGACGGGCTGTGGCTCCATGGGGCTTGTGTTCACGAATACCAGCCGTGATACGCTTAAGTATTACGATTCTGTGACACGTCAGACCACTATTGTTCGTTCGGTTTACAATGGTGCCACGTTTACACACAATTCTTTCGTGACGGTTCGTTATAGTTCCAATACGGTCAATTCTTGTTTTGATAGTGCTATTTACGCACATGTCCGCATCAATCCGCTGGCTCATCATATAGAGGAACAGGCTGGCTGTGACAGTTATTCTTGGAAGTTTGAAACTACTAAGGTTAAAGACACTATCGTAGACACTGTTGAAAATACGGAGACGATTCGTTACGATACTATTAGAAAAAACAGAACTTTCTCTGAAACTGGTAAGGATTCAGTCCGTGTAGGGGCAACAGCGTTTGGCTGTGACAGTTTCTATGTATTGAATGTTACCATTAACAAGTCACCCGTCATCAATTCCATCAATGGTAAGTATAAGGTGCTGTCTGGAGAAGAGACCCGTCTCTATGCTGATTGCGATCAGGATAGTATCAAGTACACCTGGTCTTACGATGGCAAGGAAGTTGTTGCTGATACGTTGCATGTCTCGGTCAATGCCAATACCGATGTTACGCTAAAAGTGGAAAATACCAAGACGCATTGCACGAGTGAAAGTTGGATAACCATCCTTTATGGAGTTGGAATTGCTGATGTTGAGTCGGTGAATCTCAGCCTCTATCCCAATCCCGTAGCTCATGTGTTGAATATCAGTAGTGAACAGAGCGTACGCTACGCCACGATTTATAATATGATGGGAGTTGAGGTGTTTGGTCAGACAATCAATGCCACAAGCGGTAAACTCAATCTTTCGGCACTTCCTCAGGGAACTTACTCTATTCGCATTGAGTTGGAAAATGGACAGACTTTGGTTCGTAAGTTTGTCAAAACTAAATAATGCATACAGAGCCAATCCAAAGACGTTCGACGTTGTCGTTGAACGTCTTTTTTGTTTCATGTGATAATGAATAATTACGTTTTTAAACTTGTCGCAGTCTTCTTATTGACTTTTTTTTGCTTTTCTTGTGGACATCAGGGCACTGCTCCTGTAAGGATTTCAGGCGAGGCTCAGGGAACCTATTATAGTGTTATCTATTATGATAGCCTACAGCGTGATTTGAGGCCACAGATAGACTCGCTTCTTGATGAATTTGACTTGACCGCATCGCTTTGGGTGGACAATTCGGAAATCTGTCATGTCAATGGCCTGGTTTCATCGATTCCCGTGTCACCACTTTTTGCTGATATTTTTCAGAAATCCATGCAGATAGAATATGAGACGGACGGGTGTTTCAACTGTCGGATTGCGCCACTGGTGAGTGCTTATGGTTTTGCTCGTAGCCAACGCATGGAGTTAAATGACCAGCAGCGAGACAGTCTATTGGAGCTGTGCCACAGTCGTGTATGGCTTGACACATTGGCCAATGGCACGATAATGTTGAAGAAACAGTTTCCAGAGGCTAAATTAGACTTCAATGCTATTGCACAGGGCTATTCCGTTGACCTGCTTTGTGATTATCTTTCCTCGATTGGTCTTTCCTCTTTTTTGGTGGATGTTGGGGGCGAGGTGCGCACGGTAGGTCACAAGCCGAATGGCGATAGTTGGATAGTGGGGGTCGAACGCCCTTCTTCTGACAAGTATGAGGGTAGGGCTGTTGAGGTTGCTGTTGGACTTAGCAATCTCTCGATTGTTACATCGGGGAGTTATCGAAAATACTATGAAAAAGAGGGTGTCAGGTATTCTCACACGATTGACCCTTCTACGGGTAGGCCGGTGGCTCACACAACTCTTAGTGCCTCCGTTGTCGATAGTATGGCTTGGCGTGCAGATGCCTTGGCCACAGCTTTCATGGTAATGGGGCATGAGCGTGCGGAGCAATGGCTCTCCAGCCATCCAGAAGTCAGTGAGGCTTATTTTATTTATGATGTTAATGGTTGTAATGCCCATTTTGCAACGAGTTCATTTCAGGCGAGGATAGACAATGCCAAATGATTTGTGGGCAATGATTGTAAAATAACAAACGTAGTACGATATGAAATCAATGACCGGTTATGCCAAGAGGCAAATATCCATTGGCAAGCAAACAGTCTCGATTGAGATAAAAACTCTCAATAGTAAACAATTGGATCTGAACGTAAAACTGCCATCTTATTTCAGGGAGAAAGAGATAGAGATACGCTCGATGCTTGGACGCTTGGAGCGTGGCAAGATTGATGTGCTTGTCACGATGGAGGCAATCGATTCAACAGCGGCCTCTTTAAATACGACTCTGGCTGATGACCGTATTAAAAAGATTGAGTCGTGGGCATCGGCGGCCTCGCATCCTATAGATAAAAAGCAGATTGTGGAAATGGTGCTATCTCAGTCGGATGTATGGGCGAATGCTTCTAATACACAATTAGATGATGCTGAAGGGACCTTGTTGCTACGAGGCGTTGAACAGGCTTTGGCAGAAGTAGAGCGTTTCAGAGCTGATGAGGGGGCTGTCCTCCAGCACGATATTGAAAAGCATGTGGACGCAATTGAAGAAAGGATGCTTAGAGTTCCGCAGTATGAGGCACAGCGAATAGAAACGGCCAAAGAACGTATCTGCCGCTATTTTGCGGAGTTCGCTATCAATGAGATGAATAAGGAACGATTTGAGCAGGAGCTGATATATTATCTGGAAAAACTGGACATCACGGAGGAGAAGGTTCGCCTGAGAAAACATATTGATTTCTTTCGCAAGACTATGATGGAAGAACCTATTTGCGGCAAGAAGTTGGGCTTTATCGCACAGGAAATGGGACGAGAGATAAATACTACAGGTTCCAAGGCCAACCATGTGGAAATTCAGCGTCTGGTGGTGGAGATGAAAGACGAGTTGGAGAAAATCAAGGAGCAGCTGGGGAATATTTTGTAGCGTAACGACTGCTATGATTTTCAGTATGAATTTTTTGCTTATTTATAGTGCAAACGATGCCGTTCCCCGTGCGGTGTACCCCATGCTGCATAGGATGTTGCTGCTGACTTCATAGCGTATGCAAGAGGAAGATTGCATCACAGGCTCCAAAGATTATTAAGTGGATGCTGTTGTTTATTTATAGTACAAACGATGGGGGATGAGCCATTTAGGTCATTCCCCATCGTTTTTTTGTTTTTCAGTGCGGGATATTGCCCCTATTGATTGGTGTGGTCTTTTTGTGTGGGGTGTGGAAGCGTTTGGTTCTGTGTTTCTGTGATGGTAATGACTGCGGTTTTTACGGTGCCTACAGTTAAAGTCGCCTTTAAGGATTTTAATCCGGATGGTAATGACTGTGCCTTTTACGGTGTCCACAGTCGCAGGGCAATATGCCTTACCCGATGTTCAGATGGTAATGACTGCGGTTTTTACGGTGCCCACAGTTAAAGTCGCCTTTAAGGATTTTAAATCCGGAGGGTGATGACTGTGCCTTTTACGGTGTCCACGGTATCATTGAGTAAGGAAAAATCCTCTGCTGGATGGTGATGACTTTACAGTCTCAATTGTGTATTCGGAGGGATTATTCTTGATTATGAACGGTAAAGGCCAAGGCTTTCGCGGCGGCATCAGCCACACACTACTAACATCGGCCTTTGAGACGGAAAGGAATCCCGTTTGTTTTGTTCCGCCCTCCATGGCAGATGCGGGATGAAGGTCTGTTTGCCCCTATGGGAACGAAGGCAGAAGCGGCAAACTATGGGAGCAGGACCAGGCGGAGGCCGCCGTCGTCGGCGCGGTAGGAGGGGACAAAGTTGCTGCGATAGGACACCCGACAGCACCACGCACCGTTGATCCAACTGCTGCTGCGCACCACGCGGATCCGCTCCGAAGCAGGACCTGACGGGTTGGTCTGGGAAGCGGACGAGTAGCCGCCGTACCAGTCCAGGCACCACTCCCACACGTTGCCGCTCATGTCGTAAAGGCCGAGTGCGTTGGGCTGCTTGCCCTTGACTGGATGGGTGGAACCGGAATCGAAGTCCTCCTCGTACCAGGCCACGGCTGACAGGGTGTTGCTGCCAGCGTACTTGGTCTGGCCGGGGCGTTTGTGCCCGCCGCGGGCGGCGTACTCCCACTGCGCCTCGGTGGGCAGGGTGAAGGCGCGCCCCGTCTTCTGGCTCAGCTTTTGGCAGAACTCTATGCA
>JAFVBF010000016.1 GCA_017480145.1 Bacteroidales bacterium
CAAAAACGGTGCATCTCTGAGCAAGAGATGTATGTTTTTTGGGACAGATTAGCAAGTCGCATTCAATAAGACGTTTGTCCATGTTGCTGGAAGTCAGTGCAGGAGATGAAATGTTCTAATGCAGCAATAATCATTTTTATTTCACGCCACGCAAATAGTGGTGTCCCCCTGTTGTAGCCGTCAAAGACATGGATGACAATAGTGTTTTTTGGTATCCCATGCGCGTCACCTACCAGCAAGAGATGAAGGCGAAGCGATGTCTTGACAGCATTGCCGTGGAGAACTTCCTCCCCATGACTTACGCCATCACCGACACCCCTTCTGGCACTCGTCGGGTGCTGGTTCCGGCCATTCACAACCTGCTCTTTGTGCGTGCCTCTCAGCAGGACCTGACCAAGTTGAAAAATCAATATGCCGACCTGCTGCCACTGCGCTATATGGTGCGTCCGGCTACCGAAACCCGTCCAAGCGAGATTATCACCGTGCCAGACAAGGAGATGGACGACTTTGTCCGCGTAGCATCCATCAAAGACGATGGGGTGCTATTCCTTGACTGTGGCGAATACCTGCAACGCCCCGGGACCCCCGTCCGCATTGTCGAAGGGCCATTGGCAGGGGTAGAGGGCGTCATCAAGCGCATACGAAAGAACCGGCAGGTTGTGGTGCAGGTGGCCAACCTACTTGCCGTAGCCACCTATGTCCCTGCCAGTGCGCTCCTCGTTCTCGACAAAGCGAATCCAGCCGAGGCCTGACAGTCAATTTCTTCTCCAGCCATACGCCTTGCCTTACCGCGTAGGATAGCCGCAGCGTCCAAGAGGCAGGACTAAGAAGCCCAATCCGCCCGATTGGCGCCGTGTCTTTGTGACGAATCGTTAAACCCCGTTATGACAACCGAAAACATCCTTAACAAGGCAGAGGGACTCCGTTGCTGGTGCCAGCAAATCCTGCATCAGGAGAGCCTCTCCAGCGATTTCTCTATTCAGGACTACATCGAGAACAGCCGTATTGCCACGCACTCGGCACAACAACTGATGCGCTACTTAAATCAGCACCGCGCAACCCTATCCCCCGACCAGCAGACCCAGATACTCATTCCCGTCCTACTGGCCTCACGCATCGGCCTGCGCGATGCTTCGCTCTCCCAACCAGCGGAACGGCAAGCCCAAATCCTGATGCCTCATATCCAGGACCAATCGAAGAAACAGAGTCTGCAATCTGCCCTGGGATTTGAACCCTGACGCCGCACAATCCATCTTGCACATCCCCCCGCAACATCCCAGCAATATGGCAGTTGGTCATGAGACATACGCACTCTCACTCTATTCCATGGATGACTTCATCCATGAATTAGAAGATGAGAAAGCCATGGCATTCTTTGTCGGCACGGGTATAGACATGACGAACGTTTATCCCGAGGGATTCCCGCAAGGTCGGGATGTCAAGGCCCATCAAATGACATGGAAGCAGCTGTTGGAAGAACTCATATGCCATGCCTGCGTCAACATCGAGGAACGCAGGATACTAACAGAATATGCCAGCGATCTTCAAGCTGCCGTATTAAAGCAAAAGTTAGGCAGCAGTTATATCCCCATTATACAGAGCTGGCTCTACTCCCGCTGCAACCGGCGTGTATTGGAGGCTTCGTATGTCTATTACGACCGCTACCGCAAAGGCGAGATACCCATCACCGAGGTTCCGTTTTATTCTCAGTTTGTACTTGGAGAGACCATCCTGCTCAGTCGCGGCATACGTGCCGTTGTGTCGCAGAACTACAATAATTTCATTTCAGACACCATAAGCATACTGCAGGAACGCCAGTCTGATCAGCCTCGAAAATACCGAGACATAAAGGCCATCGAAGTGTATGACGGCTGGCGGGAGGAGAAATATGTGGACAACGCATTCCTGATATACCATGTGCATGGGTATATCCCGTCGCCTTCAGGATTTCAGCCCAAGAAAGAAGGCAGCCATATAGTTCTGTCGCAAGAGGAATTTTATGAGATGAGCAAGGATGTGTTTTCTTGGCAGAACTCCACCCAGATACATTTTCTGACACACCACACCTGCGTACTTCTCGGGCTGTCCCTCAACGACCTGACCACGCTTAGGGTGCTGCGCCATGCCAACCTTGACCGCAGTAGCGAGAAGGTGTACGGCCTGATGGCAATAGCGGGGAAAAACAATACCGCAGACCAGATAGACAAGCAGATGAAATGCCGCTATTTTCAGACCCAGCACTTGCACATGATTGTGGAAGAGGACGGGTATCCCGCATTATACGACAAGATGCTCAATAGCGTATATACCCACTATGACCGTCATAGAGACAAATCAGGAAAATAAACTACTCCTGTCTAAGATTAGGACCGGAGTGCCTGGTCTTGACGAGTTGTTTTACGGCGGTTTGCGGATGCCCAGCACCACCGAAAAACCCAGCGGGGTCTGCATCGCCATCTATGGCGAGCGAGGCGCCAGCAAGGTCGACCTTGCCATGCAGATTATGTTCGGGGTCAGCCATTACATTGACAAGCACTACAAGAACGGCCTTCGACGTCGGTTCTTCACGCTCAACCATAGAGAGCAGGAATTGCAAAAGAAATACATCGGGCTGCAAGTGTCCCATGCCATCGAGCGAATCAAACTGCCTGTCCCCCACGACGAAGACGAGTATGGCTGCGACTTATGCCGGCTTTTCCCTGCCCTGCGAGAGGGATTGTCGGGCATCGATTTGCCTGAATTTGACACTTCGACACGTTTTTGCCATCAGGCAAAGATGAACCAGTGCCAAGTCTGTCGTCTCATCCGCCACGAGGTCATCAATTATAATGCTCGTTCGCAGTCTCTATACTGGACGGAAGGCAACAAAAGTGACTCAAGCAACCTCTTGGCACGTCTCGACCACTCTTGCTTCCAACCACTGGCCGAAAAAATCTTTGGTAAAGATATTGACAAAGAGATTCTTTCATCGGGCTCCTACTATACAAACGCACACCTTCGATTCAAACAGGTACAGAAAGAAATTTTCGACCAAGTGCGGAAAATACCGACTGACAACGGGGAAGAGGAAAAACTTGGCGATTCGTTTTATTGGAGTTCCATGGTTATCGAGGGTTTTACATCGTTCAAGACAGACGAACTCTCTCTCTTGCCATTTGATGATTTGATTCGCAATCTCCGAGCCACATCCGCCATCTCCATTTTGGTGCTTGACGAGCGAGGACAAGACCTGCACCTAAACGCCGACATACTGATCAATTTGCGACAAATACACGATGCATCCGTTCATCGTATAGCCTACGAGCTGAGCATTGCCAAGAGCGACCTGCAGGACTATGTGCATGGGTGGCATCGCTATCGTTCCCGCCACGACCTTATTGTCGAAGTGTTCCAGAATCTTCACTCCGTTGTCAAACAGCGTTTTGAAACCTCTAATGCCACGTTGAGGCTTGAACAAAAGGACATGCGTTTTGCACAAAACCTTTTGGAACGATTCCGTTATCTCTCCGAAATCAAACGAGACGAGTCCTCCCCCGCAGACGTTATCGCGAGCATCCTGTCAGACAAAAAAAAGCGTACGGACATTTATGACCCTGAGAATGAAAAGACATATTTTCATCTGGTCGAAGCCGACGATTGTGCAGGACTCTATAATAGCGTCTTCCGACAGTTACAGCAGAATGACACAACGGTAGTGGTACTCCTGTTTGGCAAATCGGAGCAATGGCTTCGCAAAAGGCTTTGCCAATACAGCCTGTCTGATGGCATGTTGTCAGAAATCCATTATTGGCCACTCAATATAGGCTGTATCGCTCCTGACGAACTTATCGCAAAACTAAAACTGTATCTCCTTCGATGGCGGCAAAAATCAGACATGCATTGCCTGCATCTTATTTTTGATGACTTTGCCAATATCGGGCTATACCCATTGCTGAATCGCGAGGTATTGTTTCTTCCCGCCTTGATGTCCATTTGCCAAAAAGTAACGGCATTAAGGGGTTTTGAAGGCAACAAGCGAGGCATTAGCCTGCAAGTATCTTTTGTCTGTACCGACAAAGATGCTCCCCGATACAAAGAACTTAAGCAAATTATAGACAATCAATAAAATATAAATCATTATGAGCGGCAATGAATCAGGAAACTGCAAACAGACTGATGTATCACGGACATCTTATGCGTCTTATGCCGAACAACGTCGTCATGCCAGAAAATTCTACCACGAGTTTTATGTTGCCGATAGGCAGTATTACGATGCTGATTTAGTCTGGCGTTATCTTTTCGTTGGGGCTCCAGTCCGTTTGGAGCGAGATGAGACCAATACGGAACGTCCACACGCAGTGGCAGTCCTTTTCGAAGTTACAAAAGAAATTCAAAATCAATCTGTATCCATTAGTGAAGATGGCGATTGGGCCATCCAGAAGCATGTCCTGCCATCTGTGGAATCTGGCAGTTATCTGCTCGGTTACGTTTCGTCAAGCCCTCGCGAAGAAGATCTGGCAGATATTTTAGAACTCGGATGGGATGATGACCAGGCGTTCTTTAATTGCCGTATCAGTGGCATTGAGGAAGATGCCGCCGCAGACCAGCAGATTAAAGTCGGAGTATGGATTGAACGTAAAAAAAACACTAAATGAAATTTTTATTTGACCTTGACGGTACGATAACGGCAGAAGAGACGCTGCCGATAATTGCACGTATAGGGAATTGCGAGAGTCAAATCAGGGAATTGACAGAACAAACAGTCCAAGGACAAGTCCCTTTTATAGAGAGTTTTATTCGCCGAGTCTATATCTTGAGGAATATTCCTGTTTCTTCTATTTACCGAAGGCTGCAAGATGTGAATCTTCACAAGAGGATAGTCTCATTCATTCAAGACAATAAAGACCAGTGCGCCATAGCGACAGGCAATTTTTCCTGTTGGTGTGACGGGCTGGTAAAAAAAATAGGATGCGAACTATATTGCTCTACTGCTGAGGTGGAGGAGGATACGGTTGTGAAAATCAATTCAATCCTTCACAAGGAAAGGGTTGTGCTGGAATATAAATCAAAAGGGGAAACGGTTGTATTTATAGGTGATGGCGACAACGACGCCGAAGCCATGCGGCAGGCAGATATTTCCATTGCAGTAGGGCTTACTCGCCCCCCAGCACCAAGCCTTTATTCAGTTTGTGATTATATGGTCTTTAGCGAAGATGCACTATGTCAATTATTAAATCAGTTGTTATAAGTTGTGCCGGTATAGGGTCTCGGCTTGGGTCTGGAACACCAAAATCCCTTCTTGACATCAATGGACGTACGTTGATTTCTCGACAATTGGATTATTTTCGAACGGTTGAGAATATCCGAATTGTATTAGGATTCAGAGCCAATGATATAATTAATGAAGTCCTGAAGTATCGAAATGATGTTGTTTTTGTATTCAATCATGAGTATTTCGAGACAAAGACTGGTGCCAGTTTTTACGTGGGAGCCCAATATGCCGGAGACTATGTCCTTGAATGGGATGGAGACCTTATTGTTCACCCGGACGATGTGGACTCAATCTTGAATACCGAAGGGGAATTTATTTGTTATTCAGACATTACCAGTGATGAAGCTGTCTTTGTCCAGACGGATAAGGACGGAAATGTCCTTGCTTTTTCAAGAGAGTCGGGCGACTATGAATGGACGGGGCCAGCATGTATATCCAAATCAAGACTAAAACCATCCAATCAGAATGTGTACAATATGTTCGAGCCAAATCTGCCAATGAAGGGCATGAAGATAAGAGCATATGATATTGATACCCAGTATGATTTGGAACGAGTGTCCAACATCGTAAAATCATGGGAGGTATGATAGGCGTCATCGGTGGCAATGGTGTGGCTGCAACCAACAAACTGATGCAGTTGGTAGAGGAAAGATGCACAAAAGCCGGGGCTTTCAGGGATGCTCACCATCCAGAGATGATTGTATGGCAAGCCACCCAAGTCCCTTCGCGCAGTTTGTTTCTTGAAGGTCGAGGAGAAAGTTTTATCCCAGGATATGTATCCATCGGACGGGGGCTGAAGGCTTGTGGTTGCACCCGTCTCTGCATGTGCTGTAATACTGCCCACTATGCCATTGATGACTTAGAACAACAAATAGGCCTGCCATTCATTAATATGCTACAGTTGGTTGCACAACGGGTCGCGTCCACAGGAGGAACCAAAGTAGGAATCATGTGTTCCGATGGGCTAAGCAGGTATCGTTTGTATGATGAATATATACATAAGGAGGTACCGTCAATGGAGATAGTATACCCCGATGCGGAGACACAGAATATGGTTACCCAAGGCATTTGCAATGCAAAAAGCAAGATTCGCTTTGATACCTCTTCTGATAAAAATCCACAGAGACTGTTTGACGAGGTGTGCAGAAGATTGGCGTCCGAAGGGTGTGATGTTATAGTTGCCGGTTGCACCGATATCAGAAATGTCTTTTATCTCAATACCCCAGGATATGTTGACAGTCTCTCCGTTCTCGCTGATGCCATTTGCGATATTTTCAACAGAGAGCATGACATATAGTGACAGGAAGAGTTAATCCAACTAAGAGATGAAGAAAAAACAACCTATCAGCAGAGATGAATGGCAGCAAGTCATTCTTGGAATTGTAGACGAAGTAGATGCCTTTTGTCGCCTAAACGGAATCAGGTACTCTCTTTCCTATGGTTCTCTGCTTGGCGCAATTCGTCATAAAGGATTCATCCCATGGGATGATGATATGGACATAAACATGCCTTATCCAGACATGGTTCGATTTAAGGAAACATTCCAATCCGACCGGATAAAATACCTTGATGTAGACACGGAGAAAGGCTATGAATTGCCATTTTCCAGAGTTACCGATATCCGCACATATAATCGAAAGGGCCTTTTTGTGAAAGATTACGGGATTAACATTGACTTGTATCCCGTTGTTGGATGTCCTACAGATGATGAACTCGTTGACGATTTTTTCTTTGTAGGAAAAACAATCTTGAAAGAGCGAATTCAACGAAATTCACAGCGTCATAGAATTGCAAAAATCCTTCCTTTCAAAACCTTCCCGGCTCATAAGGCTGTCAATGTCAGATTCCGTGATCATACGTTGCAATATCCCTATGATGGTGCTGGTAGATTTTTTCATATGGGTGGTCCTTTGGAGTGGTATGAAGTTTTCGATTATGATATGTTTTCAGAACTAATTGATGTAGAATTTGAAGGCCACACATATTTGGCAACAGCCATGTATGACAAATATCTCACCCAGATATATGGAGACTATATGACCCCTCCCCCCGAAGAGAAACGTCATCCTTACCATAATCATAAGTATTATTGGAAGTAACTGTAAATGGCTCAACATCCATCAAATTCTCAGAATGTCATAAAAGGCATATCGTCGCAGGCACTTGTGACGATAGTGCTTGGTCTGGTGGAAATTCTATCATTCTCCATCATGTCACGACTACTGACACAGGAAGACTTTGGCTATTACGCTGTCATTACGGCTATTACGACTGTGTTTGCCAGTTTTTCGGATATGGGTATCGGTTCAGCCATAGTTCAACAGAAGGAATTAACCAAAAGGTATGTTGATAATGCCTTTACCATCAGTTTGCTTTTCGGATTCTCATTATCATTGTTATTGCTGGTTTGTTCGGGCCCTCTATCCCTCATGCTTGCAGATGCGAGTATGAGAATCCCGCTAATGCTAATGTCTGGAACACTGCTCCTCCATTGTCTTACGTCGGTCAATAATAGTCTGATGCACCGCAAGTTGCAGTTCTTGCGTATGGGAGGGATTAATCTATTCTCGCTAATTATCACCACATGCGTTGCCGTCTGGTTGGCATACAAGGGCTTTGGCTATTACGCCATCATCACCAAGGCGGTTCTTGGTTCTATTATCACGTACTTGCTCTCATTCTATTTTTGCAAAACACATTTCAGTTTTGCACTTGACAAGGCTACCTTTAGGAGAATCTTTGCATTTAGCGGATGGCTAATGGCCAGTTCTATTTTTCGCAATTTGGCGCACCAGATTGACAGACTGCTAATGCCACGCCTACTGTCTGTCAGCGCATTGGGCGCATACAATCGCCCGAAAGACTTCGTTGAACAGATTTCAACCAAACTGAATGGTATATTTGACACGGCATTATTTCCAGTGTTGAGCGGCATTCAAGACAACCTATCAAAACTGAAATCAGCTTTTTGCCGCTCTATGTTTCTTATGAATGCCTTTGCCTTGCTTCTGACAAGCGCATTCGTGTTCAATAGTGGCATAATTATAAGGATTTTTTTCGGAGAACAATGGATGGAGTTAAAAGATGTAATGATGACTATCTCATGCTCGCTGTTGTTTAATATAGACGGTCGACTGGCCGACTGTTACTTGCGCAGTTTGGCTATGACAAAGCAGCAGTTTTTTTTCCGTATATTTGAATTTGTGCTTAAAATTATTGGCATCCTTATGGCTTTCAAATGTGGATTGGTTGGTGTCGCATTGTCAATAGTTATTACCAATTCCATCACGAAAATAATTAAGATCCTTTATGTTGGAAATAAAATAGGCGTGGGATTAAAGAGTACTTTTGAAATCATTTTTTCTTCATGGCGTTATGGATTAGTACTCATCCCCGTTTGCTCTATTGCCATGGCCCATTTACCCAAGACCTGGGGTGGAGATATTGCATTGTCTTGTTTATTTTTAGTTGTTACGGTCATCATTTTTCTTGGTTTTCCCAGCCTTATAGGCAAGACATACCACGATGATGTGTATGTTAAAATCACATCATTTGTAGATAGCAAAACGAAAAAATACAGGTAAATCAAGTTCCCTTTGAACCCTTGTACAATTGGCTTGGCATTTGGAAAACAAATAATAAAATCTGATGAGGAGAAAAATGTCATTTTATATCCGTCATCCACAGTATGTGGGTCTATCTATCTTGATGAGATATTTCCAATGGATTCCGGACAGCCTTTACCTAAGGGCCATGTACAGGTTTAAGATGGGGCATGGGCTCAGCCTGAAGAACCCGCAGACCTTTAGCGAGAAACTACAGTGGCTGAAGCTTTACGACCGCAGACCCGAATACACAACAATGGTGGACAAACATGCCTCTAAATTTTATGTGGCCCAAAAAATCGGGGAGGAGTATATCATACCGACAACAGGGGTGTGGGATTGTGTAGAAGATATTGATTGGGATTCGTTGCCCGATAGATTTGTGTTGAAGACCACGCATGATAGCGGTGGCGTCGTGGTCTGTCATGGCAAGGAAACCCTCAACAAAGACCTTGCCAAACAGAAACTCTCTGAATCATTGGCGAGGGATTATTACCTCTCAAAACGTGAATATCAATACAAAAACGTCCCACGTCGCATCATTGCTGAGCAATACTTGGACCCGCGTCCTGATGCCGATGATATTTACGATTTCAAATTCTTTACGTTTAATGGCGAGCCGCGCGTGCTTCTGTTTTGCTCCGAAAGGAAGAATGGCACCTCGAAATGGGATTTTTATGATATGGAAATGCGGAGGATGAATGTGTCGGCCGTGCATCACAAGACAACAAACCTGCAACTGAATAAAATTGTCAGTAGGGAGGTGTTCGAGAAGATGAAGGAAATTGCGCGTGTACTTGGCAAGGGAATCCCGTTTGTAAGTGTTGATCAGTATTTTATTCAGGGAAGGATTTACTGGGGCGAATTGACCTTGCATAGCGGCGCTGGTTTTCTTCGGTATGAGCCAGAAGAGTTTGACATAGTGCTGGGCAGAATGCTCGATCTTCCTCAAAAGACAAAGAAATGAATTATATCACGCTTTCAAACGGACTTCGTTTGCCTCAGGTTGGCCTTGGTACATATCCTCTGAAAGGAGAGGATTTGATAACGATTCTAAGCCATGGACTCTCTGCCGGCTATAGTCTAATAGACACAGCCATTGGTTATGGAAATGAAGCGACAATTGGAGCCCACCTGTCACAAACCGATGATACGACTTTGGTTAGTACAAAAATTGATGGCCTAACATTGAGAAGGATGCTGTTTCCAAAGCCCATCAGACGTTTGGCAAGGAATCCCCAGTTATCATTTTTGATATCGGATAGAATCGTAGATGACGCAATTGAGAGTTCTTACAGCCGTTTGCACAAAATCGATATAATGCTGCTTCATGCGCCTTATCATGGCTGCGTGAAAGTCTATAATGCGATAAGGTCTCGTTATGTGGATGGCAGGCTGAAGGCTTATGGCGTGTCAAACTTTGATATATCGGAGCTGAAACAATTACACGATATTACGGGAGAATGGCCTATGATAAACCAGACGGAAATCAGTCCTGTCAATACACAGAAAGAACTGATTTCCTTTTGCAGGGCAAATGGGATTGCTGTGGAAGCATATTCTCCATTTGGCAGAGGACATTTGGTTAAGGATTTCTTGTCCAACGAGTCGTTGCGACATATAGCATCTTCTCATGGGAAAAGTGTCGGCCAGGTAATCCTTCGGTGGATAGTGCAGCAAGGAATGATAGCGATTGTACGTTCATCAAATCCGAATCGGATCATAGAAAATACTGATGTATTCGATTTTGAACTAACAGCAGAAGAGATGAGTCTGATTGATGATATGAACACTAACCAGACTTTTGGTGTTAATCAAGTCGGTAAGAAAACGGTTCGATTATAACCTTTTTAGCAAACAGCGGTATGGACGGCTTTGCTCCCGAGGAATGGGACTATCGATTTGGCGACCTCATTAAGCAGCCATCAAATTAATGGATGCATTCCATCCTTGTTGCATTTGCGGCATCATTCGTTATTAGCCATAATACTCCATAGCACAAAAGGGTTCCTTAGAATGCCGAAGGAGATGTTTTGCTTCCAGCTCTTTTACTTTTTTTGAATGTATTTGATTTATAATCGCATATATTTTTCTATATGTTGATAAAACATTAGGCTTATGTTGAATGATATCTCATGGGAATACATTCCTGCATGGCTATCAATATCATACTTATTGTCTGTATGGTACTTATTTGCATACGGGACAATATATATAGTTAAATATAATGCTAATTGGAAAGAAAATAACAGAAAGGTCATTTCCTTTCTGTGCTTTTTTATTGTATTTGCCATATTTTATTGCGTAGATACTGATTACCTCAATTATAAGTTCATCGTAGAAACTGCATCGAAGTGGGTGTCCAATGTTGGATCCTCTACAGAAATATTGTATCAGAGATTAGCTTATTGGTGTAATGGAAACTACGAACTGTTCCGATTGATTGTATGGGGGGCAGCCATTATCATCTTTTCCGTATGTGCTCGACGGTTCGGAACATCCGTGTATTTGGCATTATTAATGTTGTTCCTTCTCTATTACAATTATTTCTGCTATGCACGAGCATCTTTGGCCATGTCGGTTTTCTTTTTGGGAGTATGTATTCTCGTAACATCAAGAAAACGTTGGTGGAAGATTGCGGGCATTGCTGTTATGGTTTTCTCTTTGGCGTTTCACAGATCGATGCTAATCCCCTTGTCCATATCGCCTCTAATGTTTATTGACATTACAAAGAAGAATTACTTTCAATATTTCATATTGATTTTTGTCTTGTTGTTTTTAGCCATCAACAGCATAGGTGATATAGTCACATTGTTAGATAACGAACAATACACCTACAAACTAATTCATTACGAAAGCGAGATAAGCGAAGGAAGATACTACAATAGTAAAAACTGGAAAGGATTCATTAGGGCGTATTTGGGCTATTTTAGTTTCTACATTGGATTTATTATTGTCTCTGTTCCAATGCTGTCAAAAAAATATAGCCAATCAATAGCAGTACCAATAAAGAAACTGTATAGAATTACATTCGGCATCATTATTATTTCTCTGTGTTCGTATTTGGCTTATGGATTAAATAATGTTTTTTTCTACAGAATACTTTTCACATCCCAGATTCCAATCAGCATCATGATTGCCTATATGTTGTATGAAGGTATTCCGATTAAGCGCGGCTTGTATATACTGCTTGCTGTCGCTTTCCTGAATCATTCCATGGCCCTGATACATACTGTACTGGAGAGAAGTTTCGGAATATAAGCCTACGGTATAGAATGGAAATTTAGGGTAAACTATAGTGACCAAACATGACGGGAAATCCGTCATGGGAAAATATTAATATAAACATTACTTGTATAGAATATTCAGTTGGGGGGATTTATGTATTCCAAAAATCCGATAGATGTCGTAATACCATGGGTTGACGGCAGTGATTCTGAGTGGCTGATGTCATACAGCAATCATGCCAACGAGGCCGGACGTGACAGCAATTCTGCTGTGCGCTACCGAGATTGGGATAACCTGCAATACCTATTCAGGGGAATAGAGAAATTTATGCCATGGGTGAGAACGGTTCACCTCGTCACTAATGGACAACGACCAGCATGGCTCAATATGGAGGCAGAAAAACTGCATTTTGTATGCCATGAGGAATTTATCCCCAGCGACTGTCTGCCTACGTTCAGCGTCCGCCCCATAGAGTTGAACATCCATCGTATCCCAGGACTGGCCGATAGGTTTATATATTTCAACGATGACTTTTTCGTCACGGCACCGGTGTCTGAAGACAGGTTTTTCCATGACGGACTGCCCTGCGACATGCTGGCCCTCGATGCTATCCAGCCAGTCACGCCGCGCGAGCACGTGTTGCAGAATAACGTGGCCATCATCAATAAGCATTTTTCCAAATGGGAGCAGATGAGGACCCATAAACGCGACTATTTCTGCCTCAGATACGGGCGCTTCCTTTATCGTACACTCGCCCTGATCCCATGGCACTATTACACTTATTTTTTCAGCACGCATTTACCGCAGGCATATCTTAAATCAGTGTTTGAAGACCTTTGGAGTGTCGAGTATGATGTATTGATGGAGACCACGCGGCACCGCTTCCGTGACATTACGGATGTCAATCAGTCGCTGTTCCGCTATTGGCAGATGGTGACGGGACGGTTCTATCCGAGAAACATGGTGACGGGTACTTCGAGAGGGTCGGTCACACAGGTTACAGATGAGAATGCAAATACTATTTCAAAAATGATACGTCAGCAGAAGTATAACATTTTTGTGTTAAATGACTGTGAAGACATACGTGATTTTGAACGCTGTAAGACACTAATCAACGATGCCCTGCAATCAGTTTTGCCAGAAAAGAGTCGTTTTGAGAAAATCTATAAAAGCGAGGATTGACCAATACAGGTATCATTAGGTGAATTGATGTACATCCCTCAATGCGATGAGTTTTTGATCCGAGTTATGGATTGATATAATGAAGGTGATTAATTGCATGTTGATTGAATTGTTGCATGGCGTATAAGGTAGAAAGACCGTATGAAAACTCTTTTTAAATGTGCGGCCTTTTCCATTTCAAGAGATCTGGAGTGGATTCCACTAAAATAACGGTGGTTAAATATGTTTTCAATAATTATACCTCTATACAATAAGGAATCATTTGTCAAAGACACTATTATAAGTGTTTTAAAACAGACATATTCTCAATTTGAAATAATCATAGTTGATGATGGTTCAACAGATGGTAGTCTCTCTGTTGTAGAGTGCATTGACGATGAGCGCATCCGGGTGTTTCATAAAGAGAATGAGGGAGTCTCTATTGCGCGGAATTATGGTGCGGAAAAGGCCCGGTACGAGTATCTTTGTTTTCTGGATGCTGACGACATTTGGATGCCTGACTTTTTGCAAAACATGTACAACCTGATTGCGCAATATCCCGCATACCATTTTTATGGGACGGCACTTGACATAAGGTATGAATCGCATGTGATAAAAGTGAGACATGGGTATAGGCAAACCGTCGTTATTAGGGATTTCTGCCGAGCCAGTCTATTCCACAGGAAAAACATTATATGTATCGGAACAATATGCGTCAAAAAGAGTCTGTTTTTCACTCAAGGTGGATTCCCTCCTCATGTCAAGTATGGAGAAGATCTTGATTTATTCCTACGTTTGTCATGTGCCTCCCCGTTGGTTTACTCTAACAAATCCTATTTTGTATATGAGATTTCTCGCAGAGGCACAATTGGGCCCGCATCCAAGAATCTCCTTATCGGTAAAATGGCCAAAAACTGGTATGAATATCAATATCCGAATAGGCTGTCTCTATGGTTGTATACCACTATGAAAATGATTCTATTAGCATTCTCCTCCTATATAAGAACGAGAGAATATAAAATCGCATTTGGAATACTGAAAAATATCCGATTAAAGATATAACCAAATTATGTTTGTCTCAACTCCGTCTGTGTGCCGAGGACTAATTCGTCAGCATGACTGTGATTCCCAGTAATCACAGTCATCTCTCCCTGGGGTTGTCATGTTTTTTTTCTTTCTGTAATGTAGATCGTCTGCTCAATCGTGCGGATTCCTCGTCTTAAGCAGATTTAATCCCTGTTATAGAAGGTAATTGTCTCTGCTGTCTTACCTTTCTTGTTTACCATGCAATGAAAAGAAAAACACTTCTTGATTTTTACTTGAAAATCATAGTATTATAGGCATTCTGTTTTAATTTATTCGGATAATTTAAAGTATGGGTATAAAAATACACTACTATTCAAGTCCGAGAGACCAAGTCTTTAATAAAATTCGTCCGATTTCCTTATTCCTACCAATGGTCATACTGGGGATGTCTTATCCGCCCCTTGCGGATGAGCACGATTGCCGCCAATTAGAATCACTATGAGCCTTGAACAAAAGATAAATTATCAGCTGGCCAGACATCCCGCCATCAAAAGAGTGGTGAAGCGATTCTATCAGAGAATGATGTATGCCGTGAGTCCGAAGATTAAATCGGAGGGCAATATTGTTAGGGTGTCGCCCGATGATGGCAGGGAGTATTTCTTCGGCTATTACGACAA
>JAFVBF010000017.1 GCA_017480145.1 Bacteroidales bacterium
AGAGGCTATATATTGGGCAGTTTCCTCCTCAATCCTGTTATTCAAACGCTTTACAACCATCTCATGAGTCACCAATCATTCCGTTATCCGTTCATTTTTGTCGGACAGCCTATATAATCTAATGAGAGGCAAAAAATTATGGACTTGCTTTTCAAAAAGAAAATCCGCAACACCCGTTTATCGGTATTGTGGATGGGCATTTAATGCCATTTTGATTTTTATCGGACGGCAATATATACAAATAAAGTTTCACAAACACGATTCTAATGACGGTCATTAGAAATACACGAGGCATTAACCGCTAATGACCAATTTGGGATTATTGCTGTCCACTAAAAGTTGAAAGTATCCAATTCTCATGTTTGATTGTCCCATAAACAGACTTTACTGATTCGTTGTTCAGAAAGCAAAAAAGCTTCCATACTTCACATCGCATTTTTTAGCGGACAGCCGGTATCGCTGGCAGTCTGTGTGATGGCATTCACGCTTCCGCTATTATAACCCCCTATCGTGGCAGTCTGCGAGGTGGAAGACCTCAGCATTTCTCCTTCACCCGTGAGCAGCCATTCAAAGGAAATGTATGGGTAGAATTACAGGCTAATAATTTTCATTGCATTACAAATCTAATCAGCAATAAAAACAACGCATAATATAAGGACAAAACCACACAAGTTCTGCAAATAGCGAAAAGAGGAGGCAGCATGACGAAAAGCCCCCCATTCCGTAAGGCCAATAAAGTGTGGAGACAACATGGAGGCAGACAGCAAATGTTTTAGCAGACCATTATTATTCATAATTTTAATTAATCAGTAAAGCCGGAGCAACAGGCATACAAAGACAATACAAGAATCCATCCCAATAGCATTACTAACAACTATAAACCATATATATAAGCCAATTTAAACCAGAATCAAGACTGTTACATCAGAAAAAACAACTATCTTTGCAAAAGCAATATTTGATTATTTTAAAACAATAGTTTATTTAATCACTCAAATAGCGAAGACCACCTAAGACAAAACCACCATCAAAAGTCATGAATGAATTGGAAACGAAAATAGTGGCAGTAATTCCTGCAAGGTATAAGTCCAGCCGCTTTCCAGGCAAACCGCTGGCGGATATCTGCGGCAAACCGATGATTTGGTGGGTCTGCCAACAGGTTCGCAAGGTACGGGGGTTGAGCGATATTGTGGTAGCTACTGACAGCGACGAGATACAGTCCGTTTGCAGACAGTTTGGCATCAATGCCATGATGACCGGCGAGCATCCCACCCACGTACACCGCATTCACGAGGTCAGCCAACACGTCGCAGCAGACTATTACATCGTGGTCTGTGGCGATGAGCCGCTAATCAGCGAGTCCGTCATACAGGCTGCGCTACCAGACGCTCCCCCCACCACACAAATGTATGTCGGAGGGTTGTGTCGCTATATGAGCGACCCCGCCGAAGTCATAGATCCCGCCAACATAAAAGTTGTCACCAACGAGGCTGACGAATGCGTCTTGCTAAGTCGAGCCGCCGTACCATTCCCATACAAGACCATTCTGTTCAAATACAAGAAAGTCATCGGTGTGGAGTGCTACAACAAGCCAGCCTTAGACTTCTTCGTTACCACGCCAAAGGGATTTTTAGAAACGGTTGAGGACGTGACGCTGCAACGCTTTTTGGAAAACAAGATCCATATAAAATACAAACGGGTGGAATCCGATTCTCTGTCGGTTGACACTCCCCGAGATCTGGAAAAGGTGAGACAAATCATTGAGAATAAGAAACAAGCGTATGGCCTCTGATGTAAAAATACTGGACTGCACTCTGCGCGATGGTGGCTATGTGAACGACTGGGACTTCGGGCACAGCGTGATTACAGGCACCTACAAACGGCTCGATGCCGCAGGCGTGGACTACATTGAGATTGGGTTCCTGGATAGTCGCAGAACCTTCGACCCCGACAGATCCATCATGCCCGACACGCAGTCTGCCAACCAGATATTCCAGGGAGTGGAGAAACAGCACGCCATACCCGTGGCCATGATAGACTATGGCACCTGCGACATCGACAACATCGGTCCCTGCGAGACAACATTCATCGACGGCATACGAGTCATCTTCAAAAAGGAACGCATCCCAGAAGCACTGCCCTACTGCAAGGCCATCAAGGACAAAGGATACAAACTATTCATCCAAGCCATCTCCATAACGGCCTACTCCGATCAGGAAATCATAGAGTATGTAAAACTGATTAACGAAATCAAACCCTATGCGTTTTCCATCGTGGATACCTATGGACTACTCGACAAGAAGACCCTGGGACGCTATTTCTACCTGATAGACCACAACCTGAACCCCGAAATACGCATGGGCTACCACGGGCACAACAACTTCCAGCTGGGATTCAGCAACACGGCCAAATTCCTTTCTTTCGACACCGACCGCGAGCTGATTGCCGACTCCACGGTCTATGGCATGGGCAAAAGTGCAGGCAACTGCCCAAGCGAGCTGCTTGCCATGCACCTCAACGAATACTACAAGAAAAATTACAACCTCAGCATGTTTCTTGAGGTGGTCGATACCGACCTCTACGCCATCTATCAGAAACACTACTGGGGCTATAAGTATGACTTCTACATTGCGGCCATGCAGCGATGCCACCCCAACTACGTTCAGTACCTGCTTGACAAAAAGACGCTTTCTGTGACATCGGTCAACGAGATTCTATCCTCCATACCGGATGACAAGAAACTACACTATGATAAAGCATGGATTGCGCAAGCCTATATAGACTATCAGAGCAAGAAGATTGACGATACGGAGGCATACCAGCACCTACGACACATCGCTTCACTGGGTCGTCCCATACTGCTTCTCGGGCCAGGAGAATCGGTAAGAACCCGACAGGCAGCAATACTGAGCGAGATTGAGCGACTGAATCCCGTGGTATTTTCTGTCAACTTCTTCACCGAGCACTACCCCATTGACTATGTGTTCATAAGCAATGGCAAACGATACTCCAAGCTGGCAGATGTGCTGCACCAACAATCCATCGAAGCCTCATTGATTCTCACATCCAATATCACCGCACTGGATGCCTACCAACCCGATTGGGTCCTCAACTACGAGTCACTGTTGAACAACAATTGCGAAAAGATAGACAACTCGCTAATCCTCACTCTTTCCATGCTACACCGCCTCGGTGTGGAGGATGTGCTACTGGCTGGTTTTGATGGCTTTGGCAATGCCGGAGACGACTACTACATTGCCTCATACGATTTCGCAAACTCCGACAGAAGCGGCTTCAACGATGCCATGTCGAGAGATTTAAGCCACATTCACCACAATGCCATCCGGCTTAATTTCATCACCCCAACAAGATATGTCATTGAATAAGCCTCAGGCCATACTTTTCGACTTAGACGGCACATTGCTTGACACCAGTGCAGGCATCAGCCACAGCGTTAGGTTTACAGCGCGGCAGATGGGTTTAGGCGAAATTGCCGACAAAGATATCGCAAGCTTCATCGGCCCCCCTATTGAGGTATCGTTTCGAAACCACTGGCATCTTGATGCCGAACGTCTGCCAGAGGCCGCAGCCGTTTTTCGCAACAACTACCGTTCCGAATCCCTATTCATGGCACAGCCCTACCCTGGCATAGAGCCACTGCTTTCCCTCCTACAACAGTCGGGGATAAGGGTAGGCGTGGCCACCTACAAACGGGAATCCTATGCACTACGTATCCTGTCTCATTTCGGCCTGACAGAATATCTGTCGGTTGCGCACGGCAGCGATGAAGAAGGCTTGATGAACAAAGCCGACATCATCAAATGCTGCCTCTCTGAAATGGGAGAAGTCGGAAACAACGCCATTTACGTGGGTGACACCGAACACGATGCCAAAGGGGCGGCAATGGCCGGCATTCCCTTTATCGCCGTCTCATGGGGATTTGGATTCTGCGACGGCATCACCCCAACCAATTATCCCTGCGCAGGCATGGCGCATTCGCCAGCGGAAATAGCAATCCTTTGTGGCCTAAGCCAATAACAGTACCAACCATCTCCATTTTCCGTAATGAAGCATCTATTTCACGTGGCAAGCCACCTGCACTTTTTTCTCGCCCACAGAATCATCAACTGCTGGGGACTGGGGGCGGACAACTGCGTATTGCTCCTGACAAGAGGCTACCGCATTCCCGAGCCGTTCGACAGCACCTACCAGCACCAGATACCCACGCAGTATAACGTCACCCCAACCCAAGGCCGCATATTCTGCGGATGGAGGATTTTGAAAACCCGAAGAAACAGGATTGCCTTTGACCGCTTGCTGGATGCCGAATTGCAGCAGGACGATTTTCTCTGGTACACGCCGGTATGCAACAACGACATCTGTAGTTTGGTGGTGACAAAGCCCCACTGCAAAGGATATTATGTCACCGAAGACGGCGTAAACGCCTACCGCACATTCAATCCCCAGTCATTCACGGGATGGAGCTACTGGATTTATCTATTGATTCTGAAACCGATATACCCACGTTTTTTCGCTGTCAAAAACCACCTGATTACCACAGACCATCCCAAATTCAAAGGATGCGTCGCCATTGACCAACGCTGCTTCCCGCTTCATCAGCAATATCTGAAAACAGTAGGCTCACCTTGGATAAAAGAAGAACTGACTCCCGCGCCTGATGCCATCCTCTCCATTGACCCGCTGTTCATGCGCGAAGAACGGGATACCATAGTACAAGTCTATCAAAGGCTTGCCGCCATTTTCCGAGACAAGGGCTATAACACCGTCGGCTATAAATACCACCCCGTATTCGATGCAGCAGATAATAAAGCAGAACGCGACCGCATAGAAGCGTTGATTCAGAGCCTCTTCAAGGAGCTGAAGATGACACTGCTCCCCAAAGCGTCGGTACTCGAAAACCTGCTCTACACCTATCACGCCGACTTCTATTCCGACTCCTCGTCCGTGGGTATCTACGCGGCCCTTAACGGCTCAAAGGTGTACAGCTACTACCCTCTTCTTCACAATTTCGACCTCAAGCATCAGGTTCCCTTTTTCACCGAATATGCAGAACCCATAGCTTAGTTTCACTGCCAAGAAAGAAATCATTATGGTAAAAGTATCCATCATCCTGCCCGTTTACAGCGTGGCAGAATACATAGAGAAATGTACACGCTCACTGCTGGCGCAGACGCTACAAGACATGGAGTTTATCTTTGTGGACGACCATGGGCCAGACAACAGCATCGAATTGGCAAGACAAGTAATTGCCGGACACCCGCGCGAAGACCAGTTTCGATTTCTACGTCCCGAACACAATCTTGGAGCCGGAATGGCCCGCAACTACGGGATGGATGCCGCACAAGGGGAATATATAGGCTTCGTCGATAGCGATGACTGGATAGAGCCCGACATGTTCGAAAGCCTCTACAACGAGGCTCGCCGATCGAACTGCGACCTCTGCTGCTGCCAAATGCAGAAGGTTTATCCCGACGGTTCTCGGGGCGAGTTGCTGGAAAATCCATACGTGGATGGCAACAAACTCACCCACGCTCGACGGGCGCATATTCTGTCAAACTACCTCTCTCTATTCGCCTCGATGATCTACCGGCGCGAGATGATAGAACAACATGCCATCCGATTCCCCGAAGACAGGTCGGCAGACGACAGTTACTTTGTTGGCTGTGCATGGATGATGGCTCAGAGCGTGGGCTATGTGAAGAAGCCTCTCTACAACTACCTGATACGTCCCTGCTCGGTAACCACCACCAAGGACAGCACCAAGTACCAGAAACGCATGAAGGTCTTCGAGAAATTGGTTCAATATGCCAAAGAGCACGGGGTGTATGACGAGTTCCAAAACGAAATAGACTTCATGTACACGCGCAAGGGCTATCTCTCTTCAGCCATCAACTACGTCATCAACTCAACTGAACCCAAACCATCGACACTGCGCGACATTGCAGCACAAAGCAGTCTGGTGACACCACAATACAGAAACAGCACTTACGTACGCCATAGCCTGCCAATCCAAGGGCTGGACTGGCTGATACGTCATTGTCCTTCGCTGGCCATTCCCGTGCTGAGAGTCTATGCCAAGCAGAAAAACATTGTAAGCTAACACAACCAATCCTCAAACCATGGACCTAATCGTAGGAGCAGGCATTTCGGGTCTGGGCTATGCCGCATCAACCCCGAATGATTATCAACTGATAGAGCGCAGCAACGACATTGGCGGCTATTGCAAGACCTTCTACAATGGCGAATATGTGTGGGACTGCGCCGGCCATTTTTTTCACTTCCAACACCCGGAACTACGAGACTTCGTGATGAGCAACATTCCTGACGAAGAAGTCATTCAGGTTCGCAAACAAACGCAAATATATTACAAAGGACGGCTCATCGACTATCCCTTTCAAATGAACATCCACCAGCTGGAACAACAAGAGTTTATTGATTGCCTGTACGACCTCTTCAACATTCCCGAAGAAGCCGATAGCCCAGCCTCGACTTTCAAGCAGATGCTATATGCCAAATTTGGCAAAAGCATCGCCGAGAAGTTCCTCATCCCCTACAATGGCAAACTCTATGCCACCGATCTCGACAAACTCGACGTAGACGCCATGGGGAGGTTCTTCCCATACGCCAACAAAGAGCAGATTATCAGAAACTTTAGAAATCCGAGCAGCCAATCCTACAATGCCACGTTTCTCCACCCGCTACGGGGATGCATACGAATCATAGACTCCGTCGCCTCGCACGTCGATATGAAACGTGTAACCCTGGGAGAAGAACTCATAGCCATAGATATGAAACAGCACACAGCACAGACCACGCGTCGAATGCTGACCTATGACAGACTGATTTCATCTATCCCGTTTCCACAGTTGCTAAGCCTCTGCTCCGTGAACTATGACCCAGCCATATATAGCTGCAACAAGGTTTTGGTATTCAATCTCGGATTCGACAAAAAAGGTCCTGAACGACAAAATAACTGGATTTACTATCCCGACCCATCCTTGGTGTTCTACCGCGTAGGCTTCTACGACAACATACTGCAACAGGACCGAATGTCACTCTACGTTGAAATTGGATTTGGACAAGGAGACCAAGTTCCGCCGGCAGACACCCTGCTGGAACGCGTGCTGGATGACCTTAGAAAAATAGGTGTGCTGACCGACCAACGACTGGAAGCCTACAACACGGTGCTAATGGATCCTGCCTACGTACACATCACGCACCAATCGGAGACCGACAAGGCAGAAAAGATGGCACTGCTATCCAACAACGACATCTATTCCATAGGCCGCTATGGCGCATGGAAATACTGCTCTTTAGAAGACAACTTACACGACGCCATACAACTGGCCGAAAAGTTATCGCAACAGAAAGATTCCCTACACCTTTAGCCAATAGGGAAACTCATAAGTTTAGGGGACAAACTTATTTAGGGGGACAAACACAGCCACAGTCCTCATTCAAACCCTCTTTCCTCTCAACCCACGTCACACCTACCCAACCGAGCCGTCCTCGGCTTCGATAATTTATGCGTTACGCAGATTTCAGCGACCTTCTTATTGCTTCCTTTTGAGTTGCTGGCCGGGGTTCTTCTTACGTGAATATAGAACGTACATGGCTATGGCAACGACAGCACCCAGCAGCAGGATTATCTGGCACCACAGATTCACTCTGTTCAACTTATGCACCATAGGTGCCTCATCCTTGAACTCTATGACGTGATCACCTGCAGGAACTATCATGCCACGCAAGATGTAGTTCACCCTGAAGTACTCAGCCGGTTTGCCATCAATATAAGCAAACCAGTCGGGTTCGTAGAACACCTCGCTAAATACAGCCAACTGGTCTTTTTCAGAGTGCGACGTATAGCGTAAGTAGCCAGGACAGTATGGCGACTGATAATCCTCGACAATGGTAGCCGTAGGGTCATCCTGGGGCTCAAATCCAACCAGCCGAGAGGCCCATTTGCTGCTATCTACGATGGCAGTCTGTGCAGGATTGAAATCATTGAGCGCAAGAATCTCCGCATTGGCATCGGGTACTAATCGATAATCACGCACGAACCAGACATTGCCCAGCGCATCAGGATTACGCTGCACCTGTCCATTGGGGACGACAATATAACGGGCATTGAGCATATTGATTACATCCCAATTAATACGGCGACTCATGTAGAAGTCTATCAAGTCTTGATAACGACGCAGCTTAACAGCGCTGTAGCCACCTATCTGATGGTGGAACACTGCTGGTTTGGCATCATTATAGGTATTGGCTTTGAGGTTAAACACACGATAGTCCACGTCGCCCTCGGCGGCAGCCATCTGGTCAATGGCTATATCATAGGCTTCGGGCTGAAATTTCAAATCGCGCATTTTGACAAAGTTATCTTCGGCCAAATAGCGGCGATCCACACCCCATAAATCTACCACAATGAGAAAAGCCAACGGAATCAGCAGCAACGCCGTCTTCTTGAATTTGTCGTTCACATAGAGCCAGATAACCCCAAACGCCAAAGCAATGAATATCAACGAACGCCATGAGTCACTCACGAAAAGGGCCTTGCGATCCTGAATGAAAATATTCTGAATAAACGGCCACTGATCCTTATACTGAGCCGCCATCTGCTGGTCAGAAGTGCCACTATAACTAAGGCCTCCGCTTACCAGTAGTCCTATAAGGATGATGCCTCCCATGATGCCCCCCGCTATGTAGAGTGCCTTATTGAGGTGCTTGCGGTCGGCAGGTTTCATATCCCTGCTGTCCACCAAGGCCTTCAGCGTCAGCACCGCCATAAAAACCATTGTCACGCTGGCCAGTGTCAAGGCCATCGACGGAGTGCGGAACTTGTTGTAAAACGGCAGATAATTGAACATCCATTCATTGAACGGCATGAAATGACGTCCCCATGCCAGCATGATGGAGAGCAAGGTGGCAAATAGTAGCCACCAGCGTTCAGGACCTTTAACAATAAATAGTCCCAGCACAAACAAGAAAATAATGATGGCGCCAAAATAGACTGGACCGTCGGTAAATGGCTGCTGTCCCCAGTAGAGCGGCATACGCTCCGAACGGAAATTCTTGTAGCAGGCACTTTCCTTGCCCACACGCTCGCTGCTGCCACCTCCCTTGGAACCTGGCACAAGAAGGGTGTAGGTCTCGCCCAAATCATAACTCCAACTATAGGCATAATCCAAGTCTAATCCGCTGGACACCTGACCACTCTGCGTATTGCCACCTTCATGGTAAAGGTCATCGGGGGTGACGCTTATCTCGCTGCCGCCACGCATTGTGTATTTGGCATACTCCTGCGTAAGAAACAGCATACGGGCATTGCACCCAATAGCAAAGACACAGCCCACCAACATCAACCCCACAACGATGGCCAGAGACTTGAACCAATGCTCCTTGATAGAATAGATAAGATACACTATGCCCATGATGAAGGCACCCAGCATAGTGTAATAAGTAATCTGTATGTGGTTGTTGGAAATCTGTAGCACGAGGGCAAACGTGAAGAGCATCAAACCGGCAAAGATTTCGCCCAATGGCCAATGTCCCGTCAGCGACTTGGTCTTGCTACTACGGAAGCAGAGCATCATGCCAGCGAAAATAGGCATCATCAAAGCCACACAGCGAGCCTTGGTGACGTGTCCTGCCAAAATGATGATGATATTATAACTTCCCAATCCAAACGCGACAGCGCCAAGCAAAGCCATCAACGGCGCAAATCCCAAACAGATCAAGGCGATATAGAATCCCACAAGATAGAAGAAGAATACGCCGATATCACCACTATTAAGGGAAAGCACATAGTTGACAGTACGCGATATGAAATTAGGCGATACGGTACCGCCCCCCCCCTGATGGGTGGGCATTCCACTGAACATAGAACTATTCCAATCATACCGTTGCCCTGTGGCCTCATAGTATTGCGTGTTCTCGTAACTCATGGCCTTGCCGCTCTGCGTATCGCCAGCCAACAGCGATTTGCCACTCAGCACAGG
Source organism: Bacteroidales bacterium (assembly GCA_017480145.1). Lineage (GTDB taxonomy): Bacteria > Bacteroidota > Bacteroidia > Bacteroidales > P3 > Colimorpha. The sequence continues at coordinate 10,023 of JAFVBF010000017.1, forward strand.
AGAAAAATAGATACAGGCCATTGCCAGCAGGAAAGCAATACAGCCTATGTGGGGCAGGACTTTTTTAATCGTGGGATTCATAGGGTCTTTATATTAAAGTCACTTTAATTTCTTGCTTAGGACAACGAGACAAGACCTGCTATTGGCGTTGCCTTCTGTCCAAACTTCTTGGTTACTGCCCAACGGAATTTCCGCTGGCATTGCCACCGCCTGTCACAGGATATGATATACGGACGTGATAGATACTCAGCATCTTGTTTTTAAGCATTTTCCGTATGGACGAAATGTCGTGGAACGTCAAAGGGCACTGGCTCATCTGACCTTGGTCAATCTTGCCCTGAACAATGCTGTCCACCAGTTTATCAATGTTCTCCTTAGTCGGTTCTTTAAGGCTTTTACAGGCCGCCTCTACAGAATCCACAATCATGACCACGGCGGTCTCTCGCGAATAGGGCATGGGGCCGGGATACTGGAATACCGAAGCATCCACATGCTCATTGGGATGCTCAGCCATATATTTGGCATAAAAATAGCCCGTATAAGTCGTCCCATGGTGGGTTCGGATGAAATCTGTCACCTCGGCAGGCAGATGATATTTGCGTGCCAGACTGATGCCATCGCGCACATGCTGGGTAATGATACGTGCACTTTCGGCATAAGCCAACTCGCTGTGCGGATTGAAGCCTGAATTTTGGTTCTCTGTGAAATAGATTGGCGCACAAATCTTTCCAATGTCGTGATACAGACCGCCAACCTTGGCCAGCAAGGCATTACCACCAATCTCGTTAATCAAATCCTCACTGATGTTGGCCACCTGCATAGCATGCTGAAAGGTGCCGGGAGCTTTGCGCGACAGCTCACGCAGCGCAGGGGTATTGGTATTTGCTATCTCCATCAAGGTGAGGTTGGTCGTCACGCGGAACACTTTCTCATACAGGTAGATAAGCGGATAGGCAAGGAGTGTGAGTACGGCGTTAAGGAAAAAGACCACATAGCGGTCGGGTTTGAGATTGTGCAGATTGGTATCCTGCCATAGAATACCGCAGGTATAGATGACAGAATAGGTGAGAAAAACCACCAGACAGGCCACAAAGAACTGGCTGCGGCGTTCAAACTCTCTGACCGTGATGATAGACATCATGCCCGCCGTGAGCTGGTAAAAGATAAACTCAAAACTGTCGGGCACCATGTGGCCGAGAATAATAATGGTAGTAATATGGATGTAGAGTGCCGCCTGCATGTCGAAAATGATATGCATCAGGATGGCCCCGACACACAACGGCACTATCAGTACCCATTCGGGACGAAGATGCACGACAAAGGCCGTCGCTCCCGTCATCAACAGTATAGTCACCAGCACGATTATCACCTTGTGCGTGTCTTCCAGAATCTCATGATGACTGATATTCAAGAACATGAAAAGTGCCATGAAAGCGATGGCACAAAGCATGAAACGCCCGAAATAATGCGCCAATGGATCAAACTGGCGGACAAAACGTTTGTCGTTTTCTGCCTCCAAGGAGGCTATCACTCGACCTTTCTCCTCTGTGATGTATTCGCCTTTCGAAACAATGAGTTCGCCTCTCGAAATGGCTCGTGAAGAATATTTCAACTGCGACAACCTCGAATCAAACTCCAACTGCGTACGGTTGGCGTCAATGCGCAGACTTGGCACCAAGATATGCTTGGCAAGCAAGGTGTCAGCCACATCCATCGGCGATAGATACTCCGAGAACGAATGTTCTGAGCCCACGTTGCCCGAAAGGATAACAATCGTGTGGTGCTCAATGTCGGGATAGTCGGGCGACACCTCTATATAGCCCTGACGATAGACCTCGTCAAGCGTCTTCCTCAGCCGGCGTACCTCGTCGGGCGTCAATTGTGAGCGATAGCCGTTCAGACGCGACAAAGCAGTGCCATAGGCGGAACTGTCCATCTGATAATACAACGTACTCTTCGACTTGGCCAAGGCCAACTCCCGGGCAATTTCCTCTTCGTCTTTCAGTATTTGGAAATCGTAGGGAGCATACAGGTCGTTATCATTCCAAAAACTGCCCACGGAGTAGTCGTAATGCGTACCTTGCTGTTTGTGAGGAAACATCAGTATGATGAGCACAATGGCCACAGTGATGGACAGCAGTTTGTTGAGCAACGGTAGCCGTTTGACGGTGGACGAGAAAATCTTTTTCATGTTTCACGCAATCTGGTATCCATTCAAGCAGTGCCACAGTCCTCGCGACAATACCAGGAAACCAATTTGCAAAGATACGAAAATGTTTCAGATAAATTAATTTGCGTATCTTTGCATACCCATGAACCATGAAGAACACCGATGCGGATGCTGCCCTCGTCACTGCGCCGCCGACCGAATCAATACGCTGGGTTTTTGCCACGCGCATCTTGCCCCCGAAGTGGCTTCGGTGTGTGTACACAAGGGAGAAGAACCCCCTCTGAGCGGCAAAAAAGGCGTGTGCAACGTGTTCTTTGCCCATTGCAACCTCCAGTGCTGCTACTGCCAGAATCTGGACATAAGCAGAGGCGTTGTCACTCCCGAAAACATATTCTATCACTCTATTGCAGAAGTCATTGAGCGTATCGAGGAACTCCTGCCTCTCAGCGAGAATATCATAGGATTTGTTAGTCCCACCCACTATGCGGATGCCATCCCCACCATCGTTCAGGCATTGCATGATGATGGATTCTTCCCCACGGTGGTTTATAATAGCAACGCCTATGACGACGTGTCCACCCTGCGCCGCATGGAGCCATTTGTCGATGTCTATCTGCCCGACATGAAATACATGGATGCCAATCTGGCCCGACGGTTGTCCAACGTGTCCGACTATCCTCTACGGGCAGGCGAAGCCCTGCATGAGATGGTACGTCAGAAAGGCTCAGGCCTTCTATGTGACGAAGGCGGGCTGGCGTTCCGCGGGCTGGTGGTGCGCCATCTGGTGCTGCCCGGCGAAGTGGACAACAGCCTGCGGGTCCTTGACTGGCTGGCAGACAATATGCCGATGAATCTCCATGTGTCTCTCATGGCGCAGTATTTCCCGCCCGAGGGAGCCACACTCCCATCCGCATTGCAGCGGACACTCTCACAAGCCGAATATGACCAAGTGGTGAGCCACTACCAATCGCTGGGGTTCTACAATGGATGGGTTCAGGAATTATCATCCAGCCAGAGTTTCCGTCCCGAGTTCTCGCGCCAGGACGCTTTCGAAAACCAATAATACCATGGCCGCCCCAAAGAAGACCAAAATCATGCTGCTGGACGAGGAAGACTCCTATGAGGAAGTAGCCTTTCTCGCCTGCCGTACCACCCTACGAGGATTTCAGTTTGTATCCGCCCTCAACAAGTGCGCCCACCTCAACCTTCATCGCATCGACCTTTCTGAGGACGAATCCGATATGCTCTCCATGAGCCTCGATGCCCCGTCGGAGACGGCACTCAGGCTTCCCATCTACTCCTATCGGGACGATTCCGCAGGCATCACCTATCGCGTGGTCGACGCATGGTACTATCCCAATATGCCCGAAGCCCTTTCTACGGCTCTGCAAGGGTGCGACAAAGTCATCGTTTTCTACGGCATGAGTGCCTACGAGCAGCAGATGATGTTCTATGAACGGCTGCGACAGACCCGCCCCATCGACCCCGAAAGCGACCCCGCACAGCAAAACGACGAGGCGGCCTGGAATGCTCTGTCCAACGAAATCATCGACCTCAACTATTTCGACTACTCCGACCGCGAATTCCCAAAATCATCCCAATGGCAGGCATCCGTAGAGGCCTATTCGCCCCGGTTGCGCAAGATGGCCGCTACCATAGAGCGTTTTTTTGCCGACATTGTCTATATGATTGACGAGTGCGAAGACTCCCGAACACAGTATCGCCGCTTATCCAACGCCTCTTCATAACCACTTTCACATCATTTTTCCGCCCACAGACCCGGATCAATCGGAACGTCTCGGCGGCAGCAGGCGAACACGAATCCATCTCCGCCGTTTTGCTTATTTGTGAAATAAAATGTATCTTCGCAAATCCTCACATCTGAAACTAATTCATCAATAAAATATTAAAACTATGACAATCAGAGATCTTGAACCCAAGGCAGTATGGGAGAATTTCTACTCCCTCACCCGTTGTCCCCGTCCCTCCAAGCATGAGGAAATCGTGCGCAACTTTTTGGTGAAATGGGCCGCTGAGCACAATCTGGAATGCCACGTTGACGAAACAGGCAATGTCATCATGCGCAAAGCAGCCACGCCCGGCATGGAAAACCGCAAAGCCGTAGTGCTTCAAGCACATATGGACATGGTACCCCAAGCCCGAGCCGGCAAGGTACACGACTTTGAGAAAGACCCTATCGAGACGCAAATCAAAGGCGAATGGGTCTATGCCTGCGACACCACCCTTGGCGCCGACAACGGACTGGGTCTGGCCGCCGCCATGGCTGTGTTGGAATCCAACACCATCAAGCACGGCCCGCTGGAAGCTCTCTTCACCACCGACGAAGAAACCGGTATGACGGGAGCCTTTGGATTGAAAGCTGGCGTGCTGAAGGGCGACTACCTGTTGAACCTCGACTCCGAGACAGAAGGAGAAATTTATGTGGGCTGCGCTGGCGGCATTGATGCAACTATGACCATCCCCTACACCACCGAGCCGGCACCAGCCAACTACTGCGCTATGCGCCTCACCATCGGCGGCCTGCAAGGTGGACACAGCGGCATGGAGATCAACACAGGTCGTGCCAACGCCAACAAGATCCTCTTCCGTCACCTGCGCTGGGTGGCCGAATGTGGCATCCGTCTGGTCTCCGTCGATGGAGGCGGACTTCGCAACGCTATTCCACGTGATGCCAATGCAGTCTTTGTCATGCCCAAAGAACATGCCGACTGCATCGCCAAGGAGTTTGACAAAGTGGCTGGATGGGTCAAAGCAGAACTGGCCAGCGTCGAGCCCGACTTCTTCATGAAATACGAGTCCGTCGATATGCCCCAAATGGTCATGACCGATGCCGACACACAGAAAATCATCAACCTCGCCATGGTAGCACCCAACGGCGTGCAGCGCATGAGCGACGACATGAAGGGTCTGGTGGAGACCTCGCTCAACCTTGCCAACATGGTCACCCTGGATGGCAATTTTGTCGTGAAAGCCCTGCTGCGCAGCAGCGTGGACACCGCCAAGGAGGAACTGGCCGAACGCATGGTCTGCCTGGCCGAAATGGCAGGTGGCAAATGCGAACTCACGGGCGCCTATCCCGGATGGAAACCCAACATGCAGAGCGGACTGCTAAAAGCCATGCGCGAAACCTACGAGAAGATGTTTGGCGTGGAGCCTAAGGTGATGGCCATCCACGCTGGTCTCGAATGCGGTCTGCTGGGCGGTGTATATCCCGACATGGAGATGATTTCCTTCGGTCCAACGCTCAACTACCCCCACAGCCCCGATGAGCGAGCCAACATCCCCAGTGTACAGAAGTTCTACGACTTTCTGCTGGGCGTTCTGGAAGCCATGCCAGAGAAGTAATCTAAAAATCACAAACCGTATAAGCAGGTGGCGGAATCTGGTGATTCCGCCACCTGCTTTCTTTCTATCGAAAAGATGTTTACTCGATTGATAGATATAGTTCGTTCAAAGCTGCCGTCATATTCGACCAGACCTACTTTTGCCTTTCCACCTTGATATTGTCCACGAACAATTGCTCGATTAAAATATCAGATGTCCACACAATGGAATCGATACGAAGTTATGCTTTACGAAAAACTCATAGAATCAATGGAAAAATTGTATTTTTGCACCATGAAGCGACACTCATGGGACGGCAGATTTTCTAAAGAGACAATGGCCAATTTTAATCGGGGGATTACGTGCTACCAGAGGAGGGAATCAACGTCTTTTGATGCGAAGCCATTACAAATTAAAACGTAAGACATTCTCCGATGAAGATAATCATTCTTGGAACCGCCCACCCCTATCGTGGAGGTCTTTCGGCATTTAACGAGCGGCTGGCTCTCGAATACCAGCAAATGGGGCATGAGGTTGAGATTTACACTTTTACCCTGCAATATCCCTCATTTCTATTTCCAGGCAAGACGCAATACAGTGACGACGCTGCCCCCGCAGGGCTGACCATCCACCGCCGCGTAAACTCCTGCAACCCGATGAACTGGATTAGCGTGGGGCGCGAGATTGCCAAGAAGAGACCCGACATTATGATTACCAAATACTGGCTGCCTTTCATGGCACCATGCTTTGGCACAATAGCCCGAAGGGTGAAGCGTAACCACCATACACGCACAATCTCGATTTTAGACAACATCATTCCCCACGAGCACCGCATTGGCGACAAGATGTTTTCTCGCTATTTCGTGGGTGCTACCGACGGATTTGTGGCCATGTCGCACTCGGTGCTGAACGACCTATCGCTCTTCAACAAGCAGAAGCCGCGCGCATTCTGTCCCCATCCCCTCTACGACCACTATGGCGAACGAATGGATAAAAACGAGGCAAAAACTCTGCTTGGGCTTGATGCAGATACTCACTACGTACTGTTTTTTGGATTCATTCGGGGATACAAAGGGTTAGACTTGCTCTTCGATGCCTTTTCTGACCAAAGGATGAAAGACCTGAATGTCAAACTCATTGTGGCTGGCGAATTCTACGGTGACCCCAAACCCTATATGGAGCAAATCAAGCATTTAGGAATTGCCGACCGAGTGGAGCTGCACACCGACTTTATCCCCGACAGCCGGGTGAACCGCTATTTCTGCGCCGCCGACATCGTGGCGCAGCCCTATAAAACAGCCACACAGAGCGGAGTGACGCAGGTGGCCTTCCATTTCGAACGCCCCATGCTGGTGACAAATGTTGGCGGACTGCCCGAAATCGTGCCCGATGGAAAAATCGGCTATGTGGTAGAGCCCGACAAAACAGAAATTGCAAATGCCTTAATCCGCTATTTCGAGCAGGGAGATGAAGACGCTTTTGTCCAAAACCTCAAAGTTGAAAAGCAAAAATACGCATGGTCGAACATGACCGATGCCATAACCAACCTTTACACACAAATCAATCAATGACTATCAGAAGTAAGGCACCATTGCGTCTGGGACTGGCAGGTGGAGGTACTGACGTGTCTCCCTATTCCGACATCTACGGCGGCGCTATCCTCAATGCCACGATAAGCATGTATGCCCACACAACCCTCATACCTACAGATGATGGCAAGGTAGTGTTCGAGGCTCCGGGAAAGCACCTCCACGAAGAGTATACCAACGCCGAACAGGTGGACACCGACGGCTACTTCATTCTCCATAAAGGCGTTTACAACCGCATCGTACGCCAATTCACCCACAAGCCCCTTTCGCTGCGTATCAGTTCCTATGTTGATGCGCCGGCAGGTTCAGGGCTTGGCACCTCATCAACCCTGGTAGTAAGCATCCTGGGAGCCTATGTGGAATGGCTAAAACTGCCATTGGGCGAATACGACATCGCCCGCTTGGCCTATGAAATAGAGCGTATCGACCTCGGGTTGTCGGGCGGCAAACAAGACCAATACGCAGCCACTTTCGGAGGTTTCAATTACATGGAATTTATTGGCGAAAACGTGATAGTCACCCCGCTGCGAATCCGGCAGCGTTATGTGGACGAACTGACGCACAACCTCGTACTCTACTACACTGACACCAGCCACGTCTCGGCCGAAATCATCGAAGAGCAGCAGAAGAATGTCAAAAGCAAGAATGCCAACTCAATAGAATCCATGCACAAGGTGAAGGAGCAGGCACTGCTGATGAAAGAGGTACTGCTGAAAGGAGAGATAGACCGTATCGGGGAGATTCTCAACTTCGGCTGGATATACAAGAAACAGATGGCCAAAAGCGTCAGCAATGCCCGCATCGATGGATTCTACGATGCCGCCTTGGCAGCAGGAGCCACGGGAGGCAAAATCTCCGGTGCCGGCGGCGGCGGCTTCATGTTTTTCTATTGCCCCGAGGTGACACGCCATGCCGTGATTGACGCACTGGAGCAAATGGGGGGACAGGTAAAACGATACGAGTTCACCAGCGAAGGACTCAAGACATGGGCGATGTAAAGGCATCGACAAAGTTCAACATATACAACGATTATTGACCGATGAATCGTATTCAAGAGGCTATACAGCAGAGCATCGACATAAAAAATGCCTTACTGGGCAATGCCGAAATGCTCAACAAAATTCAGCAGACGGCAGACATCATAACTAAATCACTCCAACTGGGTGGCAAAATACATTTCTGCGGCAATGGCGGCAGTGCTGCCGACGCACAGCATCTGGCGGCAGAACTGAGCGGACGTTTCTACTTCGACCGTCCGCCGCTCAACGCCGAAGCACTGCATTGCAACTCTTCATACCTTACAGCCGTGGCCAACGACTATGGCTACGACTTGGTCTATGCTCGCCTCATCCGTGGCACAGGGAAGCAAGGCGACGTACTTATAGGAATCTCCACCTCGGGCAATTCAACCAACATTTTGAAGGCTTACGAGGTCTGCCGCGAAAAGGGCATCAGCACGGTCTCGCTTACAGGTGCTACAGGTGGAAAAATGAAAGACCTGAGCGACCTGCTGCTCAATGTGCCCTCCACAGATACCCCTCGCATCCAAGAAGCACACATCATGCTGGGACACATCATCTGCGAGTTGGTTGAAACAAAACTATTTGGCCGCAAATGAGAGAAGCCGTGGTTTTGGCTGGCGGCTTTGGCACACGTCTCAGCCACATCGTTAGCGAGGTTCCCAAGCCCATGGCGCCCGTAGCGGGTCGTCCCTTTCTTTGCTATTTGTTGGACTACCTGCATCGGAACGGCTTCGAACATGTGATTCTTTCCACGGGCTATATGCACGAAAAGATTGAAGACTATTTCGGTACGGAATACCATGGCATCAGACTCTCCTACGCCCGTGAGACCAACCCGCTCGGCACCGGAGGAGGGATACTCAACGCCTTGCTGCACTGCCAAACAGACAACGTGGTAGTTCTCAATGGAGACACACTGTTTTTGGTTGATATGGACGGCCTACTCAATTTCCATACCGAACATCATCCCCTGCTGACGCTGGTGTTACGCAAGGTTGACAACGTATCTCGCTACGGGGCTGTCTGCTGCAACGAGCAGCACCAGATAGTGTCCTTTCTCGAAAAAAATGCCACCACAGAGGCCGGTTTCATCAATGGCGGTATCTATGTTTTGAATAAGTCTCTTTTCGAAGGCTTTCGACTTGGCGACCGATTCTCTTTCGAAACCGACATCCTTCAGTCCCGCTACAGCCAGACCCCTTTCTTTGGCTATTCTTCCAATGCCTATTTCATTGACATAGGCATACCCGAAGATTATTATCGAGCCCAAGAGGAGTTTCCACGAGTCTATTCGCTGCCCAACGATAATGTACGAGAGGACAGGAGCCTGTCATAGCGATCGCCGGGAGCCCGATAGTAAACATAGAGGTGGTAGTCATTGGGAGTCTCTATGTGGTCGCCTTCGAGGGTGGCAGTGAGTCCTACAGTTTCTCCTGTCGGGCAGAAAAGAATCTGGTAGGAGTAATAGCCCTGTTTAAGCAGTAGGCGAAGTGTATAAGCCTTGTATTGCGGCTGCCACTCCATACGGCTGTATTCATCCATACGCCACTGTGTCAGCCCCCCTACTACATGCACGCTTCCATTCAGATAAGGCCGCGACATGGGAAGGCTGATGTTCACCCATGCATATTCCGATTCAACCTGTGGATTGCTGCGATCCCACGCATTGATTTTGAATCCTCCGTTGAGGCCGGGCTGAGCCGTGTAGTGCTGGCGGCTGCGATCCTCTTCAGGACGCAGTATGGCGAAAAACTCACCTCCAAAGCGTTCCATTCGCAGCACGTTGTACATGGACCCTCGCAGATTGCTAAAGTCAAAATAGCGGAAACTATTGCCCCCCGCAAACACATTCTCGGGTTTCCACCGATAACAAAGCTTGCTGCCTGAGTAGCTGGAAAAAGGCAGCACTCGCTGATTGTCGAGTCGACCATTCTGCTGCAAATAGAGTTTTAAGTATGTGGGAGTGAACGAAAACGGAAGATAGCTGCCAAAGACCAAGTCGGGTTTCTGCTCCAGTGCCACATTAACCTCCTGATCTTCCTGAATACGCATCCCGGAAGTGGGACGCACGATTTCGAGCGAAGGGTTGAGCAACTCTTCCGAGATACGAAAACGACAAGTGAGAACGATGCTGTCTGGGTCGTCTTGCAGGCGCACAATGAGGGCGTAATTGCCCGAGAGCAGGAGCGTCATGCCCGCAGCAGGGATGGCAGCCTTGTAGTTATAATAGGGCTGAAGGGTAGTCAGCGAAGGCGTGTAGTCATCGATAAGAGCATCGTCGATGCCAGACAGATACTCGTAGCTCTCCAAATCATCGAGCCGCCACTCTGCATCACAGTGCCGCAGCGTATAGCGGAACGTTGTCGGCTCCTCGGCAAGGAGGTCGAAACGCAACTGTAACCGATCGTTGCTACCCAGCAGCATGACAGGCACTTCCTGGTCAATGCCGCTACGATAGAGCGTCACAGTCTTTATTTCATTACTCCATACGGAATCATGGATTACCTGCGCATGCAATGAGAAGACGCACATTGCCGTAAATATCAGCACGAAAAGAGATTTCATACCGCAAAGATAGTAATTTTTTGTATTTTTGCCATTTACTTTTATCAGCACCGTCTATGATGAATAGAATCTATATAGAAAGTTACGGATGCCAAATGAACCTGGCCGACAGCGAGGTGGTGGTCTCCATACTGCAGAAAGAAGGCTACGAACGCGTTGAAGAGATAGAGCAGGCCGACTTCGTAATGATCAACACCTGTGCCATACGAGACAATGCCGAACAGCGCATCCGCAAACGTGTGCGCGAACTGAGAGCACTGCAAGGCCGCCATCCGCAGTTGCGCATAGGCATTCTGGGGTGCATGGCAGAACGGCTGCAAAGCCAGCTGATGGCCGAGGAGGACAACGTGAGTTTCGTAGTTGGTCCCGATGCCTACCGCCGTATGCCCGAGATTCTGAAGCAAGTGCGACAGGGCAGCCGCACGGCAGACACAGAGCTAAGCACTGAAGAGACCTATGCCGACATCGAACCAGTGCGCCTGCACAGCAATGGCATCTCGGCCTTTATTTCCATCATGAGGGGATGCCAAAACTACTGTGCCTACTGCGTGGTCCCCTACACCCGTGGCCGCGAGCGGAGCCGCGACCCAGAAACCATCGTTCACGAGGCTCGCACCCTTTTTGAAAGGGGTTATAAGGAGGTGACTTTGCTGGGGCAGAACGTAAACTCCTACCGTTACAAAAACACCGATGGCAGCACGACCTCGTTCCCACAACTAATGGAACAGGTGGCACTCATCAGCCCGCTGCTGCGTGTGCGCTTTGCCACATCCCATCCCAAAGACCTGTCCGACGAACTGCTGCAAGTCATGGCACGCCACGACAACATCTGCAAGTGCATTCATCTGCCCGTTCAGAGCGGCAGCAACCGGATGCTGAAACTGATGAACCGCCACTACACGGCAGAATGGTATCTCGACCGTGTGGCCGCCATCCGTCACTATCTGCCCGAATGCTCCATCACCACCGACGTCATTGCAGGTTTCTGCACCGAGACCGAAGAGGACCACCAGGCCACGCTCGAAATGTTTCGCACGGTACGCTACGACTATGCCTATATGTTCAAATTCTCCATGCGCCCCGACACTTTCGCCCACAAGCACATGGTGGACGATATTGACGAACGGGAGAAAACCCGGCGTCTGGAGGAAATCATCGCCCTGCAAGGACAGATAGCGCTCGAAAACAACCAGAAAGAAATAGGCCGCACCTATGAAATCCTGGTGGAAGGAACCTCGCACCGCAGCGACAAGCAACTCTTTGGCCGCAACAGTCAGAACAAGGTCATCGTTTTCGACCGCGAGGAGGTGAAGCCCGGCGAATACGTGCGCGTAGAGGTGACCGACTGCACCGCAGCCACCCTCAAGGGACGACTGGTGAAATAACATGAAACGCCGCAGCCAAAGGTGGCGGCAGGGCTGACACCAGCTGCCAGCAACCTCTTTTTAGAATTTGTTTTTCATAAAATGAGCAAGAGTTTTTTTCAAAAGCACCCCCTGACAAAGCACCTGCTGCTAATGCTGGCAGCCTGTGTGGCTATCGTGGGGCTACTGTTTCTCTTCATCAAGATTTACTCACGGCACGGAGAGGTCTATGAGATTCCCGACCTGACCATGCAGAGCATCAACGACATTTGCGCCCACAATGTTCTGGAGTTACAATTCGTCGTCATGGACTCCATCTATCGCGAGGGAGAGGCTGGCGGCCTGATTCTGACACAAGAACCCAAGGCAGGGGCCATCATCAAGAAAGGGCGCAAGGTCTATGTAATGGTCACAGCCTACATGCCAGATGATGCCGTAGTGCCCGACATCACCGGCGGCGTAACGCTACGCACGGCAATCTCCCAACTGGAGAGCGTGGGGCTCAAAGGCGGCACACTGACCTTTGTGGATAGCCCGTTCCGCAATACCATCGTGGAAATGAAATATAACGGAAGACTACTCAATCCTGGCGAACGGCTGACCAACGGGGCCAAGATTGACCTTGTGGTCGGCATTGGCGACGAACCCGACAAAGCCTATAGCATCGTGCCTTTCGTCATCGGAAAGAAAGCCGAGCGCGTCCACCGCGAGATTCTTTCGGCCTCCTTCAACATTGGCATTGAAAACTATGAGGGAGTCAAAAATCGCAATACCGCAGTGGTGTACAAGCAAGAACCCAACTATAACGGAGTCTCCCGACTGGAGTTTGGCTCACGGGTCAACCTCTGGTATTGCGATGCCGACGAACAAAAGATTAACAAAATGGTGAATGACTTCAGAGTCGATTCCTCCACGATTGACAATACCGCTCCCTATCCCTCGTCATCTTCCATCGAATGGGGCATAGACGACACCTTCGAGGACGAAGGTCTCTCGTGGTAGGAGGAATCCACAAGAATATTAGCCCCATGAGACGAGCGTTGTTCTGCTTTCTATGTCTGTCCGTCTGGATTGGTTCCTTCCTGTACGCACAGGAAGTGTTGCTCCCGTTGCAATACGGCCCCGCAGCCCCCTCGGGCGGTCGTCACGCCAAGGGAGAAGCCACTGCATTGACACTGCCGTTCTTTGACGACTTTGCCAATTACGAGGGCATACCCATGCCCGACCGATGGATTTCGGCAGGTGGTTGGGTGGACAAGGCTTTCGCCGCCAACCCGCCAACAGTGGGGATGCTGACGCTTGATGCCATCAATGCCGATGGGCGATTGTATGCCGATGGATCCTCCACACTGCCTTTTCCTGCCGACACCGTAACATCAAGGCCCCTACGACTTGACTCACTACAGTCTCCCGTAGCACGAAGGATATTGACCTCCGACTCAGTGGCAATCAGTTTCTTCTATCTTCCGGGAGGCGGCAGCGGCAATATGTGGATGCGCTCAGGCGATACACCAGAGACAGCCGACTCTCTGGTGCTTGAATTTTACGATTCCGATGCCGACCAATGGAACGTGGTGTGGTCTGCCACCGGCACATGCGTAGACAGCCTGCTATCACGCACAGGGCGCGACTGGCAATATGCCTATGTACCCATAAACGACGACAAATATCTACGCAAAGACTTCCAATTCCGTTTCCGAAACTATTGCAGCCTGGACAATATAGTTGAGGCGGGATATGTAGGCAATTGTGACCAATGGCACATCGACTATGTCTATCTTGACTACAATCGGACGCGGGGATACTACTACACCCGCGACGTAGCCTTTGTGGCACCAGCACCCTCATTGCTGCGCAATTATCAGGCCATGCCCGCACGTCAGTTTCGAACATCCGAAATGGCCTCGCATATTGACATCGCCATCACCAACCGATTTCAAGAAGAGCTCTCGGCACACTATCTATATTACGAAGACAATGGCTATCTGACGGCCTACGACGGCGGCGTTGACAACATTGGGCCCTATCTCTTCACGGGCAGCTATCAGACTGCCACAAGTCAGGCTCAACCTACAATTACAGGCAGTTTCCCAGAGGATGGCATTCCCCGCTGCTACCACATCACGCATATCGTGACGGAAGGTGTCGGAGGCGATGCCTTCGCACAGAACGACACCCTGCGCTTCGACCAGCACATAGAGGACTACTACGCCTATGACGATGGCTCGGCCGAGAATGGCTATGGGGTCTATGCATCATCGGGCAGTGCCTTCATTGCCTCACGTTTTTCGCTCAACCAAGCCGACTCACTGTCTGCCATAAGCATCTGTTTCAACCGCACCCGAGGGGCTGAAAACGAGCAGATGATGTTCTATATCTGCGTGTGGGATGACGACCATGGACAGCCGGGCAGACTCCTTTACAGAGATGCCTCGTTTCGCCGACCACAATTTAACGGAGTGAACAAATCCTACCGCTACATATTAGACAAGATTGTAAACGTCGAAGGCATCATATATATAGGCATAGAACAAGTTTCGTCGGGCATCATCAACATCGGAATGGACCGCAACAACGATGCTTCGCAGCACACTTTCTATAATGTCGGAGGCGTTTGGAGCGGGTCGTTTCTTGCAGGAGCATTGATGATGCGCCCCTATTTCGGGGTCAAAGCCACGACCGGCATTCTCCAAGCCCATACTGACCGCAAGAAACTCTCAGTCTATCCAAATCCCGCTGTCGATATCCTGTCCATCAACGGAGCAGCCCCGGGAGACCTCAAACAACTCTTCTCTCTGACAGGTAACAAAATGATAGAAACGACAGCCAATCAGATGCAGGTATCTCATCTTCCCGCAGGAGTCTATCTACTCCGCATACTGTCATCAGGAAATACCTATAGCACGAAAGTCATCATTCAACCATAACCCTAAAAACGGAGATGAACGTGTTTAACCTCCAGTCATAGCCATAATCGACCCCATATCATCCCGTGGAAGAAAATCTTAATAATACAACCGAACTACAAGAGGAAACCGACCTCTACGAACATCACCGCATCGTGGTAGACAAAGGGCAGGAGATGCTGCGCATAGACAAATATCTCCAGATGCGTCTGGAAGGCATCTCGCGCAACAAAATTCAGGCAGCAGCCAAAGCCTCGTGCATCGTGGTGAACGGCAAGGCAGCCAAATCAAACTACAAAGTAAAGCCTTGCGACACAATCAGCATCCTGCTGCCTGAGCCGCCGCATGAGTTTGAACTTGTTGCCGAAGACATTCCGCTCAAGGTGGTTTATGAGGATGACGACGTTCTTGTCATCGACAAGCAGCCTGGACTGGTAGTACATCCTGGTGTGGGCAACTACACTGGCACCCTGCTGAACGGCCTGCTCCATTATTTTCAAGACAAAAAAGGACGTGACGGAGAACCTATTTCTCCCTATCTGGTGCACCGTATCGACAAAGACACATCCGGTCTGCTGCTCATAGCCAAAAATGAAGCCGCACAGGTAGTACTGGCCAAACAATTCTTCGACCATACGATAGAGCGCAAATACAACGCCTTGGTATGGGGCGATTTTGCCGATACAACCGGAACCATTGACGGCAATTTGGAACGTTCTCCAAAAGACCGCCGTGTGATGATGGTGTGCGACCCCGAACGGGGCAAGCACGCCGTGACGCACTGGAGCGTAGTAGAACGCTTCGGCTACGTCACCCTCGTCGAATGTGTGTTAGAGACCGGGCGTACCCATCAGATTCGAGCTCACATGCGTTCCATAGGCCATCCGCTGTTCAACGATGCCGCCTACGGAGGCAACGAAATTCTCAAAGGGACAACCTTTACAAAATACAAACAGTTTGTCTCCAATTGCTTCCAACTGATGCCGAGACAAGCGCTGCACGCCCTCGTGCTGGGATTCGAACATCCCACCACGGGTCAGCACATGCATTTTGAGAGTCCCATGCCCGACGACTTCTCATCCTTGTTGGCCAAATGGCGGGGCTACGCCCAAAACGGAATACGCGAATAAAAGCCAACTTACAACAACAACGATTCTCCTATCCCTGACAGAATCCAATCCCTGAAACACGCCGCCCCTCACTACTGAGAATCCTAACAGACATACAAGTCCCCTACGAGTAGAGAATCAACCAATCGCATCAGCACAACACAAATTCTGAATTGCACCTCATGACCGAATGGGAATTAATACTCCGCATTGCTGCCGCCGCCATCTTAGGCAGCATCATAGGCCTGGAGCGTGAATACCGCGCCAAGGCGGCCGGATTCCGTACACATTTTCTTGTTGCCGTAGGCTCTGCCCTGTTCATGGTAATTTCCGTCTATGGTTTCGATGGCGTATTGGTCAGCGAACAGCATCGCCTTGATGTGTCACGCATAGCAGCCCAAGTGGTAACGGGCATCGGCTTCATCGGAGCTGGCGTAATCATACTACAGAAAAACATTGTACGCGGTGTCACCACGGCTGCCGCCGTGTGGGTCGTGGCAGCCATCGGACTGGCCTGCGGCGCAGGGATGTTCATCCTGGCATCTGCCACCACGGTCATAGTTCTTCTCGGCCTCGAAGCCTTCAATTTCTTTTTACGCCGCTTCGACAATCGCCACTACCAAAAAGACGACGAGACCAAATAACATATTTAGGTTGGTCCCCCACCCTTTTCGATCTCTACTTACAAGAGAATCATATACACTTACAATGAGGTCTGATTAAAACACCATTTGTTTCAATCAGACCTCTTGTTCGCCCTGCTATTACTTTTTCTTTCAGAGTTCTTTTAAAATGTTTTTTTCGCCGTATCTATTTTCTTTGATTGGGAATAATCTTACATTACTACCGCCATAAGTAGTTTGTATATCATTCGAATTTATGAGTTCTTTTGACGTACCTGCCACACAGGAGCAACAACAGATACAAATCGTCAATGTTCTGTCAAAGCAGCAATAGGAAACATAAATGATACCAATAATGGACTCATGGATATCATTATGGTCTCATATCCCACATTGGACACAAAACTATCATAAAATTCTCAAAATAGCCAAGAGGGCGAATAAATATATCTACTGTAGTATAAGGGACACTTTCTTTTTAATACAGACATTAATTATATGTTTTGCTACTAGTTATACTAGTAGATTTATAAGTACCCGATGACGAAGGGCATCCTGCGCCATTACTACTAGATGACCATATATATACCTTTCCTCCTGTCGCTGGAACTGTTGTCGTTCCACTCGTTGTAGTTGTTGCTGATGTAGGAAAGGACTTAAATAGTAAATTCGATGGATTACTACCTGTCGTTGTAGTTGGAACAACTGAATACATTAGATATGCATATGGCTGTCCTTTGGGGGAGGTTACGGTCAACGTCGTTCCAGACCTAACAACCGTTAATCCAGACGTTTTCAGGGAATTGTTATTACCCACAGAGGAGGGTACGAGTTTATCATACCATGTTTCTGTTTTTGAACACCCGTTTGCTGTCGCTGTTAAAGAAACTCTCCAATAAGCACCATTTATGTTTGATTCCACAACATACAACAATTTTTCATTATCTCCCGTTCTATAACTTGCTGATGAATTTGAATTCCATGTCGTAGTCGGAGTTGGGGTACTGGTTGTGCCTGAACGCCCCCAAGACCATGAAAGAAGAGCATCAGATGGTGAGACATCCGCTGTCGGCGTTAAAACAACTGGAAGACCAGCACAAACTGGCGTTGAAGCAGTCCATTTTAAATTATTAATCTTTACACTACACGGAGTGGCAGCAGTAATAGTAATGCGACATGTTGCACTATAACTGGAGTAGCAGTCGCCGGATTGGGTTCGAGCGCGGAGGTAGTAGGTGGTAGAAGTGTTGGCAGCCCCCGCACTTGGCTTATATGTAGCCGAGGTTGAAACAATTGAAGAAAAGTCAGAAGAGGTAGACCATTCATAAAGCAGAGTACCCGAAACAGAGCCTGTATTGGCCGTGAGACTGACGGTGGTATTAGCATCTGCCTCGACAGAAGCACCAGTCTGATTGGTGACAGACAGCGTGGTACCAGATTTCGTATAAGACGCATCAATCGTGATATGGGGTACAGATGGTGCATTGACCGTCACTGTGACATCATCGGTTGCCGTAGTCGTGCAAGAACCCTCGGTGACAGAGGCCGTAACAGTGTAGGTAGTTGTGGCATTAGGACTTACGACGCCTGAAGCCCCAGTAGGCTTAGGGCTGGAGGCGGGTGATGATGTCCATTCATAACTGACAGTTCCGCTACCACTATAGGTAGGCGTGGCAGATAGGGACACATCTTCGCCAGCACATAGGGTTGACAGATCGGCAACTGCAGCCACACTCAGTGATGGAGCCTCCACGACAGACACTTCAACGGAGGCATCGTCACTGACCGAAGCATCGAGACAGTTGGAGTTAGATGCCGTAACTATGACCTTATAAGTACCTCCTTCGCTGATGGAAAGGGTAGAAGAAACCTCGCCGACCAGCTCATTATCATCCCTATACCACTGATAGGACAATGTGCCGTTGGATGAGATGAGGCTGGAAACCAGCAGCGAACTCTGTCCTGAACAGATATTTAGCGTACCCCCCCCACTAACTCATTGATTCTCACAGAAGGAGCATCTACAACCACCAAAGAAAGCACGCTATCTCCCGAGCAGCCATTGGCATCCAGAAATGAATGACGCAGTATTTCGGTGGAGGAATACTCCGTTCCAAACCAATTGTAACTACCACCCGAACAAATAGTCGCTGCCTCTGCTACACCCTCGTTCTTATTAATAGTGAGACGCAGATAGACGGTGGAGTCACAACCCTCGGCATTCTTGAGCGTGGCAGAAGGATAGGCACCCGCCTCGGTGGAGGCTGTATAGTTAGTGGTATTGTCTGGCCAGAAATAGCTATCGCACTTGGTAGCATCGTGATAGCCCACAGAGTTAGAGCCGAAAGAGAGGTGCAGCGTGTCGCGCGTGGGACAACTCCTGCCAGAGAGAGTTTGATTGTATACGGTGCCCAAATAGGTACCTGCCTCGGTATGAGTCTCGCCATCGCCATGCGTGCCATTCTCACCATCCGCATCCCAGCGATAGGAACTTTCGCCGCAGTTGTATTTCTCCAATACTTTAGGAGTTGTTTTAAGTATGGTGAGTCGTAGCGTGATAATGCTGTCGCAGCCTGCTCCACAGGCATCTTTCTTGGTGTATAGATAGGCACCCGACTGGGTGTAAGTCTCATGATCTACGCTCCAGGTATAGGAATCGCAGGCCGTGTCAATCATGGCACGTGTGGGGCTGTACATAACCACCGTAAAGGCATTGATGACAGAGTCGAGATAGTATTTGGTCACAGCATCCTGTGGATCTGTCGGGTCCTTGACATCCTTGAGCTGCTTCATGCCTGCATGGTTGTCCCGTGCCACTACATCCTCAAGGCTTTGCACCTCGTCGCAATGCAGGGCATAAGGCACTGAAAGAAGCTGCTGAGAGACCGAGATAGTATAACTGGAGCCACCCGTGATGTCTATGTCCGACGTGAGGAAATAGGGACCATCCGTCCAATCTATATCAGCCAGTGCGCCATAAACGGAGGTGCCAGTACCCACCTGCACCGAGAAAAGACCGTTGGCATTGGTCGTGGGACGATGCGTCTCCTGAAACACGATGTCATTGTTTGCCTCGTCTTTGGAGATGCTGATGCGTACACCTACCTGCTGGCTGCGCACCAACTGGTTGGCAGCATTGCGCACTACAGCCTGGTAATTGAACTTCTGGGGCGACTGCGCCATCAAGACAGTGCCTGCCACGAGTAGCAGTACAAGGGCGGCCAGATGTCGGAGTGTGTGTGTCATGATATACAAATCTTTTTATTATTTCGAAAGGGAAGGGGGTTCTACTTGAGATTCTTGCCAAAGAGGAAATTATAAGAGACTTTGACTCCAGCGGAAAAAGCAGAGAACGAACTTGTGGCAGAAGATGCCAAAGCACCGTTGAAGGTATCAAAATCTCCCCCGGCAACAAAAGAGGCAAACTGGCTGTCGTCGGGAGTAGCAATACTGTTGAGCGGATAATCAATATAGACACCTACATAGATACTATTACCTCGCCCGCGAGGGATGCAATATCCCGCCTCAATATCCAAATCCACCAACAATCCGGAAGCAACGGTGTAACTACCGTCAGAAGCCTTGAGGGTGTAGTCAGAAGAGAGAGGAATAGGATTGCCCGACAGGTCGGTATCGGTATTATAAATATGGGTGATGCTGCGTGCAGAAGCCCCATAAACATACGAGGCACTGATGGACATCGGGAATGCGATGCGGACACCCATACGAGCCCAGAAAAGTTTATGGACATAAGCCAGCTGGATGGGTACAGAGAGCAGCAATGCTCCATAAGACTCTTCTGCATTTGCGGTGGCAACCCGTATTTCGCCACTGCCGTTATACGTACCCGTATTATCGTAGGTGGTAAGGTCGTCACGGTATAGCGAATAGACCTCGGGAGCAGTGAAGCCAGAAGAGGTGTAAGAGGCCGAAATCCCAGTATGAATACCTACCGCCTTGCCAAACATGAAAGTGTAGCCCACCGAGGCTCCGGCACCGATGCCCATCTTGGTGGGAGCGGAGAAACCATTGTCCACCAGCAAAGATGCCAACCCAGCCTGTGCCTCGATAGAGAACGCCTGCTGACGTATCTTACCAGTCCTGACCTGACCGCCACGCCACTGAGCCGAAAGCGTCAATGTCGTTAGCAGGAGGAGTATGAGTAGAATGTATTGTTTCATGATTTGAGGCTTCTTAGCAGTGAGTTATTTGACGATGAGTTTGACAGCCGACATATCACGTCCTGGCACATAATAGACCACCGAATAGGCCCCGGTGGGAAAATCGGCGGCAAAAGTGAGCGTGACGTCAGACACCTCAGTCTCAAAGACCGCACGTCACAGCAGGTCATATACCACCACACGGCTGCCATCTACAATGTCATTCTCATCCTGAGCCACGACAAGAGTGACCTGCGCACCACGACGAACCGGATTGGGATAGAGCATCAGCTGGTGGATGGCGGCAAAATCGAGAGAAACCTTAGAGGCTACAATCTCAATGGTATTGGAGCGCACCCAGTGGGTACGACTCTCATCGGTGGGAACCTCAACATAGTAACTTCCCGACAGAGCAGCATAACCCTTGCGCGCATAGTAGTCCTCTATGGCTCCCGATATAAACTGACCATCATGGAACCAACGATAGGCTATATAATCGACCCGCGGATGATCTGCCCCATTAGGATAATGATTCACCAATACCGCTTTATTCTCATAAGCCTGAATCTGAGGCAGCGGCTTATTGTGCATGATGGAGACAGAAAGCGTCACCACACTATCACAGCCAACACTATTGGTCAGCACCTCGGGATAGTCGCCCGAGTAGAGATAGGTACTACCATTATAAATATAGGACCCTTCACCTTGTACACGTACCGTGGACGAAGTAGAATGACGTACGGTTAAATGCAACGTCACCACGCTGTCACAGCCATAGCGATTGGTCAGACGAGCCTGAGGGGTTCGGGTAGACTCATAATAGACTCGGTTGTGCCAGACAAGACTGTCGCAAGCCGAACGGTTATCGACAGAAGCCTCTGACTGGTGAATGGAGAGGCTGAAATAGGCAATGCTATCGCAGCCATAACGATTTTCAAAGACACGAACATCTTCGGTAGATTTAGTGTAGAGACTATCGTTCCAATAATAACGCTCGCAAGCACTCACCATCTCGGTTGATGTGGTGGCGTAAGAAAGACGGAGGTCAAGCGTCACCACGCTGTCACAGCCAGAAGCATTGTCAAGGACATAAGTGGGACCAGTGATAGTCGAAGTGTAAACAACACCGTCTATCCACTCCAGACTATCACACGTTACCCTATAGTCAGTGGAGGCACTCCCCTGCCCCAACGTGAGCACAAGGGTGTCAGAGCGCGGACAGCCATTGTCGGCCACAGACGAATAATAGTAGGTTCCTGCCGATGTGTAGGTATCCACCGCATTGCCATTAACCATCCAGACATAACTACTGCAGCCATGTACACTATCGGAACCACTGCCGCTGGACAGCAATGAGAGGTGAAGCGTATCGACACTGGGACACCCCACTGCATTACGGTAGACGCTCACATAGTCGCCCGACTCAGTATAGGTGAGGTCAGAGCCATGTCCGTAGGCACTGGAGGCAAGCCAACGGAAAGAATCACACGAGGTTGCAGCATAGGAATCGTAGGAGCCAGAGAAAAGGGATAGATCGAGGGTATCGGTGCTGGGACATCCATTGGACGAGTAATAAAAATATGTGTGACGACCTCCGGAGCGCAGCGTGTCCATCCTGCCATCCAAATGCTGCCATAGGAAACTGTCGCAATCGGCCGCATCATAGCGACGACCCGTATTATGGTCAATGGTCAGGCGAAGCGTATCAGCCCCGATACACCCGTTGTCATCCGTAAACGAATAGAGTACAGTAGTGTCGACCGTGTAAACTTCTCCCGTACGGCTCCACTGGTAGCGGTCGCAGGCCGAGGGATGCGCTAAAGTGCTGGCATTGGGATAGAGCATCAAGATGAGCGTATCCTGAGCCTCACAGCCGTTGTCAAGTTTGCGAATGTATAGATGGGTGTCAAAGCCAGGATCTGCAAGAAGCAACGTGGTATCAAGAAGCGTCCATAAATACTCATAGCAGGCAGTGTCTTGAATCGTGGCATGATGGGAACTATTGACCTTAAGGCTCATGATAACAGTGCTGTCGCACCCGCCTAAAGATGTCAGCGTGATGGTTTTCGTACCCACCTCTGTAAATTCGACATCGTTCCACACATAGGGAAGGTCTGCGGGACAGATTGACCGTTCATCGCTGTTGGTGTAACTTGAATTGACCACCAACGTCATTATGACATTAGAATCGCAGCCAAAAGAACTGGTGAGAAACGTGGACTTAGTGCCTGCCCGGTCGAAAACCTCGCCATTCCAGGTGTAGGGCAACTGGTTGAAGCAGATTGTCTCAGACACGGCAACCTGCTGGAAATGCGACATGGTGAGATGTAAATGGACCACGCTGTCACAACCGACAGCATTGCCGTTGGCAATGGTGTGTGTGGCGGTGTCGTTAGACTCATTATAGACATTGCCGTCAATCCATGTGTAGCTGTCACATGCACGGCGGACAAATTGACTGCTTGAAGAACGGTTGATGGTGAGATGAAGTGTGACGATGCTGTCGCAACCCACACTATTGCCATCGTAAAGTGTACGACTGATGGTTGCACTGGAGGTCAACCCAGTACGGTCATACCAGTCATAGCTGTCACAAGCCACAATGGCGGTATCATAAGAAGAACTATTCTTGACTGTCAAAACGAGAGTTACCACCTGATTGGACCCAGACGAAGTCGTACGCGTAAAAGACTGCGTGCCTGCCTCATTGAACACAAATCCACGCCACTCGACTGGCAGCGCATTGTCACACAGCAAAGTATCTATGCGTGTGCTGTCTGTGCCACGCACGGTGAGCGTCAAGAACACAGAACTGTCGCAGCCGTAGCGATTATCAGTAACTATCGTATCGAAAAGCTGGTAGTCTGTCGCTCGGACTTCTGTAGCGATAGAAAATGAGTGAGAAAGGTAGGATTGGCCACCATTGACAGCATCGACTATTTCGTTGCTATCCACAGGATTCACCATCAGCCGCAAAATGGTCAGACTATCGCAGCCCAAGGAATTGAGACCATAAAGGGTGTCGAACACGCGCTGACTGACCGTACGAAGGACGGTAGGAGTATTGAAACCATCTGACACATATCTATCTCCAGCACATACGGAGGCCGTGTCAATGTAAACCGTGTCTGTTGAGGAAACCGTCAAATCCAGCGTCACCACGCTGTCACAATTGCTTGCATTGGGAAGCGTATAAGAGGCAATGGCAGACTCTGTGTAAGTGACGCCATCAATCCAAGTATAGGCCCCACATTCCGTACGGATTTCCGTCCCGGTATTAGAGTGGCCCATTGTGAGATGCAGGGTAACGACACTATCGCAGTTGATTGCATTTTGCAACGTGTATGTGGCACCACTGATAGAGGCAGTATAAGTGGTTCCATCTATCCATTCATAGGTGTCACATGCAGACTGGATATCAGTGCCTTCGGAGGAATGAGCAATGGTGAGGTGGAGTGTCACCACACTGTCGCAACCATCACTATTGGCATGCTCCAATTTATAAGTAGTACTGTTGTTGTCAGAGAAATAGTATACGCCATCTATCCACAGAAAACTATCGCAGGATTCATGAATATCAATACCAGTATTATTATGTCCCAGCGTAAGATTGAGTGTGACGAGGCTGTCGCATCCGGCGGCATTAGTGGTAGTAAAGGTGGCACTGGAGGTACTTTCTCCATAGGTAGTACCATCTATCCAAAGATAATTTTCACAAGCGTGCTGTAGGTCGATACCCGAGGAGCCATGTCGGAGCGTCAGATGAAGTGTCACCACGCTGTCACAGCCATTCTGGGCAGCCTCCAAGATTCTATGAATAGCCGATGTGGTATTGGTGGTGTAGGTGGTTCCATCCAGCCACACGAGACTGTCGCATGGAGTCTGAGCATCAATACCAGTGGCGGCATGACGTAAGGTAAGGTGCAAGGTAACGAGACTATCACAGCCATAGATATTGGTAAGCGTATGCGTAGGCGTAGATGTATTTTCTCTATAGGTAATGCCATCTATCCACAAAAGGCTGTCGCAGACATCCTTGGTATCAATCCCGCTATTGCTGACAGACACCGTGAGGTGGAGCGTAACAACGCTATCGCAACCGGCAATATTGGTGAAAGTATGAGTCTCCGTAAAGCTGCGCTTACCACTTGACACCATGTGCATGGGGTTATTGTACCATTTGAACTGGTCGCAAGCATTGGCAGTAGTATCGCCAGTGTTGCTATGATTAACGGTAAGATGCAGTATTATGACGCTATCACATCCGTTAGACTTGGTCTCAGTGTGAGTTAGAATAGTACTTTCGGTGATGTCATCATATTCGCGCCAGGAATAACTATCGCAAGCCACGGCAAAGGTGTCGCGCATAGTAGAGTCCTTCATGGTAACGGTGGCCGTAGTAGAAGCCTTGCAGCCATTAGCATCAGTAACCAAAACTTCATAAACAGACTCTGATTCGGGCGAGACCTCGATGGATGCCAAGTCCGTAACAGCAGGCAGACCCGCCAAGGCATCATTGGAAGACCATTCGTAAACATAACCCGACTGCGTGCCACCATGTGCTTCGGCAGTCAGCACGATGCTGCCATCGGGGCATACGGCTCCATCCTCGGGCGATGCCATGACCAAGAGAGGCTCCACTGGATGAAGGATAGGAACCTCTACAGCATTTTCTCTGATGCACATCTCATCCTGAATGGAGACGCGCCACAACGCAGCCCCCAAATTGCTGAAAGTGGTGTCGTAACTACTTGTTCCCAACCCATTGGTCACTGTCAGCGTAAAGCTGCCCGTATGGTCTCCATGGCATTTGATATCTTGCTTCGATTTGACGACAGCCGTTGGCAACGGACGCACCGTCACCGAAACCTCGACTGTCGACGGGCATTCATTTGCATCTTTAGCCGTAACGACATATGTACTCGTGGCCGTAGGAGCAACCTCAACGGCCTTGCCGATAGGATCAAAAACGCCCGCGCTACTACTTTCGGACGACCAAGAATATGTAATGTCGCCAGTGCCGCCAGAAGCATGAGCAGACAACGTATCCTTGGCCCCCATACAGATGACACCAAATTTAGACACGGCAGTAAGCTCGATGGCTTCCGGCTCTGAAATTATCACGGTGACCACGTCACTAACACATCCCTTGCCATCGGTGACAGATGCCTCGTAGGTTCCGGAGGCAAGGCCGCTATTATTAGATTCTGCGGCAGAGCCATTGAGCATATAGGTATAACTGCCATCCCCCTGCGAGGCAGCAATGGTAATAGAGCCGTCTTCCAACCCGTAGCAGGTTACGTCGGAATAAGCGGGTATCGAGAGAAGAGGACGGGGATGCACCGTCACCGTGACAGTAGAAACATCGGTACACCCATTGGCATCGGTCACCTTCAGCGTGTATAGCGTTGAGGTCTGGGGACCCACTTTGATTGATGCCACCTCCGTTTCAACTGGAAGTCCCGAGCCCGCGGGAGAGGCCGTCCACAAATAGTCGTATGAGCCTTCGCCAGGCGTTCCTCCCCTGGCTTCGGAAGTCAATAAGACGCTGTCGCCTTGACAAACATTAGAAAGGACTGCCGAGGCAGATACCGACAAAACCGCTTCTGGCTGAGAGATAACAACCGTCAGCGGACTGCTCACACATCCATTAGCATCAGTAGCAGTGGCAATATAGTCGCCCGCCGCAAGATTAACAAAAAGAGGCGAAGACTGTGGCGATACACCTTCCAAAGCATACGTATAAGTCCCAGAACCATTAGTGACGCCAAGTGTAACACTACCCACCAGAAAACCGTAACAAGGATTGTTTGTCTGACTTTCAATAACCAGTTCTGGCTGCTCGCTGGCCGAGATGGAGACCTCGTCGGTTGCAGTGCAACCCAGAGCATCGGTGACAGTCAGTGTATAGTTGGAATTTGAAGTAGGACTAACCTCAACATCACCCGTGACAGGGCTATCTGGAAGTCCTGCTGAAACGTTATCCGCCGACCATAGGTAGGCATAAGGCGTGGTGCCGCCCGCCGTGGTGGACGAAAGCGTGGCCGTGACACCGCCACAAATAACACTCTCCGAAGCAGCCACAGAAACCTGCAACGCTGCATCAGGCTGTATGAGAGAGATTTCTACCGAGTCAAGACATCCTTTGGCATCGGTGACAATGACCTTATAGTCACCTGCCGCCAAACCGGTGTATTCTGACGTTGCTTGTGGCTCGCCGCCATTGAGGCTATAAGCATAAGAAGGCGTTCCCAACGTAGTGGATAAGACAATACTACCACTGGACATACCATAGCAGTCTACATCTTGATGCGATGCCACTGTCAGTTCAACCGCAGGATGGATAGTAAGCGAAAGGACGATTATCGAATCGCCACCGAAGCGATTGGCGTTCAGCATTGTATCACGAAACTGGAAAACACCGGCAACCGAAGTCTGGGCTTCCGTAATTGTAAAAGTCTCATCGCTATAAGATTCGTTTTGACACACCTCGCGTTCATAGGTAAGTGAGTCGTCTCGATAGGGCTGCTGCACCCCTTCGTTGCTCATTTTGTCGGGAGAAAGAACCATGACAGCAGGTTCACCGAGCGTGAAACTGACTGACCCAGTAGCGTTGCCTCCGTCTTTACCCGCAGAAGAGACGACTTTCTGAGCCATGCTTCCAAATGACAACAGCGAAAGTAATAAAAAGATTGACAAACGCTTAGAAACGAAACTTGCAGCAGTATAAGTTTGTGTTTCCATATTTCAGAGTATTATATACGCCTGCAAAGTTATAAAATTTTATTAAAAAGTCAAATCCACTTGGAGAAATCACAACTTCGACGAGGTGCATAGAGGCCTCCTCTCCCTGTCCAGAGAAAGCCCATCTTATAGGCCCTTCGATGATGACAAGGCAGCAGACCGATGGTAGGGTTTAGAGACAGCGGGGAGGAATCAACAGACCGATTTTCTGGAGGAAGGCAACGCTTCAAAAAAAAAATGTATTTTTGCAGACTATGAAAAAAAGTGCCATATACGCCATATCGGTACTAAGCATTTTGTTATTAACTGGTTGCAGCAATTATAACAAACTGTTGAAGAGTAACGACTACGATGCGAAATACACGGCAGCCCTGGCCTATTACAACGAGAATAGCTATAGCAAGGCTATTCAACTGTTTGAGAATCTAACAATGCACTATCGCGGCAAAGAGAATGCCGAAAACATCTCTTGGTACTATGCCCAGGCTCTGATGAAAGAGGCAGATTATTACACCGCTGGCTATCAATTTCAAAGGTTCACGAGACAATTTCCATATAGCGAACGTGCCGAGGAAGCAGCGTATCTGGCAGCCTACTGCAAATATCAAGAATCGTCTCCTTACACGCTTGACCAATCCAGCACCAAAGAAGCCGTAAAGGCCTTGGAAAGTTTTGCAGAACGATACCCGCAAAGCGTGCATGTACCAGAGGTAAACGGTTATCTGGACGAGCTGCGAGACAAACTGATGCTCAAAGAATACGAGATTGCCATTGGCTACTACACTATCGAAGCCTATCATGCAGCTTATATATCCCTACAGAACTACATCAACCAATATCCAGAATCAAACTATCGAGAAGATGCCATGTTCTATATGCTTAGTGCCGGTTATGAATATGCCGCCAATAGCACTGAGAGCAAGATCAAAGAGCGTATGCAGCAGGTAGTGAACGACTTTGACAAGTTTGCAACCTCTTTTTCCAACTCCAAATATATCGGCAAGGCACAGGAAATATACACCAAAAGCCGTGCCACCTTGGCAAAACTGGAGCAATCAAAATAACCACGACAATAAAATCAAAAAAAATAACAAACTCAATCATGGAAGACAAGAAAAAGAAAATCTCGAACACGACCATCACTCGCAATACCGCCGAGTTCAGCCAAGAGACAGGCAATATATATGAAACCGTTGCCATGCTGACCAAACGCGCCAACCAAATTGCGATTAATGAGAAAAAAGAGATTCACAAAAAGATAGACGAGTACACAACCAGTATCGAGACAATGGATGAAATGTTTGAAAACCGAGAGCAAATAGAACTGGTGCGTCGCTTCGAGCAAATGCCTAAACCCACACTGGTGGCCACGGAGGAATATCTGGAGCACGAACTCGCCTATCGCAATCCTGCCAAAGAAGATCAGCGGCTCCGCAAGATGGAAGAGATGGAAGAACGCGTCATTGCCGAAAAGGAAGTGCAGCAGTGAATATCATTATAGGAATCTGCGGAGGCATTGCCGCCTACAAGGTGCCAATGCTGATTCGACAGCTGAAGAAAAACGGACATCAGGTGCAGTGTGTGGCGACTCGCCACGCACTGCAATTCGTTACGCCCCTTACGCTCGAAACACTCAGTCAACGCAGCCTATACTGCGACTTGTTTGAAAACAGCAATGAAGTAAGTACCGAGCATATCGCCCTTAAAGACTGGGGGGATATGATTGTCGTGGCACCAGCGACGGCCAATATAATTGGCAAAATGGCTCATGGAATTGCAGACGATGCACTCTCTACCCTACTTCTGGCAATGTCGGCAAAACCACGCTACGTATGCCCAGCCATGAACAGCGATATGCTCCATGCCAATGCGACGCAACGCAACATTGAGCAATTACGAAAAGATAATGTAACTATCATAGAATCAACTACTGGAGAATTGGCTTGCGGCACTACTGGCGATGGCCGTATGGCAGAGCCAGAAGACATATACAAACATCTGATACCATGCCATATAGAGAATCTTTCAGGCAAGAAATTCCTCATTACGGCAGGTCCTACCTATGAGAGAATAGACTCCGTTCGATTCATTGGCAATTATTCCTCTGGCAAAATGGGCTATGCCGTGGCGGAAGCCCTGGCGCAAAAGGGTGCCAACGTCATCCTCATCAGTGGACCTACGCACCTCACAACCTCGCATCCCAACATCCATTGCCAACGGATTGAAAATGCCCAAGAGATGTACGATGCCGCCACAGCTGTTTTCCCTTCTTGCAATGGGGCAGTACTAACTGCCGCCGTGGCAGACTACAGACCTTTACATACTGCCGACCATAAGTTGAAAAAGAGGGACGATGAGGGCATGACATTACAACTGGTACAGAACCCAGATATCTTAGCCGCCTTAGGGCAGAGCAAAGGTCCTAACCAACTGCTGGCAGGATTTGCCCTGGAGACTAATGATGAGATAGAAAATGCCCGCAAAAAACTGGTACGCAAAAATCTGGACTTCATCGTGCTCAACTCCCTCAATGATGCGGGTGCTGGCTTTGGGGTGGACACAAACAAGGTGACATTCCTATTTCCCGACGGCAAAACCATCGAGAATCCCCTAAAGAGTAAATCCGCTGTAGCACAAGACATCGCCAATATAATTGAGCGTATGTTATCAGAGCAATCGTAGCCCCATCCCCCACAGACAAAGTCCTTCTGCCAAACAGCACATGAACAAAATATCCCTCATAGCCATCATCTTAGCCGTCTTAGCCTTAGCTGGAGAAGCATTCATTCTATCCACTCAAAGGGATAATGATGACGAGCTATACCAACAAGCCATCCGCAATGACTACCGGGTCTTTGCCCCATTGTTGCCAGATACCCTAACACTGGCCGGAGAACGAGTCCCCTTAGAGCTTTATTATGTGTATGAAGGATTGGACAGGGAACTATCGAGCATAATGTATCAACAACTGAATACCCAGCTCGTGTTTAAGCGTGCCAACCGTTTTTTCCCCGAGATAGAAGACATCTTATGCAAGTACGACATCCCCGAGGACTTTAAATACCTGTGCGTTACAGAGAGTTCGTTGACCAATGCCACATCGCCTGCCAAAGCCCAAGGGTTCTGGCAGTTGATGAAAGTCACTGCGGAGCAATATGGCCTCGAAGTGAATGACGAGGTAGATATGCGCAACGACCTTACTGCTGCTACCGAGGCGGCCTGCCGTTTTATGCGTAGCCTATACAACCGCTATGGCAGTTGGACACTGGCGGCCGCAGCCTATAACATGGGACCTAACGGGCTGGCACGCCAAATGGAAGCACAAGACCAGGACAACTATTACGACCTGTGGCTCAACTCTGAGACCGCCCGCTATGTATATAGAATACTGGCCTACAAGCTCATTATGCAGAATCCTCAGGACTACGGATTCAACCTGCGCTATTGCGACCTGTACCCCCCCCTGCCCTATAACACAGACACCCTTTCAGGCCGAAATATAAATCTCTATCACTATGCCAAACGTCACGGATGCAGCTATCGAATGCTGCGAACGATGAATCCATGGTTGAAAGGGAACACACTGCATAACCGACAGGGCAAGACCTACACCATGAAACTGCCCATTGCCAATGGGACAAAGATAAGCACACTGACCCACGGACGAAAAGACACAAGTCTTGTGGACCGGATGTAGCCTTTAGCCCTACTAACCAGTCTATCCTGCATACGAGTCACCATGAGCGAAAACAACGAAATAGAGATTCTCGGCGCACGAGAGCACAACCTACAAAACGTTGACATAAACATACCGCGCAACCAGCTGGTAGTCTTCACAGGCCTGAGCGGTAGCGGGAAATCAAGCCTGGCATTCAACACCATACATGCCGAAGGGCAAAGACGCTATATGGAGACCTTCTCGGCCTACGCCCGCCAGTTCATCGGCAACATGGAGCGTCCAGACGTAGATCGAATCACAGGTCTTAGCCCCGTGATTTCTATTGAACAAAAGACCACCAACAAGAACCCACGCTCGACCGTGGGAACGGTGACAGAGGTGTACGATTTTGTGAGACTGCTCTATGCCCGAGTAGGGATAGCCTACTCCCACACCAGCGGGCAACGCATGGTAAAATATTCCGAGAGTCAGATACTTGACACCCTTGCCTCACTTTACGACGGGCACGACATCACTATCCTTGCTCCCCTGGTGAAGCGGCGCAAAGGCCACTATCGCGAACTATTCGTACAGATAGCAAAAAAAGGATTCCTAAGGGTACGTGTGGATGGAGAAATCCGCGAACTGACCTACAATATGCAGGTGGACCGATACAAGACCCACGACATTGAACTGGTAGTAGACAGGGTTCGCGTAGGCAAGAATCCCGCCCGACTCAAAGAGGCGGTGCAGACGGCGTTCAAGCAAGGCAACGGCGTATTGATGGTACTCGACAACACGGCATCAGCATCGCCCATACCACAGGCAACAAACAATAATGACGTTCACTACTTCAGCAAACTGCTGATGGATCCCGAAACGGGGATGTCATACCCCGAACCCGAACCCAACACATTCTCGTTCAACTCGCCCTATGGTGCTTGTCCTAAATGCAACGGTCTGGGACAAGTGGCTGAGTTAGACCTTGACAAACTGATTCCCGACAAGCATAAAAGCATTCGTAATGGAGCCCTTGAAGCTTTGGGTAAATACAGCGCCACGAATTATGTCTATCGGCGGTTGGAGAATCTTGGCAAACATTATGGATTCACCATTGACGACCCCATCGGCGAACTGAGCGAAGAGGCCATGAATGCCATCCTTTATGGCACCAGCGACTTCACCGGGGTTGAAGACCCATACGACCAAGGGCATACCAGCAGTTTTCAGGGCATCGTAAACTACATCAATGAGATGAACTCTGATGATAGTCCCGCAGGGCTGAAGAAATGGGCATCCTCATTCATGAATTGCACGCCGTGTCCGGAATGTCATGGTTATCGTCTTCGTCCAGAATCATTAGCTTTTCGAGTGGACGGAATGAATATTGGAGAACTATCGGAACTTGACCTTACAGAACTGCGAGAACGACTCTCTGGAGTGGAAGAACGTTTGGATCCCGAGCAAAGACCCATTGCACACGAAATATTACGAGAGATACTCATCCGACTGCAATTCCTGATAGATGTCGGCGTGGGATATCTGAGCATGAACCGCAACACTGGCAGCCTATCCGGAGGAGAGTCTCAACGCATCCGTTTAGCCACTCAGATTGGGGCAAAACTGGTGAATGTGCTATACATCCTCGATGAGCCCAGCATTGGTCTACACCAGCGAGACAACCAAAAACTCATCAAGGCCCTGCAGGACCTACGAGATTTGGGCAATAGCGTCATCGTAGTAGAACATGACCGTGACATGATGATGGCGGCCGACTATCTGGTGGATATTGGGCCAGGAGCTGGTGTGCATGGAGGCAAAGTGGTATTCAAAGGCAGCCATCAGGACATTCTGAACAACAGCAAACAGAAGGAATCGGGGAGTTTGACCCTGGATTACCTGCTGCGTCGCAAGGAGATCGCCTTACCTCCCCGTCGAAGCGCGCAGGGATGTGAACACCTGGTGCTAAAAGGTGCCACGGGCAACAACCTGAAAAGCGTCACATTAGACATCCCTCTGGGATTATTTGTATGTGTGACAGGGGTGAGCGGAAGCGGCAAATCAACCCTCATCAATGAGACCTTGCATTCCATACTCAATCAGCATTTTCATCGTGCACAACGACGGCCCCTCCCCTACGAGAGCATTGAGGGGCTACAGCATCTGGACAAGGTCATCGAGATAGACCAAAGTCCTATCGGACGTTCTCCACGAAGCAACCCAGCCACTTATGTGGGTGTTTTTGATGAGATTAGGACACTCTTCTCCCTTCTACCCTCAGCCCGAATCAGAGGCTACAAATCAGGACGATTCTCCTTCAACGTTAGTGGAGGACGATGTGAACACTGCAAGGGTGCTGGCGTACACACCATAGAGATGAACTTCCTGCCTGACGTGTATGTGAACTGCGAAGTGTGCAACGGGAAGCGATACAACCGAGAAACGCTGGAAATAAGATACAAGGGCAAAAGCATTGCTGATGTGCTGGACATGACGATTGACGAGAGCGTTGATTTTTTTGAGGCCTATCCAAAGACACTACGCAAGTTAAAAGCCTTACAGGAAGTAGGACTTGGCTACGTGAAATTAGGGCAGCCGAGCACAACACTCAGCGGAGGAGAAGCCCAACGGGTGAAACTGGCCACCGAGTTGGCAAAACCAGATACAGGCAAGACACTCTACATTCTTGACGAGCCAACCACAGGGCTGCATTTCGAAGACATCCGAGTGTTACTGGAGGTGCTGCAAAAACTGGTGGACAAGGGGAATACTGTGCTGGTCATTGAGCACAACATGGATGTCATCAAAGTGGCTGACTGGCTGATAGACATGGGCCCTGACGGCGGTCAAAAGGGCGGACACATCGTATTCACGGGAACGCCCGAGGAACTGTCCGCCACAGAAGGCAACGACACCGGGAGATTTCTTAAAGAGGAACTACAAGCCATGCAACATCCATGCTAAAGGTATTTTTTTTGATATATCTACTTGGCACACCCTTGCTGCTCATGAACCTATCGCGACGATGGCGATGGATTGACAAGGTGTCGCCCATGACATTGTTGTACATTATCGGACTACTGATTGCAAATACCACACCATTTCTTAAACTGTGCGATGCAGAAGCCTTGAACTTGCTCATCGGCAATGTGTCCGTTCCCTTAGCATTGCCCCTTATGCTTATGGGATGCAATCTGAGCCAATGGTCAACAGGCAAGGCTACGAGGGCCTTTCTGACAGGATTGTCAGCCGTGCTTATTGCCATTGTTGCTGGATTCTTTCTGTTTCGTCACAATTACGAAAGTCACGAATTTGCCCAAATATGCGCCGTTGTGACCGGACTTTACACCGGAGGCATCCCCAATATTGCCGCCATAGCTAAAGGCGTAAGAATCAGCGATGAGCTATACCTGTACATCACCAGTTATGACCTTATTGTCACAGGGATGTACCTTGTCTTCATCATTTTCTTTGGCAAAAAGGTATTTCGCACCCTGCTCCCTACCCCAAAAGCAACAACTGAATCTGCGGTTCAGACGGATGCGCCGAAAGTCATCTTTCCCTTTGACCGCAGCCACTGGAAGCAGTCATTGATGGTTATTATATTAACTCTGATCATCGCTGCAATATCCTATACTATAGCACTATTAGTATCTTCTGGAGACGGCCCGAATATGACCGTGCTGATACTCCTGCTAACCACAATGGCAATTGCCATCTCTTTTTGGAAACCCATCCAAAAGCAGGAGAGTTCTTTCGACATGGGACTCTACTGCGTCTATGTATTCTGCTTCACGATAGCCAACGGATGCAATGTAAGGCAGATGGACTTCATGGGCAGCCTTGACATTCTATGGCTGATAGTCTTTGTGATCTTTGGCTCCCTACTGCTACAAATCGTCCTTGCCAAACTATTCAAAATCGATGGAGACACCGTAATGGCCAGTTCCGTATCGCTTATCAATTCGCCACCTTTTGTTCCCATGGTGGCAGCGTTGCTGAACAATAAAGACGTGATGATGACTGGCATCTGCGTCGGCCTCTTAGGCTACATGGTAGGCAACTACATCGGCATCGGCATATTTGTGATATTGTCACAAATATAGCGATGCCAGCATTCACACCTGTAGCATCCTCTGGCGAACATCGTCGGGAATAACAGCGGAATGCTGTGTAGAGCGACAGTAACCAGAAAGAATAGTCTTACAGACCGCCAAAGGGGATGCATCTGCCACCATAACGCCGTTGGCATCAAGCTGGACAATCCGTTGCAAAAACTCCACACTCTTGTTACCGAATCGGGCCACCTCAGTTGTAACACCGATGCGATCTGAGAAGTGTGTCTGACGACAAAAATCCACATCGATATGGACAATCATCATGGTGAAATCCTGATGATAGAGATCAACCTCGGCAGATGCAAAGAAATGCTCTTTGCCAAGATCAAAAAACTCAAGATAGATAGCGTTATTCACGTGCCCCATCATGTCGATGTCGTTGAAACGAAGCTGTAGTGGGAGAAGATGCATGATGTTGGAGGATTAATTGGATAAGAAAATTTATTGAGACTAAAATGTTCGTGATTTGTTTGAGGCTATTTTGAATTTGGCAGTGAAATGGAATGACGTGTATGGCGTATTGAGTTCAAACCGACTCCCAATCCTATCGCTTGAGTGAGAAAAAGAATTCCAACCCTCCTTCATCACGATTTTTGGCATAAATATCACCGCCATGAAACTGAACGGCATGTTTTACAATAGAGAGTCCCAAGCCCGTACCGCCATTCTTGCGACTGCGGCCAGAGTCTATACGAAGAAAGCGATCGAAAATACGAGTCATATACTGATTGTCCACGCCGCAGCCTGTATCATAAAAATGCAAGTAGTAGCGGTCTGGATTTTCACGATAACACTCAATGCCCACAGTGATATCCTCACCAGCATAAGAGACAGCATTTTCTATCAGATTGCGAAAGATGGCATATAGGAGGTTTTTGTTGCCTTCTACGACCACTGTGTCGGCAATCGTATTCTCAATATTGATACGAGCAGTGGCGGCCTTGTCGCTGAGGTCATGGATGGCTTCATCGACAACCGTCCGCAACATTACCTCCTCAACAGGGAACAAGCTGGAGGACTCCACCAACTTGTTGATTAGAGAGACGTCATTAATAAGGTCCGATAGCCTGAGCGTTTGCTGATAACAACGGTCAAGGAAATATCGGCGCTTATCCTCCGTGACGGGGCTGTCGCTCAACAAAATCTCTAAATAGCCTCGAATGCTGCTGACAGGGGTCTTTAGTTCGTGAGCAATGTTATTCGTCATCTCCTGCTTGAGCTGCTGGTTGCGCTGCTGCTCGACAATAATCTGCTGTTTCGACACCTCGGCCTCCTTTGCCAGTTGCCGAAGTCTTCGCGTGGTTTGACCTCGACGGAACAGGTAAAGCAAAACAAATGCCGTCAAGACGACGACCAATGCGATTATCCGTGTCCAATGAAACAACATAGGCTTTTCAGGATTGGAAAGCATAGCCAAAGCCAATGCGGCTGATGATGGCAGAACCCTGCGGTCCCAACTTTTTGCGAAGACGAGCAATATGGACATCCACACTGCGGTCACCCACACATATATCCTCATCCCATACCTGCTCAAGAATTTGTTCACGAGAGAGAAACTGCCCCTTATTCTGCACAAGAAGCAAAAGAATCTGGTATTCCTTTTTGGTAAGCGTCAGCGGCTCACCTGCCATAGACACCATTGCTGATGAAGGGCTAATCCGCAGGCTGCCAACCCGAAAATCCTCAGAATCTGACTGTGGGACCGAGCTTCGTTTGAGCACCGCCTTGACTCGTGCCAAAACAGTACTGAAGGAGAATGGCTTATTGATATAGTCATCAGCCCCGACGCCAAAACCTTCTAACTGGTCATTATCGGTGGTACGAGCCGTGAGGAATATGACTGGGACATCATTCCCTTCGGCTCTAAGCTGCCGCACTAATTCAAAACCTGACATCTGCTCCATCATGACATCCAAAAGAAGCAGATGGAACGATTCGCCATCGGCATGAATGACCCGTAGAGCCTCCTCGGCACTGTTGGCAGTGCTAACCTCAAAGCCATTGCTTTCCAAATTAAACCTCAGGATTTCACACAAATCCTGTTCGTCATCAACAACGAAAATCCGAGGCATAACAATAATTTATTTGTGCAGGAAATAAGGCAAAGCCTTATGCAGAAAGCAGTTTTTTCACAATATCACTAACGACTTTATTATCAGCCTGTCCTGCCAAGGCTTTTGCGGCCTGCCCCATCACCTTGCCCATATCACGCATGGAAGTGGCTCCGAGCTGCTCAATAATGCCCCTCACCATAGACTCCACCTCCTCTGCCCCAAGTTGCTTGGGAAGGTAGCGCTCAATGATTTCGGCCTGAAACAATTCGACATCCGCCAAGTCCTGCCGCTGCTGCTGGACATATAAATCGGCCGTCTCTCGACGCTGTTTGACCAGTTTCTGAAGCGTCGCTATCTGCACGCTTTCGGGAACCTCGCCATCCACTGCGTCCTTGCTGGTTTTTAACAGCAGAAGGGCTGATTTGATGGCACGCAGTGCTTCAAGAGCATCTTTTTCCTTGTTCAGCATGGCCTGTTTGATGTCATTGCTGATGGATTGTTCTAAATTCATAACTTCCCAATATTATAAATAAACCACATGAAAACGAAAAAGGAAGCTGCAAGTGCTTCCTTTCCTTTTTGTGGCATCGACTGGACTTGAACCAGTG
>JAFVBF010000018.1 GCA_017480145.1 Bacteroidales bacterium
AAACGACAGTCCTGGTGCGACTTTGTGAGCCAAAACCCCGACCGTATCGGAGGCTGACACGTTTAGTAACAAAAGACACCCTCACCCCTGACCATGCAACGATTCCACATCCACAAAGCCTGCTGGCTACTCCTGCTGCCGCTGTTATTAAGCAGCTGCCTGCGCCTAACCGAACGGAAATACGACTCCGCCAAAGTGGCTTTCAACATCAGCTATAACCCCCTTTTCGACGGCATCATCTATCCTTCGCTCATCCTTGGCGTATCGGGTTACAACGGCGGCATACCCGACGATGCGGAACTCTTCACCATCAGCCTCACCAGCCCGGCAGCTAACGCCGTGCTACGGGTAGAGATTGACTCAACCGCACTGAGCTACGTAACCATACTACAGGAAGAGATGCCCAAACGGGGCGAGACATACACCTTCCACCCTCTAATCAAATGGAAATATGATGCGCTCTACGCCATGCGCCGACAGGGCATAGCAGACTTCACCGCCACCTGCTACATCAATGACGAACGAGTGGCCGTTCGAAATCTACGCCTCAACTATCGCTCTGCAAACGAGTGCCCCATCAGCCTCAGAGGACCTGACGGCTCTCTGCACAGCTTCCGCTGGCTTTTTGCCGGCTACGTCAATGAAGACCATCCCTACATTGACAGCATTCTGACCAAGATCGTAGACCAACGAGTAGTGTCGGGGTTTGTGGGATATCAAAGGGGGGCCAAGCAAGTTTCCGAACAGGTCTTTGCTTTTTGGTATTACGCTCTCGAACGCGGGATCGCCTACTCATCCATTTCCTGCACCTCGAACCCCTCCACAATGGCCAATGTGCAGCGAATCAGATTCTTTGACGAAGTCTATAACAGCCGACAGGCCAACTGCATAGATGCCTGCGTGTTTTTTGCCTCTCTCATGCGCAAGATTGGGCTAAAGCCCGTCATCTTTGTAGAACCATGCCACGCCTACTTGGGCTACTACACAGACAAAAAAAGAAAGGACATCCGCCTGCTTGAGACCACCATTACCTCCTGGGTGAGTTTTCCCGAAATGGACAGCCACCTGAACGACAAGGGCAAACTGGACGACAAATACTATTTAACCATTCAGAAATATCTTTCGGAAGCAGACCAACAACGCTATGCCCAAGGCAAACTCCCCTATGAGAAGATGAAGATGGCCATCGCCCGAACACTCTTTGACAAAGCATCCGAATACAACCAAGACAACCATGTGGCCAATGCCACCTATTTTGCCGACAGCACCAATGCCGCCTATCAGCAACTCGACATTGAGAACCTGAGAAGACTGGTTCAGCCTATCAACTGACTCGCACAAAAAAGTTCAGTCAAATCAAGAAAATAGTAGTACCTTTGCACACTGAAACTAAATTTATTAACCAATCAAAACAAATACAAAATGAAGAAGATTTCCTACCTCCTGATGGCTTTCGTGTTTGCAGCCTCCGCCTGCTTCACTGCCTGCGAGAAAGACGAAACCGAAAATGAGAACGCCACGTTGGATGATTTCGTCGGCACATACGACGTCTCTATTAAGACCATCTCCAGCATCTCCGAGGTCATCATGGGTGGCGAAACCTACAATGATGTCACCATGACCCTCAATGCCATCTCCGCCGCCACCATCGAGCAACAAGTCAGAACCTCTTCCGAACTCCTTGACGTCGCAGCCAAATCCTATTTGGATTCCATCGACTGGAATTCGGAGCGCCTGGCCCAGTTCTCCTTCAAATCTGCTAATGACAGTATTGGCCAAAACGGCTGGTACTCTATGCTGAATAGCACCTATGGCTACGTCAAGGGCGGATATATCTATATGGCCAGTTCTGATATCAACGGCGAATACGTGCTTATTTTCACTCAGGGAATGCCTTGGAAAGAAAGCGGTACAGCCACTTGGAAGGCATACTATCTGGAGCAAGCCTTCGTCAAGAACCTTATTGAGGAAAACGTCGACGAAGGATTCGACTACACCAAGTTTGACTGGGCTTCCGTTCTTACGGGCGATGTCAACTACACCGAACTGACCTTCACGGCCACACGCAAATAAAGTCTTTGAAAAGACTTGCAATCTAAGGGGTCTGTAGGCAGCCCAATGGCCTCAGACCCCTATTTTTTTACCAACATTTTCGTTCACTCATGAAGCCACGTTCACTCATATTGATCATGCTGCTGGCAAGCATTCCTGCCTCAGCCCAGTTTGGATGGCTCTTTGGCAAATCGAAGACCGACAACACGGCCCAGAGCTCGCTGCGTCCACAGGAGTCCTACATGGAACACACTCAAATCCCCGAAATCGCCCGGCCACTCAACATCCTGGGTTCCGAAGCCGTGCCGGATGCCTGGCTGGGACGAACCGTGGCAGAAATGATAGACCTTTTTCCCGGTGTTCATCTGGTGGAATCAGGAGAAGAACGACTGATATATGAAACCAAGGATAGCATCTTCTTTGAGATTTACAACAACCACATCGTGGCCACGTATGGCGAGGTGAAGGGCAGCTGGCGTTATCCCGACGAGGCGTGGTATGTGCAGATTCTGAACAGGGCCGACGGCTCGGGCTACGAACGCAGGGTGGTCAACAACTTGGTCTATAAGTATTACTATAAAACCTTCGTCACCTCCATTCGCTACAACACCAAGACAGACCGCTACCGCATTCGCTACGAATACCTGCCCTCACAGTTTCGCTACGGCGAACTCATCCCCATAGAACACTGACACCACCCCTTGACCAACATTACCGTCATGCAGGCACTCCCTTTCTCCATTATCATTCCCACGTGGAACAACCTTCCCTTCCTCAAGCTATGCATTGCCAGTATCCGCAAAAATTCAGCTTGCGCCCACCAGATTATCGTCCATGTCAATGAAGGTACCGACGGGACATTGGAATGGGTTCGGCAGGAAGGACTGGATTATACTTATTCGACTCGGAACATCGGGGTTTGCATGGCCTGCAACATGATGCGCACCAAGGTCCGCACAGACTATATTCTCTACCTTAACGACGATATGTACCTACTGCCGGACTGGGACACGGTCTTAGCCGCAGAGATAGCCTCGCTGCCAAACAATCGCTTCTATCTTTCGGGCACCATGATCCAGCCCCACAACCGCCTTGATGTCGGCATCCTGGCCGATTACGGCGACACGGTGGAGAACTTTGAAGAGTCAAGGCTGCTCAGAGAGTACAAAAACTATACCATGCGAGACTGGCATGGAGCCACATGGCCGCCCAGCCTGCTACATCGCGACATCTGGGACCTCGTGGGGGGATATTCCATTGAGTACACCCCGGGTATGTATAGCGACCCAGACCTGACGGCAAAACTCTATATGGCAGGAGTACGCCACTTCAAGGGGCTTTCGGACTGCCGGGCCTACCACTTCGAGACAAAGAGCACAGGACGCATCCGTAAAAACAACGGCAGCATTCAGTTTCTCATGAAGTGGGGGGTTACCAATTCATACCTACGGCGGTATATCACCCATCTTGGAAAGACCTTCATCGATGAAGGTGTCGGCGAGGTTCCCTCGCCGACACCTTCGCACAAACACTTTCAGACAGCTGCAAAATACCATAAAATACGCAGCCGTTTGAAAGCAGCATGGGCACTTCTATCGGGTCGTCAGTTCGGCCCTATAGAGCCGTTAGAATAATCATCCGTTTCTTTTTGCGAATTTAAAGGTGTGTGTGGGGGCAGCCCCCCCCCCCACACACACACCACACAGGATCGAAGGGGGACACTATTTAAGCAGATTGCCCAATAGGCCACGGGTCAATTCGCGAGTCACTGTACGTGTGGCTGCTGCCGTAGTATTTTTCACCACCTTCTGCGTGGCCGAAGTCTTGGATTTGGTTTTGTTGCCAGTGATAGCGTCGCTCAGAGCCGTACCAGCCAAAGTGGCCACTGATGCCGTGGCCGCCATCAGTGTGGCTTTCAGCACCTTGGAGAGGAGTCCGCTTTTGGACTTGCCACCTCCCGAAGCAGTCTTCTCGCTCGCACTCTTAGCGGCGGCAGCACCCTTCCCTACCGATTCTGCCGACTGTTGCTCTGCATCCTTGATAAGTACCTCGAATGCGCTCTCACGGTCTATAGGAGTATCATATTTGCCATAAACACGGCTTTGCTTAATGCAATCAAGACGCTGTCCTTCGCTGATAGCACCAATCTGAGACAAAGGGAATAGAATTTTGGCACGCTGCACCATGCCCGGGGCACCTTTAGCATCGAGAAAACTAACCAAAGCCTCGCCTGTTTCAAGATTCATGATGGCTTCGTCAGTTTTGAAGGCAGGATTGGCGCGGAAGGTTTCAGCGGCAGAACGCACGGCCTTCTGATCCTTGGGCGTGTAAGCCCGCAAGGCGTGCTGCACGCGGTTGCCCAACTGTCCCAGAATGTTTTCTGGAATATCGGTCGGACTCTGCGTGACGAAATAGATACCCACACCCTTGCTGCGGATAAGGCGGATGACCTGCTCAATTTTATCCACCAAGGCTTTTGACGTATCGTCAAAAAGCATGTGAGCCTCATCGAAGAAGAATACCAGCTTGGGCAAATCCATATCGCCCACCTCGGGAAGCGTAGAATAGAGTTCGGACAACAGCCACAGCAGAAAAGTGCTGTACAGTTTGGGTTGCAGCATCAACTTGTCAGCGGCAAGCACGCTCATCACGCCCTTGCCACCCTCGGTCTGCAAAAGGTCATAGATGTCAAAAGAGGGTTCGCTAAAAAACTTGTCCGCACCTTGGTTCTCCAGTTGCAGCAAAGCCCTCTGTATGGCGCCTATCGTAGCCGTAGAGATGTTGCCATACTGCGTGGTGTATTCCTTCGAATGCTTGGACACATAGTCCAACATGGCACGAAGATCCTTGACATCAAGAATCAGTAATCCACGGTCGTCAGCGATGCGGAAGACGATATTAAGCACACCATCCTGCGTCTCATTCAGACCCATGAGCCGAGACAGCAACTGAGGGCCAATTTGCGACACTGTAGCACGAATAGGATGCCCCTGCTCGCCATAAACATCATAAAAGCGGACTGGACAGCCCTGAAACTGTGGATCAGACAAGCCAAACTCGGGCAGCCTTTTCTCAATGAATCCACTCATCTTGCCTGCCTGGCTAATGCCCGATAAATCGCCCTTCATATCCGCCATGAAGCAGGGAACCCCTGCCTGGCAAAACGTCTCGGCGAGGACCTGCAATGTAACGGTTTTGCCCGTACCCGTA
Source organism: Bacteroidales bacterium (assembly GCA_017480145.1). Taxonomy (GTDB): domain Bacteria; phylum Bacteroidota; class Bacteroidia; order Bacteroidales; family P3; genus Colimorpha. The sequence goes on from JAFVBF010000018.1 coordinate 5,263, forward strand.
GCACCAGCAATCAAACCATGACGGTTGGCCATACGGCCTTCTATTTTCAGTGCGCCATCGGCGCAATGGGCCACATAAAGCCCTTCATCCTTTAAATACATATTCCTATTTGCTGATTTCTAATTTATCCAACTCCTCAATCATATTGGCTGCGCCATCGAAGATTTCGCTAATATGGCCAGCCACCATATATGCAGGCGTGGTAAGAATCCGATGCTCGGTATCAACACAGACATCTGTTGCCCCACACACTTCGGTAGTAGCACCCAATCCACGAGCCACGGCGGCAGCCTCGCATTCGCCACCCAAGGTCAGATGGACCCCATAGCGGCCCAGCACACGAGCCACAACCATCGGAGCAATACACATGGCACAGATAGGCTTGCCAGCTCTGTAGGTTTCTAAAAGAGCATCCAGGACGCTGTCTATGACCACCATTTGGGATCCCTCGAAAGCATAGCTGCTCAGATTGCGCGCCGCACCCATGCCGCCAGGCAAAGCCAGTGCATCATAGTCCGCCGCCTTGTACATCCCAATGGGAAGAATATTGCCACGCGCAATACGAGCTGACTCTTCAAAAATATCACGCTGCTCTAAGTCAACAATGGTACCCTCCTCCTCGTCATCATCCACCATACGTCCATCCACATGACTTACTACCTCAAAGGGGCCTTCGGGCGCAAAACACTGGTATTTCCATCCTTTACGGTCGATAGCAAGCATAAGGGAAAGGGATTCCTGCAATTCGCTGCCATCGCGATTGCCACAACCAGAGAGTATAATTGCAATATTCTTCATTACAAATCTGATTTATTGATATTTTAAGATTATTTATTTAACGCCAATAATCCCGTAATATTGCCAATTGGCACGCATAAAGACATTGCTCCGCCATTCATGCAAACCCATGCAGAACCATCAAATCACACAAATTCATAATCGAGCTAATCCACTGGATGGTCTATGATTGACACAAATAAACAAGGGCAGAGACATTGCTGCCCTGCCCTTATTTGCGATACTAAATCAAGGGATTAGAATCCCAGACCAAACCAGTACCAGCAATCGTATTCAAGTTTCTGCCACGTAGTAGCCGCATGGTCATATATGGAGCTGGTATAGTTATTCACAAGGTCATGAATTTCTGAGGCGCGATCCTTGCGTTCCAACTGGCGGACTTCGCGCTCCAATTCGCCAAGACCAGCGAAAGCCTTGTCTTCGCACTCCATATAGTCACGGCGAACGCGCCCCTTGGTACTCTGCCACTGCAGCGTGGCCAATTTGTTGGCACGGCGGAACTTCCACACAACGGCATCAGGATTGTATTTGTTCTGCCCACAAACAGAGAAAGGTTCGGGCAGGCGGGTAGTGCCACTGAATATTGGCACACGAGGACTCTCGCCAGGGTTATCAACCGACATCCAGCAAATGCCCCCCACTGCATCGGGCAGCCAGTCGCGAAGTTGGATGATATGGGAATAGGAACACCATGCCACACTAACGGTACGCATAAACTCAACCACACCCGGCTTCAAGGTATTGTAGAGTTTCGTGGCATTGCCATTCATCCAAGGATTGGCAATGGGGCTGGTGATAGTATCCTTGTAAGGGTTGCCATCTTTGTCCTTACGATCCACCACGACTTTAAGATTCTGACACATGTCCAACTCGGTACCCTCAAAGGTGCTACGGAAAAGGTCAATAACCTTGCGCACATCGACGGCAGAGTCGGGTTTGACTGAGAATGGAAGTTCATCCATATCACGATTGAGGTTGAGTGACGGAGCCAGCGAGCTGAGGATAAAATACTCACGCTCGCGATAGTTGCGTCCGTTTGCATACGAGGCATTGAAAACCTTCCAGAAGACAAACTCACCCTTGCCATCCCATAATTTCAGTTTCTTGGCCACTTTCTCTATGTTGTCGGAACACATGAAATAATCGGGATTATTGCGTTGCAAGCGTCCGATACGAGGAATATTGGCACTCACACCCACATGGTCGTCAGGAATGCGCTGAGCAGCCCAAATACCACCCAGTTTGTTGGGCCCTTCACCCAAAATCTCCATCTGCCATACCTCCTTGGGGTCGGCAATGGTGATACATTCGCCGCCATCGCCATAGCCATACCGTTTGATAAGTTCGCCGATAAGACGGATAGCATCGCGAGCCGTGGTGCAACGCTGCAAGGCGACACG
>JAFVBF010000019.1 GCA_017480145.1 Bacteroidales bacterium
ACGCGCTCTACGCCGAGTCGGCCAACGAGCGGCAGGAGCTCTCGCTGAGCAACGACACGATATACCTCACCGGCGGCAGCTACGTCAAGCTGCCCGCGCTGGGCGGCGGCACCGGCAACGACTCGCTGGTGAACGCCCTCAGCCACAAGCTGGACTCGCTGATCAACGTCTCCTGCATCGCCACGGTGAACTACGCCACCGTCTCGGCCTGCGACGAGTACACGTGGGTGGTCAACGGGGAGAAGTACACCGGCACGGGCGTCTACAAGCACGTCCTTGAGAAGGGCAACAAGAAGGGCTGCGACAGCATCGAGATGCTGAACCTCACCATCAACCACTCCTCGCACTATGCGGATGAACAAACCGTCACGGGATTCATCACATGGCACGGAACTGCTTACGCAACGTCGGGCACTTATACCTATGCTTATAACAATTCATTCGGCTGCGCATCGGTGGACACGCTAAAATTAAAAATACAGACGGTGGGTGGACTGAATGGAGAATTCACCATTGCCTCGGGGAAGAAGGTCCGTTTTTCGAGAGGCAACCTGCAATATAGGGCAAGCACGAACACTTGGCGTTTTGCCGAACGACAGTATGACTACGTCGGCAATGCTACGGCTACTTTAGGAACAGTTTATGTGGGCTCAACAAAATCAAGCAATACAAATATATCTAATACCTATGATGGATGGATTGACCTCTTTGGTTGGGGAACAAGCAATCATCCTAATTCATCCGATGCTTATAGCACAAAGTTCAGACCATGGGATTATGGCAACGCCACTGTTAATGACTCATACAACACTTATGGCTTTGGACCTTCCACAAATATGCAAGACCTTAATCTGGTAGGTGGAAGTGCTACATATGACTGGGGCGTATCTAATGCGATTTCCAATGGGGGAAATCAAGTTGGTTTATGGAGAACCTTGACACAGGCACAATGGAATTACCTATTTAACACGCGTGCTGCCTCCACCGTAAATGGTGTCGCCAATGCACGATACTGTCATGCCACAGTAGATGGTGTGTGTGGGATGATATTGTTTCCTGATAATTACATACATCCAGCAAGTGGTCTCAATCTCAGTAGTTGTATTAATAAAAATTGCGCATTTGGAGAAAAAAACATTTTGGCTGGAGGTTGGCAAGACATGGAGGCTGCCGGAGCGGTCTTTTTGCCAGCAGCAGGATATAGGACTACAACCACAACCACGACCAATCCAAATGCCTATGGACGCTATTGGACCTCAACATACTACTCTGTGTCGAATGCTTACTATCTGTATTTTTATACGTCATACTTATCAACATCTGTGACTATTGCCAGATATAGCGGAATTTCCGTCCGTCTTGTTCAAGACATAAATTAGTTCATCAATGACTAAAATCATGAACAACCGTGTCTTTTTTTTCGTCGCCACATAACTATACGGTATAAATTCAACCCAATAAGCCTGGCATAAGATAGAAGCGGCAGCCTGATGCATCAAGCTGCCGCTTCTCGCCTAAAATCAAAATAGATATATCAATTCGTCTTAATCCACATCCCGTACCAATTGAACAAAGAATCCATGGCAATGTTGTCCGGCCCAAGAGGTATGGGAGAAAATAGATTGTGTTAGGAGTGCTATCTTTACCTGTTTCGTAGCCTAACCGAATACCAGCCTTTTTTGTGGCAGTAGGCCTGCCGTCGCTGCTTGTCTATACTGCCGTGATCCTTTAAGGATACTCACCCTGCCCGTTGCTATCCAATAGAACGCGTTGCCATTCCTGGCTTTAACCTCTTGAATTTTGGGCGCACGTGTTTTCAGCCACCTCTTTATCCACAAGATTTTGTCCAACACCTCTGCCACATTGCTTGTTGAAGCAGGATGAAATTCAACAAAGTATGTCTCATCGTCGTACTCAATAGCATAATCCCATCGATTAGAATCAGGAAAAAGCATTCGGGTTGCATCGTCAATATCGACACTTCCAGTCAGCCTTCTTGCATCTGTTACGCTAATTTTTGAATGATACTCACCCTTCACGGCTTGAAGCCCCCGATTGAAATGACCAGCGACATCCACCGTCTGTTCAACAGCAACCTCTAATGGGCTTTTGTTAGTTTTCATCGATCAAGTATTTAGCGACCACTTCGGATGATTTAGAGGCGAAAGCGGATAACCCTCCCCATTCAGAAACGATGGTGTCAGTATCTCCTGCATCCAATGAGGAAATGTCGATAGAGTTGACCTTCCCATTGCCATTACGCCTGAAATAATATGTTTTTATTCTTTTCTCAAACAGTCCTGCAAGCATATCCCGAACAGGCGAGCCAACCGGGACATCGAATAACTCGTACAATCCCTCGTACTTATTCGATGAGTCGTTTAGAAGGTTAAATGCCCAGGCAAACTCAAGAAAGACAGGCGAGTGGGTGGATATGATGACTTTATATCCTCCAACCTGCATTAATTCAATCATCTGTAGGATTACGCTAATGATGGCGCGGGGATGAAGCCCCATTTCGGGTTCTTCGATAATGACATATTTGTATTTCTCCTTACGGATAACTTTCGATGGAGGTCCTGACAAACAGTAAAATGCCATCAGCAGTGGCATAAACTCTTTCTGCCCAGCACTCCATGACATAAATGGGATATTGACATCATCAACCTGTAACAACATCTTTTTTTGTCCGGACCGTTCCTCCATTACGACTTTTGCATTGTGGAAAATGTTGTCGTTGAATGACTTTTTCAGATGACTCTTCAACCGGTTGCCCAATGGGAAGATTGTTGTGGAGGTGCCTAATCCATTTTGCATGAACAAGCGTAATGTCTCGCTGAAAATACGATGTATATAGGGTGCCGAACTGTCGAACTCCATAAAGTTTTTCGGGCGACCGTCCGCAATGCTCAAAATCCGCTGTGCCGGCACGTAAAACAATGTCTCGGCATTGGACTTGGGTTTTAATGGTATTTGCTCTTTGGCAAAGTTATGCCCGTCATACTTTATTGACGTGTTCTCCTTCCAAATAGATGCCATGCCATCGCCATAATACACATTCAGAATCTTATTTATATTATGGCCAATGATATAGTTGTATCGGTCGAGGTTTTCTATCACACTGTCCCTGTCGACCACAAGTTTCAACGTTTCCAAAGCAATACTTTTTCCACTTGCTTGTGGGCCCACAAGGATGGTAAGATCCCCAAAGTCAATATTTATATCACCTAAAGGTCCGAGATTGGATATTTTGAGGTTATTCATGTCATTTTTTATTATATGGCATTTTCCCTATCTTGTGTGTGCTGGTTGCGAATAGTTGGAGGGTAGGGATGTGTTTGCATCAGGAGCCGTTGGCTAAAACGCAGTTTTCTCAAATTGCAAAAATACATATTTTCCGTGATGCGTAAGGATGATATGGCATCCTAATCTCAATATATGCCGCATGTTTGCAGGCCATTTCGGGGAGGAATCAGGGTGCAATCAGCCCTCGTTGCCATCTTCGCCACCAGCCGTGTCATTGTTGTTATGATGAAAATCGGACGTTTTTTTGTCATGGTTTTGGCGGTGGTCGCGTGGCAGGTCATGACGACGGGGCTCAGGGCACAGGCGCCGCAGGCGGTGACGCTGCAGTCGGTGCTGCGCGACGCGTCGGGACGGCTCATCGCCAACCGCACCGTTGGGGTGCGCATCACGCTGTCGCGCGGCAGCGCGTCGGGCACGGCGATCTACCGCGAGACGCACACGCCCACCACGAACCAGAACGGGCTCTACACCGTGCTCTTCG
>JAFVBF010000020.1 GCA_017480145.1 Bacteroidales bacterium
CTTTCAAGCTGCGAAAGCGAGTTTTGCCATAAAGGAACACCGGAAGTTTATAAGCCTGGCGTGGCGGTAGCATTTTCCAGTTGAACCAGATAGTCTTAAACATTGAAGACCGTAGAAAGGGTTTGAAATACTTTCTGTAAACATTCATATCATTTCTTTTTTGCAACCTTATCCCAAACACGGAACCGCTCGGGTATTATAGTTAAGGTATAAGAATAAGCCTCAGGCTTGAACATGACCGACCATGCAATGTAGACCAACAAAACAACAACCACCTTGATAACCCCATCGGCATACAATCCCAGATTGAGTACAGAAGCGAGCCCATAACTAATGATAGTTGCCACGAGTGAGGCAACGCTCACTGGAAGCAAATCGAGCAACTGCTTTGTCCACTTATAACCAATGTGTTTCGACACCAAGCAAACGTTAACAAAATAGCAAAACCAATTGTAGACAACTACACCAATTAGGAACCCCTTCATCCCATACAGAAGTAAACCTCCAATCATAAAGACAACTCCTACTGTACGCTTCGCAAGCGTCCAAAGAAACATAGCCTTGCTCTTACCTATAGCAGCAAGTGGTTGAGTGTTTATTCCTTGTAGGCAAGAAGAGAGCCCTACTAAACACAGCACTTGAAAATATGGAACGCTCGGAAGCCACTTATCCGAATAGAGCAATACAAACAAAGGTTTGGCTACCAGTAACAAAATCATCATTACAGGAAAAGTAATATAGGAGACGGTCATTGTTAGCCTCCTAATCATGTTTGCCATAGCTTTCCTATCGTCTTGAACCTTGACGTACAGCGGGTAGGTGACTTGGGTCATTACAGAAGAAATACTTTCTGACGCAATGCGCTCTGTGCTTGAAGCTTTAGAAAAATATCCCAACGTGGCTGAAGAATATAATTTACCAATCAAAAGGCCCTGTAATTTAGCACAAAATGTGTTCACCAAATGCGTCAGAAACATATATGCTCCGAACGAGAATAACTCTTTGAACGAGCGCCAAGAGAATTTTATTATCGGTCTCCATTTGACAAAGAACCAGAAAACAATGGCCGGGATGGCAGACGAGATTATGTTCTGCGCCACAAGTGCCCACACACCGAACCCTTTGTATGCCATAAAAATTGTAACCCCAAGCGATATGAGCGACGTAGTTATGGTTACGATAGACAGCACCTTGAAGTTGAGTTTCTTCCTCAACTGGTTGCGCTGCACGAGGTTAAAGGCATAGATAAACAGAATGACACCCTGCACACGAAGCACGTCGCGCAAAAGCGGTATGTTGTAGAACCGCGCTATGGCTGGCGCCGCAACATATAGAATGAGATACATTACGACAGCCACTCCGAGATTCCACCAAAAGATGGTCGAGTAATCCTCCTGCGTGGGCTGTTTTTTCTGTATCAAGGCCGAGCCAAAACCGCCGTCGATGAAAGCCTCGGCCAGCACCATAAAGATGCTGAGCATACCGATGCAGCCATAGTCGTCTGGAGTAAGCAGACGCGCAAGAACGATACCCGAGATGAACTGTATACCCATCGTCGAGTATTTCTGCAGCGCCGTCCACACCATGCCGCTGGCGGCCTTTTGTTTCACTGTCTTCGCCACAACGATTATTCTATTGCCTGCAGGACATCTTTTGTACCAACATCTTCCTTGCCGAGAAGATATTGTATTGTTCTGGCATCGGCCTTTAAATTCTTTCCAAGCAGCGCCGAGGCCAATGCCATTATGCCCTCCTGTATCGAGGTATCGGTTTCAACAAGTTTGGCGATAGAGATATACAGTCCAAGCCCCATGGGCACATCTTCAAGCAGGTAGCGGTGGTTGATAAGCGATGGGCCCTTGTTGCTCGAGTCGGCAAACGAACGGAACACCGCCATGGCGTCGATGTTTAAATCTTCTTCGTTTCGCCACTTGGCGGCTTCGAAGTAGTTTAACGGCTCGCAGCCGAAGGCTTGCAACACCTTGTTCTTCTCTGTGTCGAAAGCCTTAATCACGTTAACCACCGACGGTGTGAATGCCTCTCTATACATCCAGAACTCGCCGTTGCTGTACTCGATGCGCGAAGCGGAGAACAATATGCCTATCGGATGTACTATCATGTTGGGATTGTGGAAGGCAGACTCAAGTATGTGCCGACGAGTGTATCTTGTGTTGTCGAAACTGTTCGAAAACACCTCCAGCACCTGCTGGGTTCTATCCACAGGCAGAACAGAAATGGCATTGCGCGGATTGTAGAAACTGATTCGCACATACTCCTGGTTCACAATCCGCCCGTTGTATGCAGTCGTCTCCCATTCGCTGTATGTCACATCTTTCTTGATGTGTTTCTTGAATATCAAACTGCCCATATAGCCAGGCACTAAGGCTATAATCTGCCCGTCGTTTACATAAGGTGCAATGAGCTCGGCCACAAACTCGTGCTGCAGAGTAGTCGTCATAACCATTATCACGTCGGCAAACTGCACCGCCTTGCGCACATCGCGAGTTATTATCACCGGCTTTACTAAAAAGGAACGACCTCCGCCCTGGGAAGTGTCGTCCAGAGCCTTGAATCCGCCTTGCTCCTTTATAAGGTCGAAGAAGCGGCCGTTGGTGATGGAGGTTTTCAGCAAGGCCACGTCATGACCCTTTTCATACAGCTTTGCGGCATGAATCAAGCCCGCATTGCCACAGCCTATTATTGTGAATTTCATCTGCATTAATTTTACATTACGGCAACCACGACACAGTAACCGTGTAGGGTACACCATTGAGGACATCGGTTCGGCCCGAGTAGACCTGCCCCTTGTCTGTATCACCGGCCGTAACGGTTGTCAGCAACCGAACGGCTACGTACCACAGTCCGGAGGGCAAATTCTCAAAGTTCAGACTTTGTATTGAACCCGACTCGGATGTCTTGTAGGTAGCTTTATCTTGATAGGCATAAGTGCTGTTGCATATTGTTAGCTGCATATTGCAATCGACAGGAGAAGAAACCGAAAACGTAATTTTCCGAGCCCCATCCGGAACATATACGGCAAAGTGATGATACTGCCTATCGCCAATCTTGGAGTTTATTCGACCTCTACCCGATGTTAACCCGTCCATAACCCGACTTTCTCCATTACGCAAAAGACCCTTAATTTTGGTCACCACCACGCCATCGCCAGCATACTTTATCATGGCCGCAGTGAAGTCGCGACGTTCGCCAGATGTAACCTCCTCTGGATGAGAGCCCTCCAAGACGACTCGCCCAGTTTTATCATCCTTCTTATAAGCCCACGCTGCTGGTTTTTCGTGAATTGATGGTAGAGCCGGACAGTCGTAGCGCGCGAGCAGTTCGGTCCCCACAGGCCAGGTAACTGGGTATCCACCCTTGTTGTGGCGCACGTTGGCCACATAGTGGTCGTTGCCAAAAGTGTAATACTTCAACAAAGGCGACCCTGGGTCGACAAACAAACCAGTCGAGCTGTCGGCAAGGCCAGTATGGTTCATCGTTCCTGGCCAAAGGTGCAAATAGTATGGATAATCGAGTATTGAATCGTAGCCAGACGACGCAAAGAACGCTCCGGCACATGTGCCTACATACGAGCCTCCCGAAGCCACGAAGGTGCGCATATTTTGTAGGCATCGTGGGTTGAGCGACTGCCCATGCGAGCGCGAATTGCCACCATTGACGAACAATATTTTATAGCGCGGTTGCCCATCGGGATAAAGCAAACGGCCATTTTCGTCGTCGGCGCTACCACCTATCACACTGTTCTGCCAAGCCGTGTCGGCCTCTTTGGAACAACTGACACTTTCGAGCTTATAGCCAAGATATGTAGCGGCCGGGATGGTGCTTCGCGTGGTGAGATAGAGTCCGGCATCGAGAAATATATCTTTGTAAAAACCCTGCAGCGGAACGTCGTTCTTGAGCGTATAATGCAGGTAATTTGTGGGCACAACAAGTTGCAAACTGTCATTGGCGCTACATACCAAGAAATCGCCATTAGGGCTCAACGAAGCCCGCAAAGGGCTCGCCCCTACTGCAACATTGGCCTCTGGAACTGGACGCCAGTC
>JAFVBF010000021.1 GCA_017480145.1 Bacteroidales bacterium
AAAAAGGCTGAAACCTATAAAATAGTTTCAGCCTTTCGTTTTTATTCGTCAAAAACTTTTAGCGGACAGCAATAGTTTAATATATACGTCGGATTTAACGTCCTTGTATAGTTTATGAAAAACAAAATGTACACGATTGTAAAACCGAAAAGTACATTTTGTTTAACTCCCCTATAATTACTGAATACTACAAGGGTATTTAGTAATTAGTTCAGTCAGACAGCGCATTTGTTTTTTTCTCGTCCTTCCACGGTGCGGGATAGTGTTTGCGGTCCACTAAACACTGCATACGATAGTAAAATCGGCTGATGCGTTTTGTCCGATATCGAGCCAATGCCACTTGTCGTGCATACTGGCGTGTGCCGAAGAACCTCTGTCGATCTATCACGATATATATTAGCCATACAATCATGGCTGATATTGTAACAGAGATTACGGTTGTCCATGTGATGGAAAGTTCTAACCATGTCAGCCCAAACCATATTAAAAATATTATGACCGATATGGTCAGAATAATACAAGTTACCAGTACGTGAGGGTATTTCATGGAAATAAAGACATGGTGTAGGTGCGTCTTGTCTGGTAGGAAAGGTGAATGACCATGCAGTATGCGGAATGTCATCACGCGCAATGTGTCATAGACTGGTACCGCATAAATGGCTAACATCATGCTGATGCTGTAGTCGTCTATTAAGTAGAGGTATGGCAAATGAATGATTCGGCAGGTGAATAGGTAGGCCAGCATTCCGAGCACCAAAGAGCCAGAGTCTCCAATAAACATTTTATATTTTTTGCTGAACACATTGTGAACAAAAAAAGGCAAAAGTGCTCCAACAAATGACATGGACAGAACGGCATATACCGCATCATAGTGTAATAGGAATATTATTCCGCAAATCAATCCGGAATACACCCCTAATCCCGAAGCCAAACCATCAACACCATCTATTAAATTCATGGCATTGATTAGCCCTACACCTGCCAGTAACGAAAGTACCAGGCTTGGAGCCAACCCCAGTCGGTGAATACCAAGGATGCCACCTAAGGTGTCAATCCGAAATCCAAAATACCACAGCAAAAAGACCAAGACTACTTGAAATGCAAACTTGACGACGTAGGAAATCCCTACCATATCATCAATAATGCCAACAAAAAACATGGCAATAAGACAAACCACTGGAATGAACAGTGTATTTGTCCCTACAACAAAATTTGCTAATAGTATCGCACCTGTGGCAGCAACAAATACACTCATGCCTCCTATAACGGGGACGGGTCTTTTTTGTAATTTGCGTGCATTGGGATTGTCGAGGATTCTTTTATGATATGCCAACTTGACCAAAGATGGATTCACAAAAGATGCTAGTAGTGCCGCAATTACTACACATGCAAAACTTAATAATACTAAATGTTTTGTCAACATTAAAGAATGGAATTGATATAAATGACCTGTAGTATGTAGTTTTGATTTATAATGATGTGGGATTTGAAACTTCCCTTGCTTATATTATAATTGGATTAGGAGTGCTTGTGGTGGTGTTTGTGGATTTGGCGGGAGTGTTTTTTGCCATCATTTGACTAAATGGTATGTTGCAACTGGCTATATGGTAAGTCGCAACCGTTTATATAATGACAAACTGTATTTGTAAAATTTATAAAACACATTTATTGAACTGTTCAGCCTCCCTCTGCAGGACTCGTCGATGAATTATATATATTCCAAGCAGATATAATCTATTAGAGGGTATGAAAGTGTTTGCAAAAATACTCAAAATCGTTTAATTTAAAAATCATTCAGAGATAATTCTGTTTTTATAGATAATACGGGTGTCCAACCATCTGTTTGCCATCCTTGATAAATGTTAATATTACAAAGATATCCTTACCTTATTATCCATCCTGCTACGCTTGTTCTTATAATCCATCCAGCTACGTCTGTCCTTGTTTTGTATCGTATCTATCTGTTATTGTATATGACCATTATATAAATAAGAAAGCCCGTTGCTTATAAGAAGACAACGGGCTTTTAGAATACGGAGTGAAATGCTATTGCAAATGAATTTATTTGCGTTCGCCCTTTCTTGCGTTGTAGAAAATCTTGTATGCGCCAGCTTTGCGAAGTTCTTGCTTGATGTCGCTAACCAGTCCCATCTTAGTGTCTTTGTCTGCCTTGATGGCAAAAGTAACAAAGGGGCGGTCGGCCTCAACGCGAGCAGATTTCTCTAATTCGACAAATTGAATAATGTCGGATACTTCTGCAATCTGGTCATTGAGCTGTATGCGTGAGTCAGTGCCATATTTTGCTTGTTGCTCTTGCATAGGAGTTCCAACATTGATATAGCTTACAAGACTTTTCTTTTCGAGTTTGCTGACCTCAGTGCCCTGCGGAACGACTATTTTGACAAATAATGTGCTCTCGCGCATGGTTGTAATTACCATGAAGAAGAACAACAGCATGAAGATAATGTCGGACATCGAACCCATATTCAGGGCGGGAGTCTCTTTTGCCTTTTTACCTGTAAAACGTGCCATTATTTCTTCTCTCCTATCTTTGTAGGCTCTGCTTCCGAGATAGCAATAGGAATTGCTTGGTCGATAGCTTCGCGCTGGGGTTCAGTTATATCAGCATATTTTCTACCAAAACGTTCGGTAGCCAGTTCGTTACGCATTTCGTTGATGGCTGCGGCCAATTCATTCTGAACTTGAAGGTACATATCATAGGATGTGCCGCGGTCATTTTGCATAGAGATAACGCCTTTCGATACTTCCATTGAGCCGAGGAGCGGAATGTCTACGACTTCTTTTTCAGGAAGGTTACTTTTGTTCTCGGGATTTCCAAGGAACTCTTTGGCGCGATCTTTAAGATCTTCAAGACGTCCAATCTCTCCATTGTAGAGAAGACGATCTTTGCTATTAATTTTAACGACAAAGATATTGCGTTCGCGAACTTCTGGCGTGTCTTGGTCTGGCGGCAGCGGAGGGGGCAGTCGCCGCGCAATGCCCTGATCCGTATTGATACTGGACGTCATGAGGAAGAACGTCAGTAACAAGAACGAGATGTCAGCCATTGAGCTTGTGTTCAATCCAGGAGTTTTTCTTCCCATAGCAATTTACTTTTTAAACATTTTGGCGCACTCGACATAGATGATGGCGATGATGGCGGCAATGACCAAAATATAAACCATAATGGCTCCTGCCCCAATCCATTTTGATGTACCCGTGGTGACGCCGTTCTTATCCAGCATTGCCATAGGCACGTCTGTGCCAGATGCGCAGAGATAGGAAATCAGGATGACCACGATGGCGATGCCGAGTACTATGAGTGTTCTGCGGGCTTTGGCAGGATTCTCCTTGAAGTTTTTAAGAAAACGTACGCAAAAGAAATAGACCATGCCGACAAGGGCGAGAACAACAAATAGCAATGTAATCCAGTAGGCAATATTGAACATGCCTTCATTCAGGGTGTTCATGGCGAAGACAATGGCAAATATAGAGGCGAGAATTGCTATGCCGAGAGCCACCCAGGTGATGAGTTTATCGGTTTTCTCTTTCATAACAGTTTAAGGATTTTAATGATTAAATAGAATAGCTACTCCTTAGACTATTATTTGCTGTGTTTGACGAGGATGTCCATGAAGGAGATGGAACCGTCCTCCATCTGAGCGACGAGGCTTTCGATTTTGGTAAGGATGTAGTTGTAGAAAATCTGAAGGATGATGGCAACGATAAGACCGAACACAGTGGTCAGAAGAGCAACTTTCATACCACCAGCAACAACGGTCGGGCTGATATCACCAGCGGCCTCGATGTCGTCAAATGCCTGAACCATACCAATAACGGTGCCCAGGAATCCGAAGGAAGGTGCCAAGGCAATAAACAGGGCAATCCATGTCATATTGCTCTCAAGGCGAGCCATCTGAACGCCACCATAGGATGTGACGGCTTTTTCCACATTGTCAAGACCCTCGTTGATACGGTCGAGACCTTGGTAGAAAATGCTTGCCACGGGGCCACGGGTGTTACGGCAGAGCTCTTTTGCACCCTCGTAATCTTTTTTAGAAACATAACCTTCAATGCCCTCAAGAAGTTTCTGTACATTGGTGGTGGCCATATTGAGATAAAGGATGCGCTCAATGACGAGAGCCATGCCAAGGATGAGGCAGAGGAGAACCGGGGTCATCCAGCCTGCACCACCCTGAATGTATTTCTCTTTCAGCACTTGGTGGAAAGATTTAGTTGTTTCTACCTCAGAGACAGTGGCTTCAGCCTCATTATTTTCCTCCTCGGCAACAACTTGCTCGGTGGCTATCTCGGTGTCTTCCCCCTGAGCCATCAGTCCATTGAAATTGGTGAATGTCAATAAACCAACGATTGACATCAATGCAATTACTTTTTTCATGGTTGTTTTAAATAGTTTGATTATTAATTAGTTGATAAACTTCAATTATATTTGATAGATATGCAAATATACATTTTTTTTTCAAATGTTGAAATCCAGAAGACTGATAGGAACGGCCTCTAAACAGAAGTGTTTAATTCGCTCTGTGTAGGAGTTCCTGCATGAGCTGAAGAAGGGGTTGGCGATAGTTGTCCGATACGGGTATTGCATTGAGTGCTTCGGCGGCTTGTGTGTAGTGCTTATTGATAAGATTTTCCATGGTTGTGGGGATATTGAGACTGTCGTAGATGGCTTTGACTTGTCTCACTTTATGTTCGGAGGTGTCGTTGTTGGATATCAGTTCCTTTAGCCTTTTTTGTTGCGTCTCGCTTGCTTGGTTGAGGGCTGTAATCAAGAGCATTGTTTTTTTATTGTCTCGGATGTCCTGCCCTGGTTGTTTTCCAAAAGAGGACAAATCTCCGTAGGTGTCCAGTAAATCATCCTGTATTTGAAATGCTAATCCGAGATGTTTGCCGAATTGGAATAGATGGGGTAAGGCCTCTTGGGGGGCATGTCCTATCATGGCTCCAAGACGCAGTGCTCCATTAAAAAGTGCAGCTGTTTTCAGATATATCATGTCGAGGTACTCTTCTGTGGTGACGTCACTACGATTCTCAAAATTGATATCGTATTGCTGTCCTTGCATGACCTCCTGCGCCATTGTGTTGAACATTAATATGCTGTCAGATGGGCTGATGCCCGTCTGCCGCACGATGTACTGGTATGCCATGATCAGCATTGCATCGCCAGAAAGCACGGCGGCATTTGCCCCCCATTTTCTATAGACGGTTTCTTGTCCTCGTCGTAGAGGGGATTGGTCCATGAGGTCGTCGTGCAAGAGTGTGAAGTTGTGAAAAACTTCTATGCCAATGGCTGCATTGTTGGCCTGGCGAATGTCGCCGCCAAACATTTGGCAGGATGCCAACAGCATGACGGGCCGTATGCGTTTGCCGCCCAGGCGAAGTGTGTATTCGATGGGGGCATATAATTCTAAAGGTTCAGAATTGAAGTCCTCTTGTTGAAAGAGATTCTGGACATGCATCTGTATGTCGTTTAGACTGAGTATCGGGTTCATGGTTCTTGATTTTAAAATGGATAGTCAATGCCAAAGTTGGTATTAATAGAACTGAATCGCCATTGTTTGAACCGCCAGCGATTAGGGGTGTCATAGCCTGGATCGTAGGTTGGTAGCGAGAGGTCGAGTCGCAGTGTCAGGATGGAGATTTTAAAGCGTAATCCGAATCCAATGCCTAAAGCCATGTCGCTGATTATGTTTTTGAATTGAAAGTCGGCACCGGGCATATATTCATCCTTTTTGTAAAGCCATACGTTGCCAATGTCGGTGAAGAGTGCACCTTCGACGGGTCCAAAAATAGGGAAACGTTCTTCTAAGTTGAATACGATGGTCAAGTCGCCCATCTGGTCAAATCCGTAAGCATCATTGGTGGTGTTGTAATGTCCTGGTCCTAAATGACGTATTTGCCAAGCCCTAAGGTTGTTTGGGCCGCCACCGAAAAAACTCTTCTCATAGGGCATCGTAGATGAGTTGCCGTAGGGTACGCCTAATCCAAACAACGTTCGAGCCACGAATATGGAACGTGTTCCATGATAGAAATATCGTTTGTATTCAGCACTCATGCGTATGTATTGGGAGTAGGGGACATTGGCGAGCGTGTATGTGCTGTCAAATTGGTCTCGTTGGCGCAATCCGGGCGATGTCGCAATGAGTGCTGCCAGGTTTCCGGCCGATTCAATTGATGCGTTGATGTATGAGAAATTGACTCTGCGTCCGATTCGTTGGTTGCTGTATATGAATTCGTAACGTGCATCAAGTATGAGATGGTCTGAGTATTGGTAGATAATTCGGTTGTCCATAACCCTCGCAATGCGAGATAGAAAAGATTCGCTGAGCATGGGGAATTGGACATAAGACAGTTCTAAGGGTAGGACTTTGTGTTGTATCTGTCGTGTGGCGTTCCATGTGTATCCGAAAGATGTTGCGGCCTGCCATCGTTCGAAATAGGTTCTGTATTGGCGGTCTATGCCGATACTGAAGAGTGTGTGGGGTAGCGAAATGCCTTGTACAAGTCTGTTCCCCATCGGGAAGAGGAACTGGGGCAGGTCTAAAGATGCGGTTATACCTGTTTCAAATGCCGAAAAGCTGCTTTTATAATCGGAAATGCCATTAGATAATACGGACTTATTCAATTCTATAAGGAAGTTGCCGGAAATAGACAGCAGTTCTGCACCTCCAAATAGATTTTTATGTTGGTATTGAAGTACTGTCTCGGCGCCGAAACTACCGCTATTGGTGGATTGCCTGGATATGGGAGATGCGTTGCTGATTTCAAGGGAGGCACTTAGTTTCTGCTGACTCCCGTTGCGTAGTCGTATGCGGGTGTCAAGCAGACGGGTGGCTTCGGTACTATTGGGGGATTCTTGGTAGTCTATGCTGATAAGATTGAAGTTGCGCAGGTTTAGCAGCGCATTGTAGGTGCTGGTTGTCCGATGCGGATTGTAAGGCATTCCGCCATGCAGTGTCAGCACTCGTCGGATGGTGGATTCCCGTACGCTGTTGCTGTCAATCAGAATACGATCGATATAGTATTTTTGGAAGGGACTATTTTGAGGGGAGTCCTTTGTGGCTGGAGTGGTTGGATTTTCAAGAACCACATCAATGCCCAGCCTGTCAGTGGCGTAGGTCGTGTCTATGACAAATCGAATGAGTTCGGGAGTGGCAAGGTAGTATCCAAGGTTTCTAAGATGAGAGGAAATCCTGTCACGTTCGTTGGAGAGTTTTTCTTGGTCATAGTAGTCCCCAAGATGTAGGTATGAGTCGCTTTCCCATTCATCAAGAAGGTTTTGTACAGTAGTGTCATTGACCCGAAAAACGATGTCGTCAATGAAGTATCGAGGTGTAGCGGTAATGTGGTATGTGACGGCGATACGTTGACGGGAAAGATGTTGGGTGTCAATGCTTACCGATGAATGAAAGCATCCGCGACCTTCCAGTAGGCTGACAATCTGTTGTGCACTCTGTTGCGTCTGGGCCTCGCTGTATATGATGGGGGCGGTACCCAGATTCCGCATCGTGCGTGCCCACCAATTGCTGTCAGAAAGAGGAACGCTGTAGTACAGATTGCCAATACTATGGTATATGTCGAACAGCCCGTTTTTGGGTTGCTGACGAATGTATCGATCTACATCCGTCAAGGCTTTGCTGACTTCGGGTGATACTTCGTTGCCATCGCTCATCGTGATATCGTACCTGTTTCGGTATAGTATCAAATCTTCCGGCTGTAGCACATGCTGTAAGTTCGCACATCCTGCCAGAAAGAACAAAGCAGTGACATAAACGAGAATATGGAGTGTGGTTTTGATAGCAAGTGCGATTTTATAGATTGGCTTGTTTGAGGATTTTGTCGCTACTGCCTAAATTTTCATTTAAATAGTCGAGACAGGCGAGGGAGGCTTTTTCATAGTCGGTTGCGTGGTCGAACAGGCGGTCAAGAATGGTTTCTAAACTGGAGTATTGAGAGTAGGAAAATGCTCCTCCACGACTCAATAAATCATGTGCCTCTTGGAATTTGTCATAGTGAGGGCCGAAAACGACAGGCTTGCCAAAAGTCACAGCTTCCAGCGTGTTATGTAATCCCCGCCCCCATGCGCCTCCGATATAGGCCACAGTGGCATACTGGTAAAGAGACGACAGCATCCCGATGTTGTCAATTATAAGTATGGGCTTGGCAAAGTCTGAGTTGGCTGCGTTGTTCAGGTCGCTGTATCTTAAACAATTACCTCTTTCAAATAGCGTCTCTATCTGATTGATGTGGCTTTCGCTGATTATGTGTGGCGCAATGATGTATTTCAGATCTTTCCGATGTGTGAAATATTGTTTTAGAAAATCCTCGTCGGGTTCCCAGCTGCTGCCGGCCATTAGTACTTTTGCTTGGTTGTTGCCATTGGCGCTTAAAGATAGGAAACGTTCTATTTCGGGAAACTTCCTTGCCGTAAGTGCAATGTCGTGAACACGGTCAAAACGTGTGTCACCCGCAATGGAGCAGTGGTCAACGCCATGGGATTTGAGTAATTGCAGAGATTGTTCGTTTTGGACATAAATGTGCTCATAGCATCGGCTTAGTTGTTTGCAGAACCAGCCCCCATACCATTGAAAAAAATATTGGCGAGGGCGAAAGATTGCAGAAAAAAGAAAAGTCCGCGTTCCCTGCTTGTTTAATTGATTGAGATAGTTGAACCAAAAATCGTACTTGACAAAGAATGCGATGCGGGGGCTCAGGGTCTGAATCAGGCGTCGCGCATTCCCTGGCGTATCCATAGGCAGGTAGCATACGGCGTCAGCCCCAGTATAGTTTTTTCGCACTTCGTAGCCCGAGGGAGAAAAAAAAGTGAGTAGAACTCGGTATTCGGGATGCTGTATCCTGAATTTTTCGAGCACGGGTCGTGTCTGTTCAAATTCTCCCAGTGAGGCGGCATGAAACCATGCAATTGGTTGACTCTTACTGGATCTGGCTAATTGAAAGAGTATGTTTTGGCTGTCTCTCCATCCAGCCACCATCAAACGTGCTTTTTCGTAAAATGGCGAGGCCAGTCGTACTCCAAGAGTGTAAAACAGGATGCCAAGTGAGTAAATGATTCTCATTGTCAATAATAATAGTATTCACGTGCTGTTTTTCCTTTCAGCGGAAACATCCAGCATAATTTGATTGTATATAGTAGGTCGAAGTAGCTGTTATCGTCCTTTCCATTTATCCCTAGATAATTGTCTATTAAATAGTCTCTCGTGGAATGCGACCAGCATTCGGTCAGTTCGAAGGCCACGTAGCAGTTTACGAGGTTGAGGCGGTTGCTCATAAACCAGAAGCCTACGCCCTCAGTGAGGGTATAACCAAATCTTTGATGGTCATACAGCAGGGCGTAGTCATCGTCAATCTGGGGCGCATTCACCTCATTGAGGGTAAATATGGTTTGTTGCTGAAGAATGCCTGCGCTGATCTTGGCTAAGATTCCTGAGTTGGGGTTTCGTGTGGGCATGATGGGGATTATTTTTCCAATGCCAGCCTTGACGCTTAGACCCCGGTTGTATGCTGTTACCACGGCATCGGTACCATTGGTTCCAATAATGATGCCTTCTGACGTGTATATGTTTGACATCCGTTCGGTACGGTGTTTCAAATTGTCGGTGCCAAACCAAGCGTCGCCTTCGAGCGAGATCAGCCAGTTTGTCTTCCATTTGTAGAAGCCATCAAGCCCAAAATTCAGCCAGGGAGAGTCGTATAGGCTATACATTGTGGCATTAGAACTTCCCCCCCCCTTGTTCAAACTGACATTGGAGCCCTTTTCGGAAGGGAAGATGGTTCCGACATTGAACCCAACAATGAAACATGAAATGGTGTCTTGCTTTATGGTCTCTTGTGCCTGTATGTTGGCGGGACAAAATACACAAAGTAATGCTGCAACGGCTGCCCGACACAATTTTTTGCTTATTCTCATACGCTTATCATTCCGATTGCTATTAATTTCGTATTTTTGCGCAGCGACGGAACAATCTGCAAAAATATGTAATTTCTTTGAAAAGAAATGAATACTTTTCGTAATCCCTGCGAAGTGTACATGGATGTTTTGTCGGGCTTAAGAAATACAATCAAAATAATACTATGGCAAAAGATTTTGTAAAACGTTCTGAAAATTATTCTGAATGGTATAATGAATTGGTGGTACGTGCCGATTTGGCAGAAAATTCTGCAGTCCGTGGCTGTATGGTGATTAAGCCTTATGGTTATGCTATTTGGGAGAAAATGCAGCGGGCTCTGGACGATATGTTTAAGGCTACTGGCCATGTTAATGCTTACTTCCCCTTGTTCATCCCTAAGTCATTCCTTAGCCGAGAAGCCGAGCATGTGGAGGGCTTTGCCAAGGAGTGTGCCGTTGTTACTCATCATCGCCTCATGAATGACCCCGAAGGTAATGGCGTTGTGGTGGATCCTAATGCCCGTTTGGAGGAGGAGCTTATAGTCCGCCCCACCTCCGAAACCATTATTTGGAGTACGTATAAGAATTGGATTAAGTCCTATCGAGATCTGCCGATTCTATGCAATCAGTGGGCCAATGTGGTTCGTTGGGAGATGCGTACGCGTATGTTTCTTCGCACGGCGGAGTTCCTCTGGCAGGAAGGGCATACTGCTCATGCTACACGCGAGGATGCCGAGGCAGAGGCTCGTCGTATGCTGGATGTCTATGCCGACTTTGCCGAAAACTGGATGGCAGTGCCTGTTGTCAAGGGTGTTAAGTCGCCAAACGAGCGTTTTGCCGGTGCTCTGGACACCTATTGCATTGAGGCTATGATGCAGGATGGCAAGGCTTTGCAGGCAGGAACTTCTCATTTTCTGGGTCAGAATTTTGCTAAGGCGTTTGAAGTGCAGTTCCTCAATAAAGAGAATAAACTGGAGTATGTGTGGGCCACATCGTGGGGTGTCTCCACTCGTTTGATGGGAGCGCTCATCATGACCCACAGCGACGATAATGGCCTTGTACTGCCTCCCAAGCTGGCTCCCATACAAGTCGCCATAGTCCCCATCTGCAAGAATGCAGAGCAAATGAGCGAAATAGATGCCAAGGTCGAACCTATCATCAAGGCTTTGCAGGCTAAGGGCATTACGGTCAAATATGACAATCGTACGGAGTACAAGCCGGGCTGGAAGTTCACGGAATACGAATTTAAGGGGGTCCCGGTTCGCCTTGCTATCGGTCCGCGAGACCTCGAAAATGGAACGTGCGAAGTATGTCGCCGCGACACGCTGGAAAAGGTGACAATGTCTATTGAGGGTATTGCCGACCATGTATATCAGCTGCTGGAGGAGATTCAGCATAACCTCTTCAAGAAAGCGGCTGATTTTAGGGCTTCTCAGACTCGCAAGGTGGACACGTGGGAGGATTTTAAGGTCGAAATTGAGAAGAATGGGTTCCTGCTCTGCCATTGGGACGGTACAACGGAGACCGAGGAGCGTATCAAGGAGGAAACCAAAGCCACCATCCGTTGCATTCCTTACGATGCTGAGGAAGAGGAGGGCAAGTGTATTTACAGTGGTCGGCCTTCTCATCGTCGTGTTATTTTTGCACGTTCGTATTAATACTGTGTTTTGACGGTTTTGTCAGGGCCTGCGGCATCGAGGAGCATGTCTCGATGCCGCAGGCCCTTTTTCGAGCGAGTCACTCTGCCGGCCTATGGAATACAGGACTATTCGGCGTATGGTGATTTTGTGTTTTGCTTTTTTGTCTAATTATTTGTATCTTTGTTGGCTCAAAATTGATAATAAATTTTAACAAAACAAAAGCACTATGAACAACACCATCTTTTCTTTTCCTAAGCCGGCCAATGAGCCAGTCCTCGGATATGCCCCTGGTAGCCCTGAGCGCAAGAAGATTCGTGAGGCGCTTGACCAGCTATACAACACGGTAACGGAGATACCTGTTATTATAGGCGGACAGGAGATTCGTACGGGTAATATCGGTAACGTAGTGATGCCGACCGAACATGGTCACGTCTTGGCGCACTATCATAAGGTAGGGGAGAAAGAGGTTCAGATGGCTATTGAGGCGGCCATGAAAGCCCGTCAGCAGTGGGCCGACACTCCGTGGATTGAGCGGGCCAGCATTTGCCAGAAGATTGCCACCCTTATTGCTGGTAAGTATCGCTATTTAATCAATGCTGCCACGATGCTCGGACAGGGCAAGACCACCATGCAGGCCGAAATTGACAGCGCATGTGAGTTGGTGGACTTCCTGCGCTACAATGCTCATTACATGTCGCAGATTTACGCCGACCAGCCGTGTAGTGACAAGGGTACGCTCAACTATGTGACATATCGTCCTCTTGAAGGCTTTATTCTGGCTGTCACACCATTCAATTTCACCTCTATTGCCAGCAATTTGGAGATGTCGCCCGTGCTAATGGGTAATGTCACCCTTTGGAAGCCCTCCACGACGGCACTGCTTTCCAACTACCTGCTCATGAAGATTTACAAAGAGGCGGGTCTGCCTGATGGCGTGGTCAATTTCTTGCCAGGCAGTGGGGCTCTGATAGGCAAAGTGGCCTTCTCCAGCCCTGATTTTGGTGGTGTTCATTTCACGGGCGGCACCAAGACCTTCAATGGGTTCTGGAAATCCATTGGCGAGAATATCAACAACTACAAGACCTATCCCAAGATTGTCGGCGAGACGGGCGGCAAAGATTTTATCTTTGTCCACAAGAGCGCACAGCCACGCCAGGTTGCCGCCGCCATTGTTCGCGGTGCTTTTGAGTATCAGGGTCAGAAGTGTTCTGCTGCCTCCCGTGCCTATGTGCCTGCAAGCATGTGGGGAGAGGTAAAGCAACTGGTGGGCGACATGTTATCCACCATCAAGGTTGGCGATGTCCGTGATTTTTCTGCGTTTGTCAATGCCGTTATCGACGAAGCCTCCTTTGACAACTGCATGAACTACATCGAACATGCCAAGCAGAGTCCTGATGCTGAAATCGTATTTGGTGGAACGGGCGATAAGAGTGTCGGATACTTTGTCCAGCCCACGGTCATTTTGGCCAAGAAGCCTGACTACAAGTCCATGTGCGAGGAAATCTTTGGCCCCATTATCACTATTTATGTTTATGAGGACGAAAAGTTTGCTGAGACGCTTCAGCTCTGCAACACCACGTCGCCCTATGCCCTCACTGGAGCCATTTTTAGTACTTGTCGCAAGGCTCTCCGCGAGGCCTACGAGGTGTTGAAGTATGCTGCTGGCAATATCTATTTCAACGACAAGCCCACGGGGGCAGTGGTTGGCCAGCAGCCCTTTGGAGGCGCTCGTGCCAGTGGCACTAATGATAAGGCTGGTTCGTATCTCAACTTGCTCCGTTGGGTCAGCCCGCAGGCCATTAAGGAAACCTTTGCACCTGCTGAGGATTATAGTTATCCTTTCGTTAGCGACGCCGAGTAGCGTCTTATTAACAAGACAAAAGTTCCGGGCAGCATCATTCTGGATGCTGCCTTTTTTGTTTACAATAATTTTGTATCTTTGTCCCCCTTTCATTAAGTGTGGGCTGTAGGCTCATACATTTTACAGTATTTTGACAAATAACCAATTAAAATATAAGTAATGAATAAAATGAAGATTGCTATTGGATGTTTGCTTCTGTCTATGGGAGTGGGCATCACGGCATCGGCTCAGGAATCAAGAGTTGAAATTCCTGCTGCGGAAGCATCACAAAGCACCTCCCCTCTTGCGGGTTGGACTTTTGGTATCCTTGGAGGCTGGGATGAAAACACGCCAGTTATCTCGCTTCCGCAATATGCCGAAGACATGAAATATTTAAAGAATTCGGGTCTGTCTCTGGGCATATCGGCAAAATATGCGCTTACCAATTGGCTGTATTGCCGTGCTGATGTGCTGTGGGTTCAAAAAAACTACAAGATGAACCGTACGGCATATAATAGCTCAAGCATACTTAATTCAGAGTACACCAATGATTATTTGTCCGTCCCATTGATGGCCATGGTTTCTTTTGGCTATGACTTTCGTGTCTTTGCCTATTTTGGTGGATATGTGGGATATTGGCTTTCTGGACATCGGAAAGGCAATACCTATTCGATGGACTATTTGCTTTATCTTGATTTATCATCAACCGAATATGATCAGGATTGGGAGTTTGATAGTAATCGCGATAATCGTTTTGATGCTGGTTTGGTCTTTGGCGGGGGATTTGCCTATACTTTTATGCATCACTTTGAGGTTAGTGCTGAGGCACGATACTACTATGGCATGACAGATGTTCAGAAGGGCTATATGGAAAACAATAATATTCCACATTATAACTCAACGCTGGCTATTACGGCGGGTGTTGCGTACAAATTTTAATATAACATCATTATGAAAAATATAAGAATTGTCATATTGTCGCTGGCCTTGTTGTCGCTGGCTCTTGTTTCTTGTCGTAAGGACTTGGAGGATGATATCCTGAATCCTAATGAACGCTACGATGTCATGACAATGAAATCGTATGCAAGGCAATTTGAAGCCGTGTGGCAGGGTATTAACAGCAGTTATGTCTTTTGGAGCCGGGACGAAACTGATTGGGATGCCAAATATGATGAATATTATCCCAAATTTGCGGCACTTGATAATCAGAGCAAGGTTGACGACTCTGTGTTTACGGATTTGTGGGTAGGTGTAGTCGGGGGATTACTCGATCACCATTTTGTCCTCACGGTAAAAAATTTAAAAGGTCAAGGTGCAAATAATTTCCGCATTGGGGGTAGCGCGCGCGAGGTTCGCACTCGTGCTGAGTATAAGGAAACGGCTACTTCGGCGCAATATGCGGCATTAGCAAATCATGAGAGACTTATCGATGGTTCGCTAAAAGTGACATCGTCTCCGAGCAATATGCGGTCGGCTTTGTTGAGAAAAGACAATGGCGAAAAAATTGCTTATTTCCGTCTGGGTGGCTTTAATATCAGCAATATGTCGGGAAAGGCAAGAAATGATGCCTCGTGGGCTCCATTGGCATATTTCTATGGTATAGACTGGTTGAATTCGGCATACGGGCGCAATGATTTCATCGAGCGTAGCGGTAATACTTACTACGGCGTACAGTCAGGCTGGATTAATGAGGATGATGTTACGGGTATTATTATTGATGTGAGAGGCAATGGAGGCGGAAATGCTTCTGAATTGACATTTATCGCAGGCGGACTGACCCAGAGCAATACGCACTACGGTTATTCTCGAACCAAGGAAGGGATAGGTCGCTTGGATTATAGCGCATGGACTCCGTTTATTTTACGTACTCCATCGAAGCATTTGAACTCTCAGAAGCCTATTGTTGTTCTTGCTGATTGTAATTCGTATAGCTGCGCTGAGATTACCACGCAGTTGATTCACAGTTTGCCTAATGGGTATTTTATCGGTATTCGTACTGGTGGGGCAACGTGTCCCTTGATGCCTGGTGGTTTTAACATTCTTCTGAGTGGTGTTTTTGGTGATGTGGATAAATACGGATACTATTGCTATACAAGCAATTTTGACCTTGTCACAACCGATTATACCTCTTTGGAGGGTAAAGGTGTGACTCCTGACAAAATGGTGCAATACGAAGGTGCTAATGGAAAGGATGAACAGCTGGATGCCGCCATTGAGTATCTGATGACAAAATAAATCCAACTTAATATAAATAAAAAAGCCACGAAGCAAATCTTGCTTCGTGGCTTTTTTATTTGATAGGATGCAGTCTTTTGTTCAGGAAACGTATTGCCCCTACATTTCGGGGTGCTTGCAGGTCCAAGAGCCCGCTGTTGATGCCTATTACCCGGCCTTGTCTCACTGCCGACAACCGTTCGTAAGGGTGCGTGTTGCAGAATGCGGCTGAATCCTCGCTACGCACTATGATATAGTCAGGGTCGTTGCTGATAAGCTTTTCTATACTATAACTCCAGCCACGTATGTCCTGGGCTATATTCTCGCCCCCCGACATGGTGATGATGTCATTAATAAACGATTCTCCGCCTGCCGTGAAGTTGCCCCCGCTGCCATAGCCAACCACATAGTACACCGTGGGATGGTGGCTGTCTTGTGCAAGTGTTTGCTGTAAGTCGTGTATCTCGGTGCGGATGGCGATGTTGAGACTGTCGGCAGCATCAGGACGATTGATAAGTTGCCCCACGGTCTTGATATTCTCATACAGCCCGTCGAAATGCTTCTTTTCAATAACGCATACCACGGGTATCCCAAGTGTTCCCAGCTGCTGGACGCTTTTCTGTGGTATCATTGACCCGCTGATGACGAGGTCGGGGTGAAGAGAGGCGATTTTCTCAACGTTTAAGTTACTAATGCCGCCTATGTTTTCTACCATTGCCGCCTCAGGGGGATAGGTACAGAATTCTGTTCTACCGATAAGTTTCTCTTGTCCTCCCAGAGCGAAGATGATTTCCGTTATGGCTGGCGAGGCGGACACTATGCGTTTGGGATTGGACGGCACGACTACTATGGATCCGTAGTCGTCCGTAATAGTGTCTGTATCGTTGGTTCGTACGCTATCATTGTGACATCCTACAGCCGTCACTAAGCAGATGGCGAGTAAGGTAAGACGATGTGCTTTTGTGAAAAAACTTCTCATAATGTATGTAAATAAAAAAGGCTATACCGCAGATGGCATAGCCTTTCTTTTTTGACAACCATATAAACTTCGAGCTTATAACAGCGTGGCCATCTTGGCGGTCAGGTCGCCAATACGGGTGCTGTAACCTTTCTCGTTATCATACCAAGAGACCACTTTGACAAAGTTGCCATCCATCACCATGGTTAGTTTGGAGTCGAAGATGGAGCTATGGGTGTTGTCGATGATGTCAACGCTCACAATGGGGTCTTCAGTGTATTGCAGGATGCCTTTCATAGAGCCTTCGGCGGCCTCTTTGATGGCTGCATTGACTTCTTCCTTGGTCACATTGCGTTCCAATTCGGCTGTGAGGTCAACCACGGAGCCATCCGGGGTGGGGACGCGCATGGCAAAGCCATCCAGTTTGCCTTTCAATTCGGGAATCACCAGTCCTACAGCCTTGGCGGCACCGCTGGAGGTAGGAATGATGCTGACAGCGGCAGCACGTGCGCGACGCAGGTCGCTGTGCGGTTGGTCGAGGATTTTTTGGTCGTTAGTGTAGCTATGAACCGTATTCATAAGGCCGCGTTTGATGCCGAACTTGTCGTTAAGCACCTTGGCTACGGGAGAGAGGCAGTTGGTGGTGCAGCTGGCGTTGGACACAAGCTGTACGTCGCGGGTCAGCACCTCTTCATTCACACCCAGCACGACAGTGGCATCCACATCGTCGGCACTGGCACCCGGAACGGTGAGGACCACCTTTTTTGCTCCGGCATTAATGTGCTTCATCATCTGTTCGCGTTTCTTGAAAAGTCCCGTGGATTCAACAACGATGTCCACGCCCAGTTCTTTCCAAGGCAGATTTTGTGGGTCGCGCTCGGCATAGATGCGTATGCGTTTGCCATTGACCACAATGTATTCTCCGTCGGCATATACCTCGCCATTGAAGTTTTCGTGGACGGAATCGTATTTGAACAAATAGGCCAGCGTTTCGGCACTGGTGAGGTCATTGACGGCCACAATTTCCAGCTCGGGATGTTCCATGATAGCGCGGAACGACATACGTCCGATGCGTCCGAAACCGTTGATAGCTACTTTTGCCATATTGTTATTGTTTTAATTTATTGTTATTTATTTTTTTATAATATGCCCGTTTGGCATCGGGGCCATAACAAAGATACGTTTTTTATCGGTATGGCGAAAAAAAGTGCTATTTTTGCGCCTCGATCATGAGCGAAAAAAAAACGAGCAAGAAGCCAGCCTCCAAGGGCAGAAAGGCAAAATCAAAAAATGTCACCAAAGGCTGGAGGGGATTGTTTCGCTGGACTTCGTGGAGCCAGCTTTCCTGGTGGCGACGCGTCTGTCGAGTGTCATGGCTTTCGGTGGTCGCAGTCTGGCTGTCCACGGTGGCAGTGGTGATTCTTTATCGCTACGTCAATCCGCCGTTCACCCCTTTGATGGTTCAGCGTTTTTTTGAACAGTATCATGCTGCGGACAGGCATGTCAACTTTGAACGTGACTACGTGTCCATTAACGATATTTCGCCCAATTTGGTTGATGCCGTGGTCTATTCTGAAGATGGACTGTTCATGTACCATAAAGGATTTGATATTAAGCAGATCCGAATGAGTTATTTGGAAAACAAGCAGGGCAGGCGAGTCCGTGGCGGGAGCACCATCAGCCAGCAGACAGCCAAGAATGCTTTTCTTCCCCATACCCGTTCTATGTTGCGCAAAGGTTTAGAGGCTTATTTCACAGGCCTGATAGAGCTCTTTTGGGGCAAAAAACGCATCATGGAGGTCTATTTGAACATCATAGAGTTCGGCGATGGCATCTACGGCTGCGAGGCTGCTGCGCAACATTATTTTGGCCATTCGGCAAAGGCGCTTACCCCCAATGAGGCTGCCCAGCTGGCTGTGTGCCTGCCGTCCCCGCTGCGTATGAATCCGGATCATCATGGCAGTTACTTCACGCGCCAGTCTAAAGTGGTGGAAAAACGTTTGGCATGGGGACGCGTTAATCTTGACATGACAAGGGCAGAGCGCAAAGACGGACGCTACAAACCCGAGACCTTTTGGGATTTGCTCCTGTGGGTCCTTAAGGGCATGAAATAATTTTGAAAATGTATGGCTTCTGTTGCCCAGACATGGCGGCACCATCTGCGTGCATTCGAGACCTA
Source organism: Bacteroidales bacterium (assembly GCA_017480145.1). Lineage (GTDB taxonomy): Bacteria > Bacteroidota > Bacteroidia > Bacteroidales > P3 > Colimorpha. The sequence goes on from JAFVBF010000021.1 coordinate 18,760, forward strand.
TCTGAAACTGGAAAAGGGGCTGGCCTCTAATAGCGTGGAGGCTTATCTTCGTGACGTGGGGCATTTGATGCGTTATGCATCGGCCTTGAATCGCGAACCTGTGCAGGTGGAGCTGGCGGATATGCAGCAGTTGCTTTCAGAAATGAATGATTTGGGTATTGCCGCCACGACGCAGAGCCGAATGATTTCAGGGTGGCGTACTTTTTTTCAGATGATTGTGGTAGAAGGCGACTTGGACGACAATCCCGCAAAGCAGCTACAGATGCCGATGCGCCCGAAACATCTGCCCGATGTCTTGACGGATGCTGATGTGGCGGCGATTCAGGCTACATTTGACCGAAGCATTCCCGATCAGGAGCGTAATTACGTCATTATCGAGATTCTTTATGGCTGCGGTCTTAGGGTTTCGGAACTGGTTAATATGAAGTTGTCCAATATCTATGAAGATGAGGAGTGCCTGCGTATCATGGGTAAGGGGAGCAAGGAACGATGGGTGCCCATCAATTCCCATGCGCTTCGTTTATTGCTGGACTACGTGCATTTGATTCGTTCGCAGCAGAGCACACGCAGAGGCGAGGGCAACTATGTTTTTATCAATCGACTGGGCACACGCCTTTCCC
>JAFVBF010000022.1 GCA_017480145.1 Bacteroidales bacterium
GCACTGGCGCAGCGGAACCCGCAGAGCTTCCTTGACGTGACCGTAACGCACCATGAGTATCTCCATTTCGAGCGCATTGTCGATATCTGTGGCCGTCACGAGGTTGGCCATCGTCTCGGCAGGAAAATCCTTGCTATAAAGCACATGGAACGAGCCATCGGGATGTTTGACATAGTAGCGGTTGGAGGTGAGCTGCGGCAGCATATAGATATCGCCCGCAAAGACATAGATACCGCCATTAGACATCTTCTGGAACATCGACTCTACAGGACGAAACGGCGTGGTAGCACTCACCTGCGTGGCCCGCAATGCTGGCGCAATACGAGCTTCGAGTTCCTGCATAGTGAACCCAGTAACAAGCTGATAGTTATTGGGGTACGAGACAGTGACAATACGTCTGTTGCCCACATACCAGTTGAACACATACTGACGCTCATCTTGCAGGGTAATCTGGATGTTAAAAGACGTATCGCTACATAAACTCTTCAAGGCTTGGAGCGAGCCCTTGTCGAAGGTTATTTTTTCTTCACGAAGGTAACGGTCTATCGATGTACCGAAAAAATCCTTGATGTCGGATGCCATCAAAAGCCGCTCTATGAAGTCGCAATGCGCGCTACCGATAAGTTGGCGCTGCATAGGAGTAAAGAGCGAGTATCCGATATGGGTAATTTCCTTGCCCTGACAGGTAATGGTCACCGGATGCCCTGCATATTGTGCCACTTTATAATTGACTCCATCGTGAAGGGACGCGGGCACCTGCAACTTCTCCGCCAGCCGACGTATCTGTTCTGAGGCATAGCGTTGCTGGGCTCCGAGACTGACACTAATCATGGCCCATAGTCCAAGGAAAAGTATTGCTTTGGCAAATTTATTCATAGCCACTATACTTTTTTAGCGAGAGAAAGACTTTTGTTCGCCATTGTTGCGGTAGAGATTGCCACCACAGAGGCGTCCGTCGCGGAAACGGGTGTTCTTAATAGTCTCGCCTGCATTGATGTCAAGAAAATCGCCATTCGAGGTTTTCAGATCCAGACGATAGGCTTTTTTGAACTTCAGCGTACCTCCGTTGCCGTGCGGGACGCCATTTTTATAATCGCCATCGTAAGATGCATACTTGAGAATGTCTATTGACGGTGCCTGAGAGGTCTTATGGCTTTTGTCATCGCCACCGTTTTTTTCACCAGTCTTCGCTTCTTCAGCAGGCTCCTGAATTGGCTCGGGAGTAGCCGAATCTACGACTGTAGTGTCTGCAAGAGGAAGATTCTCATCAGCCTCGCCACGGCCGCTGAACAAAAAGATACCGCCAGCAATAAGGGCCACCGCGGCAACAATAGCCACAATCAGTTTAACATTGACAGGGGCGGACGGAGGGGTAGTCTTGGTTAGCGGCTCGCAACATTCCTCACACACAAAGTCTTTACGCGCGCTGATGGCCTGTTTCTCCTTGTTCTGACACTTGGAGCAAGGCGTACCGTCTGCCTTGCCTCCGGTATTGGTACAAATGCCGTAATTGACATTCCTACTTTTATTCTGATTTCTTGCCATATTCTGTTATCGTTTGTTAATTATATCTAATGCTTTTTTTGCCTCGTTGCCGAACTGTTGGAATTTGGGCGACGTAGGGCTTGAACATTCTGCCGCCACATGGTCGCGCATCACCATCTTGACCTGCTCTGCCATTTCGCCACGCTTGGCCATGGTCAGCTCGGCATCCTTTAGCACCTCCGACACTTTCTCCTCTATCTCGTCGCGCATTTCCTTTGTCATGTGTTCGCTGGTAGGCAAATCGGTGAATTTGGCAGAAAGGAAATGGGTCTGCTCTATACCCCACTCTCCCTTGCGCGAGATACACCAGCCACGGCCATTGATAGCGTCATCGGCCACCTTGATTATCCCTATAGCGGCAGCCAGGAAGTAATAGGGCATAAACTCCTGCGCCGTCATCTGTTTCTCGCCCATAATGGCAGGTATCTGAGAGCCATCGCCTTCGGAATGAAGCAGTATGCGATTTTCGCGGGCGGAGGGGTTGTCGCCATCCGTCATGGCCCTATACTTCCCTTCAAATACGGGCATCCATTTCAAGGCTCGCAAGGGGAAACAGCAGCGTACCGCAGCTATGGTAATTTCGTTTTTCACCTCGCCGATGGTGTCAAACTGAATGGTATAGCCCTCCTTAGGGGTTCCGAAAGCATTACGCAGGGCATTCTGAAGCTTGTCGGCAAAGAGCTTCAACGAATCATCGCCCTCGGAAGGCGGCATGGTTACAAGAATGGCCTTATGGTCCATTGAAGCGGGATTACTCACCGGATTGGGGTTGTTGGGGTAAGCTTGTATTAACGAGGTGTGGTCCAACAACACAAACACGCCGCTCTTCTTGACAGCTTCCTCGGCAAAGGCACGGATGTCATCGTCTGTAACAAGGACTTTCTGAAGCTGTTGCAATACATTAATGCCCATAAGTTTGTCCTTGGAGCATTCGGTATCATGAATCTCGCGCACTAGCTGACCCATCACCCCGTCCACCACATCGAAAGCATGGTCAACAGAAAGCGATTTGGCCAGCTCGTTGAAATGGGCGAAAGTCTTGTTGCCCACCAACGCATGTCGCAGGGTGCTGGCGAGTTTTTCCATCCGGCCACGGTTGCGCAGCAAGCTTTCTTCAAAAACCCAGACCTTCGCATATTCGATAACCTCGATGACAGCCTGATTCATATCGTGCAGGTTTCCCTGGCTCTGATTACGGTCGGAGATGCGCTCTTGCGCCTCGTCCATACAGACGGCCAGTGCACCGACAAAGGATTGTACCTCTGAATAGAAGTCTTCAAAAGCCACCTGCAGCTTGGCCATCAGCTTGACGGCAAATTCGCGAGCCACGCGGCGCGATTTCTCAACATAAAGGTCTGCCAGAATTTCCTGATGGTCGGTATAGCGATCCTTGGCGCGATTCATCAGCTTCTGGGCGACACCCATGTTTGTATAATCACTCATGTTGTCGTCCAGCTCCTTTTGGAATCCAGCGATAACCTCATCGCTCTCGGTAATCTCGCCCACCATTTTTTGGCGGCGGTCCTTGACGTACTGCAAAATCTTGTCGCATACCTGCAACAAGTCTTCGAGAGAAAGCGACCCTTGGTACCATTGGGTGTAGAGGTTCTGCTCAATTGACTCGACGATATGCAAAACCTGCATGGCCATCACGTCGTCCTTGCTCTTGTCCTTATAGTATTCCTCCACGCTCTGTTTCAGTCGGAAATTTTTGTTGTACAAATCCTGACAGAACTGCGCGACATAGTGCAACGGGTTGCTCTCGGCCTTCTTGGCATCGTCATAGCTGTAGAACTCGGCCTGCTCCTTCCAATAATCCTCAAAAGGCTTGAAAGGCCTATCGTCGTCCAGAATGCGTTTATTCAGCATCAAGAAATCATCCGTCAGTTTCCACTGGTTCATCAGGGAATCATTCTTGAGATAGAGCTGTTCGTAATCTTTGCGCTGAGGCTCGTCGGTGAAGCCGACATCATCCCTGTAATTGTTGAAGCGCATCTGGCGAAAGATGCTTTTGGCCAATGTATAGCTGATGTGTTCTACCACGCGCTGCTCAGGATAGACGATGCGTTTGATGCCAAACGAACTGACGGCCTTGGTACGCGCACGCTCCCGGTCATCACCTTTTGAGTTGAAATTATACTCTACCAGATAGTCAGTGAAATTCTCGCAAGACAAGCCTCTGATGAAGTCATCATTCACGCCCGCCTTAATCTGCATGAATATAGAGAAATACACTGTATCGGCGAGCAACTTAGGCAACTCGGAAAAGGATTTGACCACCGTCCCGTTCTCGTTCACATTGGAATACACCATGAGACCGAACTGCTTGAGTGGCTGCGTGTTCAGCTTGGTGTGTTCGTCGCCACGAAACACATCGCACGGCATAAATGCTGAGACATTCAGCGCAGAAAGCTCGCAGAGAGCCGCATAGCCGTTCTGATGATAACGTCCCGCGTCGCAGCCCGACGGGGGGTCAAGCTCCGGAACCATGGCATAGACAGTGATATTGGTTGTGTCGGAACCAAAGGTGGCATCGGCCCGCAATTGGGTAACGGCATCAATGATGCTGCCCGACCCCGTGCCACCAGCAAGACCCGTGAAAATGTGGATATGGCAGCTGCCTTTGTCACCACTGATGGAGGAGACCTTTTCCCACTGGGATTTCACAGTACCCATATACTGGCTGATATGCGATGCAAAAAGGATGCGCCCAGCCCGTCTTTTCTGCCCGGCGGCAGCCCCAACCTCGCCCAGCGTCTTCTTCATCATCTCGCCATTCTTGACCACGTGGGACAGTCCTGGAAAAGCATCAGGGGCGGCAAGAATCTGCCCTAAATCGACCGACTTGATATTCACGAACTCCGATTTCTCGAACTGCGCACTCTCGCCAAAGACCTTCCACGTTGGATCCCCTGGCTTCATCATCTCATCGGTAGAATCCACATAGACAAAACCTATTGAAAGCTTGTTACGGTCCTCAGCCCGTGGGAACTCCTCCCATAGCCGCTTACGGAAATTTTTCAATACTTTGCCACCTGTGCCACCCAAGCCAATAAGGATGTGGTTAGGCCGTGTAGAATCTATCTTTTTCATCATTATATCGAGTTTTATTATTAATTTCTACGAGAACGGGAAGCCCTATGACGCCTGGCCGGCGCACGGTGCGACCTACTTCCTCTGCTACCGCCGCCGTCGCCAGCGGTGAACCAAAACAAGGCGAAAAAGGCCGCCATTGAAATCACCAAATAAAAAATCCCCATCCATACCTTTCGGGAAGCGTTCTTGCTCAAAGCTTTATCAAAGAAACCGACAACATTGTCGGGAACGCTGATAGCCGATGCCACCTCGCCGGCCAGAGAGACCGTTTTTTTAAGGCTGTTCATCTTTTCTATAGACGACGCAAGGGAATTTACCTCGAATGCAAAAACAGCCAAAGCTACAACAGCAATAATATAGCTCAGCGTAGTGGGACTGCCGCCTCTCAGATGGGCCGCCAGAAACAACAAAAGGGCTGTCACCACAAGGCCAGCCAACAAGCCAATAACCATCATAACCAATAATCGTATGAAAAAAAATAATCCTGCCGTCTCTCCAAAAGGAGACGCGACAGGATTAATATGAGAATGATATATGCGCTGCTTAGAGGATGCTACCCCCCCCATAACAGGTTGATTTTTAGCAAACTAATGTCATTCTTACACATTTTTATAGCCTATTTTTAACAACGCAATAATCTTGCAAAGATAATGATTTTTTCTATCCAGAGATAAACCAAACGCAAAAAATGCCACAAAGCATCCAATCACATCTATAAATCGCAAAACGGAATGTGCATAAAATAAAAACGAATTGTACCGTTTTTGAAAAACGGAAAATACATGATTGCAAAAACGAAAAGTACATTATATACTCAACGGATCAAAATGTCTCAAAAAAACTTGACAATAGAAACGATATGGCATTATTGAATGTAAACCCAGATGACGGCCCAATTAAAACTGGGACTTTTGGAGATATACAAATATACGAAAGTATGGGGCGGTATATATTACGGATGGCTCCCGTTACAACTAAAAGGAAAAGAAGAACGGGTCGAAAGAACAAGATTTTTTAACAAACGAGGGCAGGCGTCACGACAATGTGATGCCTGCCCTTGCATTCAAATCAAGCCAAAAAGTCGTTGCACACAGATGCAACGACTTTTTTGCTTTCAAACGCCATTTAATCGCCGTTTATTCTGTCTTTTCCAGCATGATGTCGGTGTAGTTCAGGGCTTGGCCACCGACGTGGACTTCATGGCTCGTGGCCCCTTGGAACGAGTCGACTTTCATCGGGTTGCATCCCATCCTTTTCATGGATGTTTTTTTTTAAGGTTTCAATTTCATTTAGCCGTTGTCTCACCTCGGCATACGAACAATCCCATCTGCTCTCGGCTTGTCGAAAACGTTACACATTCAGTTCAAACCTCACGCCCTGCTCGCCCTCCAGCAGCCGCCGCGTGGCATCGATGTTGTTGTGGTAACTCACCACTTGCCTACACGACTGGTGGTGGCACCGCAGCATCTGGATTCGCTCATCAACAGTGCCTTCGCTACAGAGCTGGGCGATTTCATAGCCAGCAGTCGTATTGATGTATGGATATATGGTCACTCTCATTCCAATATAGATGCTACCAGAGATTCATCAAATCTTCAGTGAGAATCTATCCTTGTTCAAACTGGCTATGACGATAAAGGCAGGAGGACCGAATTTCCTCTTCACTCATGCCGGGGTCGAAATAGATTGGTTAAAGTATAGGATGCTACAAGTCAACCCGAATGATGTGCATGACATCTGCTCATCTCTCAATGACAAATTGATAACAGAAGAGAGTCTTTACGATTTTGTTTTCAATGGTCTGATGGATGTTTCCGCTTCACGCTGGGGCTATGCACGATACCCCTCACCCGTCTGGACAGATGAAACGGACCACCAGTACATGAGAGAACGATTGCCCAATGTCTGTCAAGTCTTTGGGCATACCCAACAAGAATCAGAGCCAGTCATCACAGAGCAATATGCTTGCTTAGATTGTCGCAGGGCATTCCTGCTAAC
>JAFVBF010000023.1 GCA_017480145.1 Bacteroidales bacterium
ACATACCTTCGCTGTTACGGCACTCGGAAGGACCGCCAAAAGTGGTCTCTCCCATGGCCAGCTGATGCTCATTCATACAAGGATACGCAGTGTTGAGGTAGGCATAAGTATGCGCTTCCTGAGGAATGGTGCCAGCCACGCGAACCCCTGTGGTGTCCGTTCGGAAAGATGTATGCATCAACCCTTTATAAATCTCGGTCTTTTCACCCGACTTATGGTCGGCAGCGGGTTCGATAGTCATCCAAGTACGATATCGACCATCGCAGGTGTGAGAAGTCATGACACTACCATCGGCAGAAGCTTTCTTGCCCACCATGATGCTGGTGCAACTCTGCCCGGGATAGGTGATTTCTTCCGGCAGTTGAGCGCGAAGTGGCATAATGCACACGGCGGCAACAAGGGTAAAAAGGATTTTTTTCATAGCTATTGTTTATTAATTATTTTTTCATTGAAGAATTTTGTAAAAACCGAACCAGTCCGAGGAATAACGAAGCCGTTGATTCTATCAGTTGGTCTGGAAAATCGTAATCAGGATGGTGTAATTCGGGCAAGTCCTCCCCTGCCCCGACACCAAACATAGCACCCGAATAGCACATAAGATAATTGGCGAAATCCTCCGACCATCGGAAAGGCTGGCTTACAAAAACAGTATCAATACCTTGTGAAACAAGAAACGAATGTAATTGACACACAAAGACAGAATCGTTCTCGGTGGCATGAAAAGGTTCGCGAAGTTGGCAGGAGTATTCAAGACCGTAATGGCCAGCTGCCTCGGAGGCCATCTGATTACATCTTTGTAGCAAATCGGCCATGCCAGCATTAGTAAAGGCTCTCAATGTGAACATCACTTCAGCATCACCCGCCGAGGTGCCAAAAGCTTCTTCCCCCAGACGGATGCAGATGAGCGTAGTCTGTCGAAATTCATCCAAGGAGACTTCAGGGCCACGATTTAGACGCTGCATAGATTGCACCAAATCGGCAACGCAGAGTCCTGGATTGAGACCTTTTTCGGGGGTTGAGGCATGTGTCTGTCGTCCCTGAAAACGGTAAATAACCCCTGTAGAGGCTGCGGCAAAAGTGTGTTTTGCCAATACCACCTGACCTAACGGATAGCCAGGAAGATTGTGAATGGCGAAAATCTTATCTATCTGGAATCTTTTCAAGACGCCGCAATCAATTATCTTCTGAGAGCCAAGCCCCGTTTCCTCCTCTGGCTGAAAGATGAGCAACAATTGCGTGACCTGTTCGGCAGAAGCCAGCTGAGCCAGACGTAACAAAATGGCAGTATGGCCGTCATGGCCGCATTTGTGAGACACTCCCGAACACTGGGAACGATAGGATAGAGGCGTGGTCTCTTGAATAGGGAGCGCATCAATGTCAGCCCGAATGGCTATACAGGGTTCTGACACATCGCCCCAAAATGCAACAATGCCATATCCGGCAATATTTTCGAATAGCAACGACGGGCGACACTTACGCAGTTCCTCCGCAATAAGGTCGTGGGCATAGCGTTCTTGTCCCGAAAGGCACGGGTACTGATGCAGCCGATGCCGCAATTCTATGATTTCCTGTTGCGACATTTATTACTGATATTGCGACACAAGCTTATTGAATAAACAGCCACGTTCCTCAAAATTCTTAAAAGCATCATAGGATGAGGCTGCTGGCGACAACAAACAAACCTTGCCCTGTGCCGTATGGGAATAGCACCAAGGGACAATGGCCGCATAGTCGTCAGTTTGAATAATATTACGGGAGTCAGAATCCGCTGGGAGTATCTGACGATAGAGGTCAAGCATTCTCCGTCCCGCAGCACCGACAAAAACCAAATTACGAATGGACGAAGATGTTAGAAAGGCAACCAATTCGCCATAATCAATGCCCCTATCAAAGCCACCAAGTATCAAGGTATCAACATTGGGAATGGCATTGACAGCTGCCATTGCCGCCTCTGGGATGGTGCTGATACTATCATCATAAAAATGGATGCCACGAAAGCAGCCTACATACTCCATACGGTACGGCAGCCCCTTGAAAGATTTGGCTGTCTGCGAAATAGTGTCATCAGAGACCCCCAGCCGATGTGCCACTGCTGCTGCCACTGTCAAATTACTCCTGTTATGTTTGCCTTGAAGAGAGGGGGAAACATCTACATCAAAACCATGAGACACATCGTAGGAAACAAGCTGCGACCTTACCTCGGCAGACATATCCTTCACTGCCATTGACAACTCTTTATTGTCGGAACAATAGAAGCCAATGTCACCCGACTGCTGATAACGAAAGATATTCAGTTTGGCATTCTTGTAATCATCGTAGTCATGATAGTGATCCAAATGTTCTTGGAACAAATTTAGCAAAACACTAATATGCGGAGCCCTATGGATATTTTCAAGTTGGTGACAGGAGAGTTCTGCCACTACCAGTGTCTGAGGGGTAAGCCGAGGCACAATATCAAACAAAGGGATGCCCATGTTTCCTGCCTTCATAACCTCACTAAAACAACACGTTTCAGACACCCTGCCATCACAAAAACATTCTGTATCCTTGACGGAATAGTCTTTCAGACAAGAGCAATCCTGAGTCGACAAATGGCACTGCAATATGTCGTAAATAAGTTTCGTGGTCGTACTCTTGCCTTTGGTCCCCGTAATACCTATAGACTGAGGTGCATAAATCTGTAGAAACAAATCTGTCTGAGAGGAGATTTTTGACAAATCGCAGACATCCTCGAAAACCATTGTGGGGATGCCCGGAGACTTCAATATCAAATCATAATCAGGCGCAAGATGCAGAATATTCTCAGTGCCATCGGCTACCGCGAACTGATGCTGCGGCAACAACTGAGACAACAGAGCCTCGCTACTACGACCTTCTCGACCATAGCCAGCAATGAGCACTCGACGCTCCCCTATCAGATGTCTCCACTCCTGAGCCTTATACCACATGACGGAGAATTTGTCGTAGTTCAAAATCGTTTAGATTGTGCTGCGGGGAGATCGTATGCAACGACATCTGAATCTGAGAGGGAGTAAAATCCTGAAGCAATGACGGACGCATCGAAGTGTACCATCGCTGCAAAGCCATAGCAAGAGCGACATTGACCTCAGAAACTGTTCCGACGCACTCAAATGGTTTGACCTGTTCGAGTCCTGTAAGCTGGCGGAAATACAGTCTCATAGACTCGTCATCCAACAAGTTTCGTCCGAATATACACGATAATCTTTCGGGTGAAAGGAATGGAGAGAGTATGATGAATGCGAATAAACATTTGGCACAATGCCCACACCACACGTCCTGCTTGCTACCCACATTGCAGCTACGGAAAACGTCATGATAGTTGTCTAACTGGGCAAAAAGCATGGCTATCTGTAATTCGGATAGTGGACGCAGGAAACTGAAATAATTGAAATCAGACGAAAGATGTGTGCTAACATAGTCACGAAAATCATTCTCAAATTCCAGACTTTTGGAATACTGATGATTAACATGGCTGCTCAGCACGGTGGCCTCGTTGGCACTATTTTCATTGGAGAGTGCTATGTTTCGACGACCTGAAAGGGCGGAAGCCAGCAATGTATAGAATGCCAACATGGCGGAGAACGGGGTATGCCCATTTAAGGCTCCTTTGCCATTGAGTTCGAGCAGCAAAGGATGTATGAAGCGACGAATTTCTATGAAATCCTCACGTCCATAGCCAGCAATACGACAGCACTCTACCGTTGCCCCTCGGGGATTCATAACCAATGGCAACGGACGCTCCATCTGATGCTCGCGAAGCGCCTGCCCCAATAGGTCAAGTGTCACCACAGAGTCTTTGCCACCACCTACAGGGATAATATAATTCTCACTTACAGAGGAAACAGATTCGACCCTCGCAGCATCTTTAAAGATAAACGGCTTGGTCGGCAATGGCTCACCCTCAGTTTTGATAGTAACAAAATCATCTAACGTGGCACGAATGCCATTAGTATAAAAGAATTCGCCCAGCCCATTGAAGTAAAGTTTCTTCCAAAATGCTATCTGATCAGCATCAAGGCCATGAGGCAATACACGGATAACAGGAGGACAATAAGACTTCCAATAGCTGACCAATTCTGCCATACCGATGTTGAACACCAATAGATTCATCTGCTCGGCAGAGAGTCCGAAATTAAGGAAAGGCCTGCAAGGGATAAAGGATGCTGGTTCGAAAACAAGCGAATCATTCAGCCGAAAACGAAAAGTGATGTGCAGCCCATCGGGCTGCACATCATATCTGTAATTTTCGAAGACAAACTCGGGGAATGTCTGTCGAAAAAGATTATATTTCTTTTGACATGACATTGATGTCTGGCACGGAACTTATTTCAGCGTGAAGCTTGACTTACCGATTTCATAGCCATTGGCATACAATGTGACCCAATAGAGTCCAGCGGGCATATCCAGACTTTCAAGTTTGCGCCATATCATGCTAACCTTGCGGCTATAGCCAGTAAATTCAATATCCTGTTTCATCGTATACTGCATCGGAGTACCATTGAGGTCGAAGCTGTCGTCGGTTATGCCATTGGAGACAACCTGATTGCGGGCATTGGAGATGCGAGCATAAACAGTGATTGTACCAGGATCCACCACGTTGTTATCCAAAATCTTGAAATCGACCTTGACGGCTGCGAGTTTGGAGGCCTTGTCGGTAGCTTTAACCGTGGTGCCACTGACCGATTTAGCCGGCGTAATGGCAAAGTCGCTGGTCACAAGAATGCTGGCTAAAACAACTTTCTGAGCCAAACGTTCATTCTCAGACTCCATCACAGCAGTGTTTTTCTGTGATGCGACAGCCTCTTCACGCAGTTTTTCATTTTCAGCCTTTAGCTGCTCATTTTCTTCCTTCAAGCGTTCGATTTCGGCAGCATAGTTGTCGCAGAGACTCTGCAGATCACTGAGTTTCTGATTGACCGTGCCTTTAGACTTCACAATGGCAGCAGCCTGAGAAGTGGTGGCTGCCGAGGCCTTGGCAGCCTTCAAAGCCTCGTTGGTTGCGGCCAGTTCGGCATCTTTCTGCTGAAGGCTGGCATTGAGGGAGGAAATCTCTGTCTGCTGGGAAGCTACCTGCTGCTGCAGGGCAGCAATCTGCTCAGCCAGTTGCGCATTATTGTCGGCAACTACGGAAGCGTTCTCAATTGCGGTTTCAGCCGCATTGGATACTTCTGTAGCATTGTTTGCAACATCACCAACAGTCTCTGACACATTATTTGCGACATTGCCTGCATTCTCAGAAACACCGTTGACGGCTTCGGAGACATTGTTCTGGACATTATTAGCAACATCTGTCACATTGGACACAGCAGATGTGGCTTCGGAGACAGATTTTTTCAGAGCCTCAATCTGAGCATCACGACCTGCGATTTGAGCATCACGCTCTGCCAGTTGCTGATTTAGGGAGAGTACCTGAGATTCCAGTTGGGCAGACTTGCTCTGCAACTCAGACATTTGAGATTCCAGCTGAGCGACCTGTGCCGCAGCCTTACTATCGTCGGAAGTTCCTTTGGACTGAAGCTCGGTAATCTGACCCTGTAAGGACGAGACTTGTCCTTTCAGACTCTTAACTTGACCTTCCAACGAAGAGACCTGAGACTTATATTTAGCCACCTCCGCATTGCTGGCGGCAGGAGCAACAGCAGATGCGGGTTTAGCATTGGCAACCTGCTTTTTTAAATCGGCCACTTGAGACTGTAGCTTGCTGACCTGAGCATCCAATTGTTTGTTTTTCGTTGTCAGACTGTTATTCTGCGAGGTGAGCGTATTGTTCGACTTGGTCAGGGAGCCATTCTGAGAGACAAGGGTATTATTCTGTTTGGTCAGATCGGCAATTTTGCCGTTCAACCCATTGATTTGCTCATTGAGAGATTTTATCTTGCCTTCCTGAGCAGAAATGTCCTTCTGGAGTTTCTCCACCTTGGCAGCAGCTTTAGCATCTACACCTTTGCTATTGCCGCTTACGGCAGCTGCCTTTTTCAGCTTATCCTGTAGAGAAGCCAATTCACCAGCCTGCTTGTCTATCTGAGACTGCAACTTTTTTACCTGTGCTTCCTTATCCTTTACTTCAGCCTGATACTTTTTCACTTCGGCCATATTGTCAGAAGTTTTCTGAGCAGGGCGTTCCTGTACTTCTTTAATCTGAGCCAATAGTGTCTGAATCTCAGCGGCCTGAGCCTGAATGGTGCTATCCTTAGAGGCAAGTACACCGCTATAGTCGCCACCTCTGGACTTCAAACTTTCATACTGAAGCATGATGCTGTCTAACCGAGACTGCAAGGCCAGAACCTCTTCATCCACAATCTGCTCGTGGTTGTCGCAAGAGACAAACAAGGCAGAGCAAAGCATAAAAATAGCAGCCAAAACACTGACTGACAACTTTCTAATGTTTAGATTCATTATCTATAAGATGTATTGATTATGCATAGTTTGACGTGCAAAAATACATTTTTTTTTTAATCCTTTTAACTTTTTTGCAACTTTTGAACTATTTTTCAATAATATAAGCACCTGAGGACGCCTTATGTGAAATGAAAATACCCCCGAGACATATACAAGCCCCAGTTTGTTCCCAGTGCGGGTGAAGGGATAGAATAACAAAAGAAGATAAGAGACAGCGAATGGACGAATGGGAAAGCGAGTCAATACAATTGGTATTGCGGCCATTATGACTGAATCATATTTTCATAGTCAGATTCAGAGAGAATGGGGATACCAAGTTTTTCTGCTTTCTTCAGTTTTTCGGGACCCATCTTGTCACCAGCTAACAGATAGGAGGTTTTTCCGCTTATAGAGCCACTAACCTTGCCTCCGTGCAATTCGATACTCTCCTTGATTTCATCGCGACTGAAATGCTCGAAAACTCCGCTAACGACAAAAGTAAGACCCTGAAGACTTGCACCTTGGCTAACTTCTGTCAGATTCATATGCAGCCCAGCCTCACGAAGGCGGAAGACAACCTCACGCTGATGCGGGTCGGAAAAGAATGACAATACGGCATCGGCAGTCACTTCGCCGATATCCTCAACCTGCAAAAGTTCATCGCGAGAGGCGGCAAGGAGGGCATCCATACTTTTGAAATAACGAGCAATCTTTTTAGCCCCCACCTCGCCTACATATCGTATGCCGAGAGCAAAAAGGACTCTTTCAAAGGGGACAGAAAGAGAATTGCGGATGGCCTCAATGATATTGTCGGCACTCCTATCCTGAATGGTCGCCCCGGAATCAACACCAAGGCCAATGAGTTGTTCGCGGCGCAAACTGTAGAAATCAGCCACATCGCGCACCAGCCCGTTGTCAAAGAGCATTTTGATTCGCTCGGCTCCGAGAGTGTCAATATTCATGGCCTTTCGACTGACAAAGTGTTCTAATCGGCCCAGTTGTTGCGGTGGGCAGGAGTCTTGATTGGGGCAATAATGCCCTGCCTCACCCTCGGCACGAACAAGCGGAGTGCCACATTCCGGACATCTGTCTATATAGGCTACTGGCCGTGCATCAGGCAAACGATGAGTAGAATCAATACCGACTATTTTAGGGATAATCTCACCTCCTTTTTCAATAAAAAGCCAGTCATGCTCCCGAATGTCAAGAGAACGGATAAAGTCGGCATTGTTGAGCGTAGCCCGACGAACCACCGTACCGCCCAGACTGACAGGAGCCATATTGGCTACCGGGGTAACGATTCCCGTGCGTCCCACCTGATAGCTAATGCTTTGCAATGGTGACGAGACTCGTTGAGCCTTGAATTTATAGGCAATGGCCCATCGTGGCGACTTGGCCGTGAGGCCCAATTGCTCCCATAAAGCGACCTGATTGACTTTGATGACAATGCCATCAATAGCAAACGGCAACTGCCACCGTGCTTCATCCCAATAGTCAATAAACGACTTTATTTCCTGAATGTTAGCACACTCCTTGATATAAGGCTGAACCTTAAAGCCCATCTGTCGTGCCCAATCAAGACGCGCGCTATGGGTGTCCAACGGAGGACGAGATACGTCTATATCGGACGGCAGCATCATGAAATACATACAGAACATAAGCTTGCGCTTAGCACATTCGGCAGAGCTCTGAAGTTTAAGGCTGCCAGAAGCCGCATTGCGCGGATTAGCGAACGGTTCGTCGCCCTCATCGATACGCTGCTGGTTGAAGGACTCGAAAGCCTCGAAGGGATAGACCACCTCGCCACGAGCCTCGAAATCATCTGGATAATCGCCTCTCAAATGTAGCGGTATGGTGCCAATGGTACGGGCATTTGAGGTGATATCGTCACCTACTGCCCCGTTGCCACGCGTGAGAGCCTGTACAAGCTCACCATTTTTATATGTAAGCGAGATGGCAACACCGTCATACTTCAATTCACAAGTGTAAGTGAAAGGCGTTTCGCCTATCAAGCGGCGTGTGCGGGCCTCGAAATCCTCAATTTCCCCAATAGAATAGGTGTTGCCTAACGACAGCATAGGGAATCGATGCGCAACCTGTCGAAAGGACTTATTCACTTCACCCCCTACACGACGCGTCGGAGAATTGGGCAATGATAATTCAGGATGCTGTTTTTCAAGGCATATCAGTTCGTTGAGCAGCTGGTCAAACTCATAATCGCTCACCAATGAGCGATCATTCATATAGTATTCGTAATTGTAGTGGTCAATAAGGTTGGAAAGTTCCTTGACACGCTGCCGCACAGGCTCCAAATCCTGATAATTAAACAAATCCATAACGAATCATATTTCAATCATATAAGTCCATTCTATATAATCGATGTGGTCATAATGAACCTTCATGGCCACACCCAAACGCTGACGATTGCCAAGCGAATAATAGACACCCATGCGGAGATACCACTGCTCCCAATTTTGCCAATAGTAATCAAGATAATGACCTGCACCCATACGAAGCGTAATCGGTCCCCAATGGGACTCGCCGAAAGCCGACAGTCCCCAATAGACGGGGGCTTCGTGGTCATTAGCCAGTTTTCTATGAGCGTAATTATACATCATGTCGGCATTGACGCCAAATGAAAAGCATGGATGAAAATGCGAAATCAGACCACCCTGCAAGGTGTAGGCGAAGTAGTATTTATGAACATCGATAGGGTCATTGCGAGACATGACAAACGATGGAGAGATTGACAAGTAGGGTCTGAAGGTCGGCTTATAGTCAAAATGAGAAAGAATGGTGTCAGGTTCGGGCTGCTGATGCCCTGTCGGCAACCGACAGCCTAATTCCAACTGAATGAAATTCAAGCCACGGTTGGGTTTTTGGGTATAGCCATTAGACGAATGGACCACGTGTCCACCGATGGAAAACGTGGTGCCATCCCTGCGAGGAATCTCGTAAAGGAATCCCGCAGATATCAACACGTTGAGATAGGAACCAATAAAGATGTTCTCCTCGTTGAGTGTGCGGCTATAAGGCTTGGTGTAGAAGGAGAAACCGACATTGAAATTCCACGAAAACCCGTAGGCTATAGGCGCCTGCACCAACCCACCCACTTCAAGTCGATTGCCCACCAAATCGCCTTGCAGGAAAGCGAAACCAGCATGGAGACCAAAGAAAGGATGATGCCAATACTGAGTCCAATATCGCTGGTCGTTTTTTTGCCAATAGAGATCGGCTGACACTCCGAACGTTGGTGTAAAAGCCTCGTAGCGAGAGCCATTCACGGGAATCACTCGCCCCCCCGTGAGCGATATGCCATAGTCGGTTGGCTGAGACATGATAACGGTAGAAAACGCAAGTAGCACAAAGGCAGCAAACGTCCTCTTGACACTTGGACGACACAGAAAGCCAGAACAACGGATGGGTGGGAGATTCATGAGTGAAACCAGGTTGTTGAGCAATCTACCCTATGGAGGGCAAAGCCGTTCGGCCACAGAAATTATAAGCCACCGGACCCGTGAGACAAACATTCTCATAGGAGTTGCCCGTAGCGTTGAACGTGACACGGAAATCGCCACCACGTGTATGTACTCGATTGTTGCCCGAGACTAATGCACAGGCCGTTACGCCAGTGCCGCAAGCCCAAGTCTCGTCCTCAACGCCACGCTCAAAGGTGCGAACAAACAGTGAGCCATCGGGTCTGTCTTCGATGAAATCGACATTGGTTCCTTCGGGGAAAAGATCAGTTCTATTGCGAATGGCTCGGCCCTGGCCGACAACATCAAAGTTTTCCAAGTCGGATACCCGCTGGACATAGTGTGGAGACCCTGTGTCAAGAAACCATCCGTCAAGGCAACGACGGATGTCGGCACATGAGACCGTGCGCATACCCAGTCGCACCAACCCCACGCCTGTCGCAGCATCCCAAAGCAGCACATCGGCATGATGGGGACCATCGGGACCTATGAAATCCATCTGACAGAGACCGTCCCCCCGGCCATGACTGCCAAGCGACAAAAGATAGGCAAAGACCGCTATACATCGACCACCATTGCCACACATGGAGGCCAGGCGGCCATCGCTGTTGTAATAGCGCATCTCGAAATCATAGCCATTAGGAGCCTTGTGCAGCGACATGAGACCATCCGCACCAATGCCAAAGCGACGATGGCATAAGCGGGCCACCTGAGAAGTTGTAAGTTGAAATTCCTGCTCACGAAAATCCATCAATACAAAATCATTGCCTGCGCCATCGAACTTGTAGAACGGGATAGACTGAGGGATTTGCAGCGTTTGATTCATGTCAAAAATATAATTGGTTCGAGGTGTATCGGAAGATTCGCCTAACTCATATTGCGAAAAGATTGCAAAAGATTACTACAGATCAATATTAGGAAGCAATTTGCGGAGTTCGCCAAGCACTGGGTTTGACAGAAGCATAGCATCGTACTTTTCCTGCGCATCATAGATGACTGGGGCAACCTCGGGCACATGGAACTCTACACGACAGTTAAGATCCGGATGCCCGCTTTCGTGGCGCATCCATTCCAAAACACGAACTTTGTAGGGACGCATTTCCTGTTCGAGATAGGCTTGCTCGGTATGAAGGGTCAGCATATCATCCTCAATTTCCACCCTGGCCTCGCTCAGCCACTGTAAGATGTTAGGCGGAAGGCTATCGTGCATAGCCGTCAGAAGACGAGACCAATATACACCAACCGTTTCGGACGTGAGTGGCTGTCGAGGCTGCATGTCAGATGGCATCGGCTTGGTGCGCGTCTGCTGTATGACGGACTTAATTGATATGGTGCTCGGCATGGTACGTATCGAAGCCGATTGAATCCCCTGAGGCTCGGGGGAGGGCTTGGGCGGCGAAGCCAGAGGCTGCTGTGCCGACAAAGTGTGCCGCACGGGGGTGCTTGGTGCAGGGGGATCCGCAAGCTGTGGAGACGATGCCACTGACAAGACTCCCCCACCCTGTACGGGCAAAGTTGAAGAGGGTGTTTCTGTCTGCGACTGGTGTTCTCCTGGGCTTGGCGGGCGATGGTCAGTTATATGTTCCGCATGTGGCGATCTTGCTATCTATCCAGCAGCAAGTTTCATCAATGCTACCTCAACAAACAAACGCTTGTTGCCAGCATCCTTGTAACGAAACTCGAAGTCGCTGGAAAGATTAAGATACCATAATAGGGCTGGCAGGCCACAAGCCGCAGCCTGAGAGCCGTAGCGAGAGGCAAGATTCTCGGAGACATTGAGCAGTCTGTGCATGGCCGGATCCATGGCTACCACAAGATTGCGGAAATGCTCGGTAAGCCCCGTGAGGAAATGCTGTCCATTGAATCCGCGAGAAGCAATGTCCTCATATTGCAGCATGACGCTGGCCACATCCTTACGCTGAAAAGCATCAACCATGCCGAAATAGACCTCCGTATCAAGCATATTGAGGTTCTCCGAGCAGAGGCTCATGGTAAGGTTGGCTCGCGTGAAACTGACCAACTGGTCAAAGGTAGAGAGCGCATCACGCAAACCACCTTCGGCCTTGCGAGCTATAAGATGCAGCGCATCCTCTTCGTAAGAGACATTTTCCTGCTGGGCGATGTATTTCAGATGATTGACTATGTCATTCTCCTGTATGCGCTTAAATTCAAACACCTGACAACGCGAAAGAATGGTTGGAATGACCTTATGCTTCTCTGTTGTTGCAAGAATGAATTTGGCATACATTGGGGGTTCTTCAAGCGTTTTGAGGAAAGCATTGAACGCCACTGGCGAAAGCATATGAACCTCGTCAATAATATAGATTTTGTATTTGCCCGTTTGCGGCGGTACATATACCTGAGCCACCAGGTCACGAATGTCATCAACGCCGTTGTGCGAGGCGGCATCAAGTTCAAAGACATTCATTGATACCATGTCGTTGAACGAGCGACAAGACTCACACTCGTTGCACGCCTCCATATCGGCCGTGGGATTGGTACAGTTGATAGTCTTAGCCAAAATACGAGCACAGGTGGTTTTGCCTACGCCGCGTGGTCCACAAAAAAGAAATGCCTGAGCCAGCTGACCCGTCTTGATGGCATTTTTGAGGGTTGTAGTTATGTGCTCCTGCCCGACTACGCTGGCGAACGTGGAAGGACGATATTTGCGCGCCGAAACAACGAAATTTTCCATGAGTGAGAGTCCAAATATGGTAATAAGAATGCAAAGGTACAATTATTTTTTGAACTCGACGAAACGATGACATCCGACACTGCAAAGAGGCCGAGGAATACCAAAATACGCCGTGCGACCCAATGAGGGAGTCGCACGGCGTATGGGCTGCAGGCCTATTGCCTGTGCGTTACCTGTTATAGAAGACAAACTGATTGTCAATCACATCGATGATAATATTACTCCCCGTGGAGACCTTACCTTCGAGCAACTGCCGAGACAGTTCATTGAGGATCTGCCGCTGGATAACACGCTTGACAGGACGTGCCCCCATGGCCGCATCATAGCCCAGCGTGGCCAGCAAATCGATGGCATCGTCGGTGGCATCAATAAGCACCTCGTTCTTCTCCAACATCTTGGCCACTGCCTTGAGCTGTATGCTTACCACTTCACGAATCTGCGACTGAGTCAAGGGCCGGAACATGATAATTTCATCAATACGATTGAGGAACTCGGGACGAATACGCTGGCGAAGCATCTCCATCACCTCGCTGCGGGTCTCTTCCAGCTCGTAGTCGGACACCTCATTGCTGCCCACGGAGGCAAAGTGCTGAGCGATGATGTCGCTACCCATATTGGAAGTCATGATAATGATGGTGTTTTTGAAATCGGCCACGCGCCCCTTATTGTCAGTCAGTCGGCCATCTTCAAGCACCTGCAGGAGCGTATTGAACACATCGGGATGCGCCTTCTCTATCTCGTCGAACAGGACAATGCTATAGGGCTTGCGACGAACGGCCTCAGTGAGTTGTCCGCTCTCATCATAGCCCACATATCCTGGAGGCGCTCCAATCAGACGGCTGACGCTGTGGCGTTCCTGGTACTCGCTCATGTCAATACGGACCATCATATTCTCGTCATCAAACAGAACCTCGGCCAAGGCCTTGGCCAATTCAGTTTTGCCCACACCCGTGGTACCCAAGAAGATAAAACTGCCTATGGGGCGACGGCCATCGCTCAGACCTGTGCGGCTACGACGGATTGCGTTGGCTATGGTCTCGATGGCCTCATCCTGTCCCACCACACGCTTGTGGAGTTCATCCTCCAGATGGAGCAGACGTTCGCGTTCGCTTTGCAGCATACGAGTGACAGGGATACCCGTCCAGCGGCTAACCACTTCGGCAATCTGCTCTGAATCCACTTCCTCATTAATCATGGCTCGGTCGGCCTGAAGTTCCTGCAACTGTTGTTTGAACTGTGAGACCCGGGCTTCGGACTCCTTGATGCGCCCATAGCGCAATTCGGCAACCTTGCCGTAATCGCCTGCACGCTCGGCCTGCTCGGCCTCAAACTTAAAGTTCTCAATGTTTTTGACCTCCTGCTGAATGCTCTCGACCACACTTTTTTCATTCTGCCAACGAGCCTTCATCTGGTTTCGCTGCTCGCCCAAATCGGACAATTCCTTAGATAGGTGGTGCAGTTTTTCCTCTTCGGGCGAAGCAACGCCATCCATACGTGCCTCAGACTTCATCTCACGACTGATAGCCTCACGCTCAATTTCCAACTGACGGATGCGGCGTTCCAATTCATCGAGTTCCTCGGGCACCGAGTCAATCTGCATACGCAGTCGGGCAGCAGCCTCATCAATCAAGTCAATGGCCTTGTCGGGCAAGAAACGGTCGCTAATATAGCGGTTGCTAAGTTCAGCAGCAGCAATGAGAGCCTCATCCTTAATACGCACCTTGTGGTGTACCTCGTAGCGTTCCTTCAATCCCCTCAGAATAGATATGGTGTCGGGAACTGTTGGCTCATCAATAAGGACACTCTGGAACCGACGTTCCAAGGCCTTGTCCTTTTCAAAATACTTTTGATACTCAGCCAACGTGGTTGCCCCAATGGCCCTCAATTCGCCACGAGCCAAGGCAGGCTTTAAGATGTTAGCAGCATCCATAGCGCCTTCACCACCACCAGCACCCACCAGAGTGTGAATCTCGTCGATGAACAGGATAATTTCACCCTCGGACTCATTAACCTCGCGAATGACGCTCTTTAGGCGTTCCTCAAATTCCCCTTTGTATTTGGCACCCGCAATGAGAGCACCCATATCAAGGGAGAATATTGTCTTATTTTTCAGATTCTCGGGCACATCGCCACTGACTATGCGATGTGCAAGACCTTCGGCTATGGCCGTTTTGCCAACGCCGGGCTCTCCGATAATGATGGGGTTGTTCTTAGTGCGGCGACTCAGAATCTGCAAAACGCGACGAATTTCCTCGTCACGGCCAATGACAGGGTCAAGTTTGCCCGTCTGTGCCAATTGGTTGAGATTGCGGGCATACTTGCCGAGGGCGTTATAGGTATCCTCAGCGGTCTGGCTGTTGGACTTGCTGCCTTTACGAAGGTCTGTCATGGCGGACACAAGCCCCTTTTTGTTCACGCCACACTCTTTGAGCAACTGAGCAACCTTGTCACGACCTTCTGCCAAGCCGATGAGAAGATGTTCTACCGATACGAACTCATCCCCCATAGAAGAAGCCTCCTGCGAAGCTTTCACCAAGGCATCGTTAGCCTCTCGGCTCAGGTATTGCCCACCACCACTAACCTTGGGATAGGAGGACACGAGGGCATCTAATTGCTGTGTCAGCCTGCTGATGTTTACCTCCATCTTTTTTAGAAGGTAAGGCGTCACGTTTTCATCTTCAGAGAGAATGCCTCGCAACAGATGTCCGGTATCGATGGCCTGGTGCTGATTTCCGGAGGCAATCTCCTGCGCTTTCTGTACACAATCCTGCGCTTTGACTGTAAAATTGTTCAAATTCATATTTATTGTTGTTTTGCTTTATTTCAGAGAAGTTTACATCTGGCAGCACCGCAAGAAGCATACCACGCCCCAGAACAATGCCAAACTGGCATATCGGACGACCGTAGCAGTTCGCAAACAGAACCCATATAGATCTGATTTTACAAGAGATTAACCATGTGTCATTTTGACACAAAGGAGAGGATGGTGCCTGTCATAAAAGACCATTAGGAAGGAAATACGTATCTTTGCAGATTCAATGACTATCAAGGCAAAAAGGATTGTATCGGCATGGGTGCTACTGGCAGTGTTTCAGACTGCCTTACTGGCCACAATGCTGCACAGGCACCAGCCCGTGGCAGAGACACTTTCTTGCATTGATTGCCACGATCATGTGCACCACTCGGGACATTTCTCAGCAAGTACACTGGATTTGCACAACTGTCTTATTTGTCAGTTTCTCGGCATCAGTTATGTAGATGCTACAGCCATACTGGTTGGATTCGTACCAGCGAATGATGTGAGGATGTCCGGATGGCTAACGGAACGGATATGCAATGCCGAACCCATTCGGCATTGTCCTCGCGCACCACCTCAACAGGACTGAATATCCTGCATGAATTATATTTCTCATACGTCCAGCACAAAGCGTGTGAGATGTGTCGATTTTCCTTTATTTTTTTTATTTCCGAACAAATGAAAGCAATTTATATATTGCCCGTATTATTGTGTATTGAAACCCTGTCCATGGCGCAAAGTCATGATGTCAACGATAGCAATGACATTTTCTTTCAGCACCTACAACTAAACGAGATTACTGTGACGGGGCTGACGGGCAAGGTGAAACCCAAAGAAATGCCTACGCCTATCAGCACAATAAAAGCCAAGGAATTGCGCCAAACAACGGCAACAAACATCATCGACGCCATAGCCCGAAAGCCCGGCATGGCACAAGTAACGACAGGTATCGGCATTTCGAAGCCCATCATAAGGGGATTAGGATATAACCGCATTGTAACCGTGAGCGATGGAGTGCGGCAGGAGGGTCAGCAGTGGGGCGATGACCACGGCATAGAGATTGATGCCTCCAGCATTGGGTCGATAGAGATTTTAAAAGGACCTGCCAGCCTCATGTATGGTTCGGATGCCATGGCGGGCGTGCTGATATTTCATCCCTCTCCCATCACCCCAGAAGGACAGATTAGAATCCATGTGGATGGAGAATACCAGACGAATAACGGGCTGGCTGGCTATTCGGCAAATGCGGAAGGCAATCAAAAGGGCCTTGTGTGGAACCTGCGATGGAGCCAAAAAGCGGCTCACGCCTATCAAAATAAAGAGGATGGATATGTACCTGGCTCGCAAATAAGAGAAAAGTCCCTATCTGGACTGATAGGCATAAACAGGAGCTGGGGCCATTCGCACCTGCGATTAGGATATTACAATATGAGACCCGGTATTGTGGAAGGCAAACGGGACACACTGACAGGACAACTGGTGTCGGAGCAGACAAATCCGAGAGTGTATGACTTAGCACTTCCATTTCAAGACATCAACCACTATAAGGCAATATGGGACAACATCTTCTACCTACACAACGACGGACAGATTAAAGCCATCGTAGGATACCAACAGAATCGGAGACAAGAATTTGAGGATTCGAAAGATGAAAGCGAACTATATTTCATACTCCATACAACAACATACGATGTGCGATACACCCATACATGGCAGAACGGATGGAAGATGGCATCGGGCATCGGGGGCATGGGGCAGCAATCGCTCAATCAGGGAGAAGAAGTCCTAATTCCAGCATACAGATTATTCGACATAGGCGCCTTTGCGACAGCATCTCGCCAATGGAATCACCTTTCTATGAGCGGGGGGCTAAGGATTGACCATAGGCAACTGCATAGTGAGGAGCTGGAGGAGGAGGATGAGCTACGCTTCGAGGACTTCCGACGTCATTTCGAGGGCGTTTCGGGTAGCCTGGGCGGAGTGTACTCCTTGTCAGATGGCATTGACCTGCGGTTAAACATTGCCAAGGGTTTTCGAGCCCCCAATATTAGCGAATTAGGCTCCAATGGCGTTCACGAAGGCACCATGCGATACGAGCAGGGCAACCACCAGCTAAAGGCCGAATACAGCTGGCAGGCTGATTTGGGAGCCGACTTCAACTCACAATACTTCTCAGCGCAGTTGTCACTATTTGCGAATCGCATTGAGAACTACATTTTTGCTGCAAGAATCAACGACATAGCCCAAACAGGGTATCTGACCTATCAATACCAACAAGGAGATGCCCGATTGCTGGGATTCGAGGCAGGAATTGACATACATCCTGTCCACAGCCTCCATATTGAAAACACATTCTCCTATGTAGATGCACAACAACTCCACCAGACAGAAGACACCCGATACCTGCCTATGACACCTGCGCCCCGATGGACATTTGAACTAAAACAGGAACTGACTCACGAAGGCCGGTTGCTGAGCAATTCCTATATTTCCGTGTCCACAGAATGCTACTTCCGACAAAACCACTACTATAAATCAGACCAGACAGAAACCGCAACCCCATCCTATGCCCTGCTCAACCTGTCAGCAGGAGCCGATGTAATGTGGAGAGGTCGAAAAATAGCCGAATGCTATGTGGCCGTACAAAATATTGGGGACGTGGCCTATCAGAGCCATCTAAGCCGGCTGAAATATACCGACATCAACGTAATTACAGGACGACAAGGCATTTTGAACATGGGACGAAACATTGCATTCAAACTGCATATCCCCTTAACGATTAAGCATCGAAAAGAAGAATTAGGATTCATGCCTTAATGCATTTGAGGTCATCCCCAAAAAAGCAGCGGGTAGTTTTTTTCTACTACCCGCTGCATTCTATAGACGGACTTATATCACTCAACGCGTGGCAACAACTGATTGCCTACATACTCGCTTTTCTGCTCGTCAGTCTTGCCTGCCAGAACTGGTCGAAAGAAAAACACGCGCAAGACGGCAAACATTATGAAAAGTTTGAGCAGAACCAAAAGCCACAGGGTACGTCCCCAGGTCATAGAACGGAAACCTTCCACATAAAACCGTCCTATAGTTTTGAATGTATTCAGAATGCCCATTATATTGCAAGGTCTTGGAAAATTAGTATTTTTCTTCTGCCGTTGCCAGTTCCTCACGAGTGATAGGCTTACGGTCTATGGAGCGCCAAGCATAGACAATATAAGCCAATACAAAAGGAATGATTAGGGAGGCCACGGACATCACTCTCAGAGTGAACTCGCTGGAGCAACTGTTAGCTAAATAAAGAGAACTCTGAATATTGGAAGTCGATGGATAATAGGCCGTCCCATTATATCCTGCGAGAAAAAACAGGCTCATTACCGTAAATACCGTGCCGACACCCGCAGGCCATACAGCCTTGCTATAATAACGCTCACTAAACAACGCTAACGATAATCCAACCAGCACCAGTAAAACGCCGAGAAGGAACAATATCGAAACTCCTGGCATCTGCGACAGATTATGCAGATATTTATAGTTTTCCAACGCAACAACGCCGTCGGCATTGACCGCATAACCATCGGAAAGGAATATGGAACCCATCGAAGCTATGAAAAGTAAGATGAACCCCACTGAGACAATACGCAGACGATGGCGTAGTCGTACAGAGAACTCGCTGTCACTAATGTTATTGAGCATATAGAGTATGCCCAGACACATAGTCAAAGCCACCAGCATCAATCCAAAGAGCCAGCAACGATAGTCAGCCAAAGCCTCAAGACCATGCCAACCATTCCCCCACACACTGATGACGGGATTCATTTCGCCCATAGCCGCCTTATTGACTACAAAATCAGAACCAGTGAAGAAGGTGGACACTGCGGCACCTATCAAAAAGGGAGCCAGCAGGCCATTAATGACCAAGCAATTACGGAAGAAACTCACCCATCGAGGATTGCCCACACGATGCTGAAACTCATAGGAAACCGCTTGAAGGACAAATGTCAGCAGAATAAGCATCCACACCCAGTAAGCACCGCCGAAACTGGTGCTGTAAAACAAAGGAAACGAAGCAAAGAAAGCACCGCCAAATGTCACCAGCGTGGTGAATGCATACTCCCACTTGCGACCCGTAGAGTTGATGATAAGTCCGCGCTCGGCTTCCGTTTTACCGAGCATGAATATCTGCGCATTCCCCCCTTGTACAAACATCAGAAAGACCAATAATCCGCCAAGCAAGGAGATAATGAACCACCAGTAATGTTGCAAAAAATCATACGTAATCATAGTCTATCCTCCTAATTATTTGATGTCTGGTAAAACTTCGTCTATGCCAGGACCTTTTCTGATTGCCTTAATCAGGATTCGAACCTCGATAACGAGGAACAAGGTAAATACCGCCAGAAAAATAAAAAAGGTGGTAATCACCGAGGATGCGCTTATACTGGACACGGCTGCTTTGACAGGCAATAGACCTTCTATTGTCCACGGCTGACGACCTATCTCAGCGGTCATCCAGCCGCACTCACCTGCAATATAAATCATGGGAATAGAAGCCATGGACACATAGTAAAACCATGTCTTGCCCGACAACCGATCTTTATAAGCGAACCATAAGGCTAATAATAGAACCAAAAGGCAGAAACTGCCGAATCCTATCATGATACGGAACGACCAAAAGACCAGTCCCACAGGCGGTACAACCTCTTGTGGTTCGTCAAGATATCCATAACCAAAATAATCCATATTTTGCTCCAATGCCTCACGTGCCTCGGCAGCCATAACGGCATTAGTATCCCTAACGGCACGATAATCCTGAAACGAACGAAGAGCTGCCTTGCCCCGTTCTATCTTCTCCTCCACCGATGGTATCACGTTGCCCTCGTTATCAATATAGCCTGAAAGTATATCATTCACTCCAGGGACTATGCCCTCCAGATCATGGGTGGCCAAAATAGAAAGCATACCCGGAATCTCGACTCCAGGGACAATAGAGAAAGGCGCACGAGGACCACCATTCTCAAGACCCTCAACGGCGGCAAGCTTCATGGGCTGATACTTGGCCACATGGACTGCAGACTTATCACCCGAGAACATCACCATGAATGTACCTAAAACGCCTACGATAGAGCCAATCAAAATGCTCTGGCGAGCGAAACGACTCTCTCGATTCTTGAGCAGATACCAGCAACTGACACCAACCACAAAAACACCACCAACTTCCCATCCGCTGAAAACAGCATGGAAAAACTTGCTGATGGCTACAGGATTGGTCACCAAAGCCCAGAAATCCACCATCTCATTACGCACGGTGTCAGGATTGAACTCCATTCCCATAGGATGTTGCATCCAAGCGTTGGCAATCAGAATCCACAGGGCAGAAATAGCTGCTCCAACCGCCGTAAGCCATGTGGAGGTGAGATGAAATCCCTTACTGACTTTTTTCCACCCGAAGTACATGACAGCCATGAACGTGGACTCCATAAAAAAGGCCAGCATACCCTCAATGGCCAGTGGGGCACCAAAAATGTCGCCCACAAACCAAGAGTAATTACTCCAGTTGGTTCCAAATTCAAATTCGAGGATGATGCCAGTAGCAACTCCCACAGCAAAGTTGATGCCGAACAACTTCTGCCAAAACTTGGCCGTCTGCTTCCAAAAGTCATCTTTCTTGACGACGTATAATGTCTCCATAACCGCCATGATTATGCCCAGACCGAGCGTCAATGGGACAAAAAGCCAATGGTAGGCAGCTGTCATGGCGAACTGCGCACGCGACCAACCTATTAATGCTGTATCCATATTGATGTTTTATTGTTGGTTAATAATATCGTATTTTTTTCGAGATTGTCTGTGACAAGACTATACGGATAAGGAATTATCCGCTGTCTGCATCCAATCGCAAAGACGAAGTCCCTCCGAAGGAGAAAAGACAGCATAAGAACGATGCACCAGCCAGTCTCCAACGTTAACATATAAACTTTTAGCCCCATTGTCGGCCACAATCTCACGAGCGAGAGGCGTATGGCGATGGCCAAAAACACAGTAATCTATGGAGACAGCCAGCATCTGCTCGCGACAATAGATGACGATACCTTCCCGTTCGTCCCCTAAATAGCGAGCCACATCATCACCATGCGACAGACGACTGCGATGACTCCATCCACAAGCAATACCAAAAGTAATCCACTCTGGAAGCATTGATAATAAGCGCTGGTTCATGCGGCTGCGAAAGATGCATCGCAGACGATCGTAATGGCGGTCTAAATGCCCCAGCCCATCACCATGACCCACCAGAAAGTGCCTACCGGCAATTTCCATAAACTCGGGCTCATTGTGCATTACGATGTTCATCTGCTGTTCTAAGTAATCGAATATCCACATATCGTGATTACCAACGAAGAAATGCAATTCGACCCCATCGTCAGCCAATTCGGCCAGTTTGCCAAGAAAACGTATATACCCCCGAGGCACTACATGACGATAACTGAACCAAAAGTCGAACATGTCGCCCAATAAAATCAGCATCCGAGCGTCGCCTCTAATGGTATCAAGAAACCGGCAGAGTTGATGCTCACGAAGCAAGCTATCGTCGCCAGCACCTAAGTGGGCATCGGTGAGAAAATAGACCTTGTCTCGCATGGCGTCACTCCCCAACATTGATAGAAACTCCCTGTTGCTGCTGATAACGCTCATACAGATGGTGCAGATGAGCCACAGAGTTTTGGAAATGAACCGTATGTGGATTTTCGGGCATAGACTCTTTCAGACCACCTAAAACATCGTCGTAATAACTCAGCAAAGACGGGTCACGATTAATGTCTATCAGCGCATGGTCGCGACCCAAAGGCTTATAGAGCGCAATGAGCGTGGACAAAGAGCCCCGATGCTCTGAAAGAAACTGTTTTACGTAGTCGGACTGTTCAGTATAGACATCCCAGTAGAGTGAATCGGTGTAACGTTTCGCCTGCCGATAAGCATGGGTGTCGCCTTCGCACTGTTGCTGATTCAACTGATCGAGGCTGACGATTTCCTTCAAACGCTCAGTGCCGTCATTGCTGTAAGACTGTAGCTGCCAAAGCTGTAGGCTACCTACAGACCCGCGGACTTCATAACTGGTTTCCAAATGTTCATAATCACCCGTCAACGAGATGGTTTCACCATTCTGAGGCAACAGCATAACATAGTCCGTAGCCGTGGCATGAAGGTTGTAGAATGAGGGGTAGGGCATCTTGTACTGATAGGAAAAAGAGCCTTGCCCGTCAAGTATAATGCTGTCAATAAAAATATGTTCATTAGGACTTAGTTCTTCTATATAGAGGGGCTTCCCTGCCCCATTGTCCAACCGCCCTTCGATGACAAAATAATCACGATGGCACGAAGATAATATCAAGACTGACAATATAATAATACACAAACGATTCATCATCCAATGTTTTTAGATTTGCTATATCAGGCCTTGCTGTATCAAAGCATCCGCCAAGATCAAGGCGGCCATGGATTCAACTATGACTGCGGTTCGGGGGACATGACTTCGGTCATGACGACCACCAATGACAATGGAATGGAGTCTCCCATTGCAATCAATGCACTCCATGCCTCCGGGCTGTGTCACCACAGGATGGAATGCTACTCTAAACACGATAGGCATACCGTTGCTAATACCCCCCTGAACGCCCCCGCAATGATTGGACGAACATGGCTGCTGGGGGAAAGTTTCACACTGCCAGGCGTCGGCAAATTGGCGACCGGTCATCTGTGTTGATGAAAAACCACATCCCATTTCGAAGCCTATGGCGGACGGGATACTCATCATAGCAGCAGCCAGCAAGGCATTAAGTCGCGCAAACACAGGAGTTCCTACACCTGCGGGAACTCCCGCAATAGTACAC
This sequence comes from Bacteroidales bacterium, assembly GCA_017480145.1. Lineage (GTDB taxonomy): Bacteria > Bacteroidota > Bacteroidia > Bacteroidales > P3 > Colimorpha. The sequence continues at coordinate 23,254 of JAFVBF010000023.1, forward strand.
TCCACAATGCCGCCATAAGAATCATCTATAGCATCCATTTTAGGCAATGCCACCTCAGAAGTAATAGCAATGGCCTTTTGCTGGAGCAACTGCCGTGCAACGGATCCGGCAATCACGCGAGAAACCGTTTCGCGGGCGGAAGCGCGGCCGCCGCCACGCCAGTCGCGCAAACCAAAACGATGTTCGTAGGTAAAATCAGCATGGCCGGGGCGATAGCAAGATTGCAATGCCTGATAATCGGACGTGCGGGCATCCGTGTTGCGAACAATAAAGGCTATGGGTGTACCAAGCGTAACGCCATCAAGCAAGCCAGACAGCCATTCGACATGGTTGGTCTCTCGCCGTGCCGTAGCCCCTTGAGAGGGGGCGCCTTGGCGACGGTGCAAGTCGTGCTCTATCTTAGCAAAATCAAGAGGAACTCCCGACGGGCAGCCATCAATGACCCCGCCTATGGCTTCGCCATGTGACTCACCAAAAGTTGTGAGGCGGAATAAAGTTCCAATAGTGTTCATTCCCGATGATTTAAAAAAAAGGAGTCATAAGGCTCCTTTTCTACATTAGAGGGTATATCCCTTCGCTGTCAATAGGCGGTTAATAATTAATCATTTCAGACTTGCTGTCCGACATGATTTCCAGCAGTTGTACCTCAAAGATAATAGTTGAGCCTGGAGGAATCATGCCTGCCTGCTGCTCTCCATAGGCCAAATGATAGGGGATGTATAGTATGTAGGTAGAACCTTCGTCCATGAGCTGAACCCCTTCGCTCCATCCAGGAATGACCTGATTCAGGGGGAAAGAGATTGGCTCCCCTCGTTCCTCACTGCTGTCGAACACCTGCCCACTAATCAGTTTACCCGTATAGTGGACTTTCACGACATCATCAGCCTTGGGCTTTTTGCCATTGCCAGTTTTCACCACTTTGTATTGCAAACCAGACTCGGTGGTCTTTACCGACTTATCCAAGGCGTTCTTCTTCATGAACTCCTTGCCCTTATCGATATTCTCCTGTACACTGGCCTTCTGTTTTTTTTCAAATGACTGCTGAAAACGCATCAGAAGCATCCGTAGTTCGTCATCGCCCCAGTTGTTCACGCCGCTAACACAATCAAGCAAGGAGTGAGCCACGACCTCATAATTGAGTCCGAGGTTTTGCTGCTCCCACGTGTTATAGATGTCGCGACCGATTGCATAGGAGGCAGAATCGATGAATGTTTTCAATGGGTAGGATGGCGTGTTTTTTTGAGCCATGCCAGCAATGGCCAGCGAAACAAATGCCAAAGCGAAAAGGGTCTTTTTCATACTATAAAGAGATAGACAGATGGCACACAGAAAGATATCCTTCGGCGAGCCTCTTTTGATTAAACGTATTCTTTGATTTCGGCAGTGCCGTCTAAAATTTCCCTGCCACAGATGGCCAATGCCAGCATCTCATTCTCGCCTTTATAAACCTTGACAGGACCAATCCATTCCACTTGCTCGGTAATCTGAGCCATCCAAGGCTTGCTGTAAGCGATGCCGCCAGTGAGCAGGATGCCGTCGACCTTGCCCTTCAAAGAAGCTGCACACTTACTAATCTCTTGAGCCACCTGATAGCAGAAAGCATCAACCAGAAGTTTGCAACGCTCATCGCCTGCAATAGCCTTCTTTTCCACCTCGTAGGCATCATTGGTGCCCAGATAGGCCACAAAACCACCCTCCGCGGTCACCATCTTGATAACTTCAGGCTTGGTATATTTGCCGCTAAAACAGACATCCACGAGTTTGCTTGTGCAGATATAGCCGCTACGGGTGGGAGAAAATGGGCCGAAACCACAGAGGGCCTTGTTCACTTCGACAGTGCGACCATGATCATGTGCTGCCACACTGACACCGCCGCCCATATGGGCAATGATGAGGTTAAGGTCCTCGTAACGCTTGCCTAACTCACGGGCATACAGTTTAGCGGTCATCTTCTGGTTAAGGCAGTGCCATATAGTCCCCTCACGGGTCGGGTCGAGATCAAAAACCGGATGCCCGCTCAAACGAGCATAATCGGGACGCTCATCCACAATGCCCGGATCAGCAATATAGGCGCAATCCAAGCCCAGTTCGACAGCAATGGAGTCGCCAATCAAAGCTCCAAGGTTGCAGGCATGCTTGCCTTGCACACCCTCGCGACATTCTTGCTTCATCAATTCATTGACACGGTAAGTACCACTGGCACAAGGGCGGGTAAGACCACCACGTCCCATGACGATGGCGATATCTTTTAAGTCAATTCCATTCTTTTTCACCATTTCCAGAATCGCCCCCTTACGGTAGTCAAACTGATCAGCGACCTCCTTGTACATCTTGATTTCCTCAATAGGATGCGTGATGTTTTCAGTTACAATTTCAGCCTCGCCGTCATACACGGCAACCTTTGTCGATGTGGCACCAGGATTGATGACCAAAGTGTATCTCTTTTGACTCATTTTGATTTATTTAGGTAATTAAATTGCAAAGATACAGAATTTATTGCAGACAGGCAAATTTTTTCTTACCCCAAGGACATGCCAACCATAATGCACCACACGAGGGAAAGCCAATGGTATTTGCCAGCCATACGACCACACAAAAACGATGAATCACAAACCATTTTGACACCAGAAGACTTTGAAGAAGCCTATGTCTTCCTCAAAACAAAAAGAATAGTACCGCCTTAGTAATGGCGTCCCCTGTTGAGAAGGAACGGCAGCATAATAGGCTCGAACCCCTGAGCGACATCAACAGAATGGAAGTCAATGTGGTACTGTATGGACTGCTGGCGCAGATGAGACTCTTGTGCAGCCACAGCAGCACGATAGCGTTCGGCGACTTCAGCGGGCTGGACTTTCAGCCGACGCCCCGTTTCGAGGTCAATAAACTCGGTGGGGCGACTGCCATAATCAAACTGCATCTCAAGACGCCTGTCAATGGTATGGAACAATAGGACCTCATGTTTGCAATGCCGCAAATGCCGCAGCGCTCCCATCAAAGCCTCTTCCTCATCAGAACGTACAAAAGCATCAGTAAATATCACTACCAGCGAGCGCCGATGGAGGCGCTCTGCCGTCAGATGCAAACTATCCGCAATGGATGTTGTGCGCCGAGCACGACTGGCATCCATAGGCTGACGTAACACGGATTCTAACAGATGGAAAATATGCTGTTTATGAGTAGCACTGCTGCGAACCTCTGTCTGCTGGTCTACACCCTCAGAAATCAAGGTGAGGCCGAAAGCGTCACGCTGACGTGAAAGCAATTCGACCAGAAGTGCGGCAGCGTAGACAGAGAATGTAAGTTTGTTCGGATAGGACAGGCTGCCATGCCTTTCGATTGGGAAAAACATGGAACTACTCTGGTCTATCACAAGCTGGCATCGAAGGTTGGTTTCTTCTTCGTAACGCTTGACAAAGAGTCGGTCAGTACGGGCATATAACTTCCAGTCGATGTTACGAGTGGATTCGCCTGGGTTGTACTGCCTATGCTCTGCAAACTCTACAGAGAAACCATGAAAGGGGCTTTTGTGAAGTCCCGTAACAAACCCTTCAACAACTTGACGGGCAAAGAAGTCAAGCGATTTATATTTTTCTAACTCGGAGAACACCCGGCATTAAAGCAAGGCGTTCAACTTGTCGGTCAACTGGGCTTTAGGCACGTTGCCAACCACTTTGTCGACGACCTCGCCGCCTTTAAAGAAAAGAATCGTAGGAACGTTGCGAATGCGGAACTGGGCTGAGAGGTCAGGGCATTCGTCCACATCCGCCTTGCCCACGACGGCCCGGTCCTCGTACTCTGTAGCAATCTCTTCTATGGTGGGAGCCAAAGCCTTGCACGGGCCGCACCATGTGGCGCCAAAATCAATCATCACCACGGTAGAAGAATGGAGTATATCGTTAAAATTCTGCTCCGTAACTATTGTAGCCATAATATTTTATGTAATTTATAGGAATTAATTATTAAAACAAAAGTAAGCATTATTTCGAATATGAGGGAGGAAAACTTCTAAAGAATTATTTTTAAACGAGAATGCAGAGGCATCCATAAGGTGCCGGTTTTATTACACATATAGTTAGCAGACATACACTGATTCGGTTCTACGGCAAACACATCCCTTTACAAGGCTCATGAGCCAAACAGAGAGCGACTATCTCAACATTCTGTTACCTTCCACGTCCAGTATAACCTTCCGCTCCCGTCGCATGAGAGGGGAAGAAAAAGGAAGGATTACATTCCCTGCCGAATACCATTGCGTTCGGAAATCGAATCTACAGAAAAAAAAACGTATCTTTGCAGGCGAAATTTTAACCATTACTCGAATGTAGAATCCTGACCACCATAGTGATCGACAAAAAAGAAGGGAGGAACCCATGATAGAGACGATAGAACATCAGTCCTTGAAATGGCAACACATCACGAATGCGAGCGAAGAAGATTACCGCTATTTACTGGAAGAATACCAGTTCCACCCTTTAGACATTGAGGACTGCCGTGGGACCAACCAGCGTCCCAAGATTGACGAGTACGATGATTACTATTTCTTAATTCTCCATTTTCCTTACTTTGACAAAGGGAACAAATTTATTCGCATCCGGGAGGTGAAAATTTTCTGGGGACGGGATTTCATTATCTCTCTTGACAGGTCGCATTGGGTGGTGAAACAACTGTTTGACGAGATAAAGGATGACTTGTCTGAAGGGGATGAATCCACTCAAGAGAAACTGTCATCCAGTGACTTGCTATTATATCACATATTGGAGCGACTCATGAAGGAGACCTTCACGCTCATCATGCGCGTGGGTGCAGAAGTGGATTTAATCAACTATGACATTTTCAATAAACGAGCCCGCAGCATTATCGAACTGATTTCTATCACCCGAAGAAATATCATTCTGCTAAACACCACGTTCAAACCGCAGCTACGTGTGCTACACATGTTTGAGAGTGGCGGGGTGAAAGGATTTGTGAATCCCGAAGTATTGGATATGGAGGACTACTGGGGCAATATCCTGGACCTGTACCAAAAGATGTTTGACTCCATCGAAGATTACGGCGAATTGATCGAAGGCCTCTCCAAGACATTCGACTCGTTGCAGGCAAACAAAACCAATGACATCATGATGGTACTCACCTATTTTAGCACCATCATGCTCCCTCTAACGGTAATCACGGGACTATTTGGCATGAACGTGGACTTTCCGTTCACAACAAGCACCACGGCTTTTTGGATTATTGTAGGAGCCATGGCAATTGTCACGGCCATTCTGTTTTTCTTTTTTATTAATAACAACCGTCGCAGATAACCCACATAGGACTGCCACGGCGTGAATGGAATCATTCTTTTCCCTTTTTTGACAGTAAGACTAAGGCTGTCAAGATAGAACAATTAATCCATCAAAGCTCGTTGAACTATACTCCGGCACCAACGCAGATTTCAAACATAGCATCTGGGGTCAAATACTGCTGAGCCAACCGAAGGATATCGTCTGGGGTCACAGTACGGAGAGCATTGAAGTAATCATCAGTAAATTGCTCTGATATGCCAGCAGTTGCCATCTGAAGGAAACGTTCGCCGCGCTCGAAGACACCGTCAACCGTGCGTATAAAATCGCCCTCCATGTAGCGGCACACCATGGACAGTTCCTCTTCGGAAACTCGCTCCTGGCAAAGCCTATCCATCTCGTTGTAAGCCTCTTGTACCGCAGCATGAACCACATCATTTCCTACATCCATAGTAAGAAAAAACTTCACGTCGTCACGACCTAAAGCCGTGGCACTGTAAACCCCATAAGTATAACCTTTGTCCTCACGAATGTTGCACATAAGGCGTGAGCCAAAATAGCCACCAAGCAAAGTGTTAAGGACCATGAAGGGCGCATAATCGGGCGAATTCCACGAGAGAGGTAGCAGTCGGCCAATACGGATAGTAGTCTGTGCCGATGGAATAGAGACATGATGCCGACGTTGTGATGACGGAGAGGGAGGCACTGTGCATTGAGTTAGGTCACCAATTCCCATAGGCGTTCCACCAAACAGCGCATGGCATTGTTCCACCATGTCTGCATTAAAACCTCCAGACAATATAATGTGGGCCTGATTTGGAGAAAAGTATTTGTAAAAGAAGTCTTCAACCGTATTGAGAGATAGCCTGTCTACATCTTCGACAGTAGCATAGCGGGCCAACGGATGTTCCTCCCCATAAAGTGCCTGATGAAAATAACGGTATGCCAACGAATTGGTTCGCTGCATCTGCATCTGTATGCGCTGTCGCTGTTGGCTGAGATAGACCTCAAACTCCTGCTTGGCGAACCGTGGCTGTGTGAGCATTTCATGAAGCATTGGGAGCATCTCGTGTGCGTATTTTCTCAACATATACACCGAAATGTCGTTGGTGTAGGTGTCTTTAGATTTTTCGAGCATGATGCCACGATAGTCTAAAAATTCGGCAACCTCTTGCGGGGTACAACGTCGCGTTCCCTCGGAAAAAAGTTTGCTGGCAGCATCGGCCACAAGCATCTGCGGCTGATAGAATGACCCTGCTTCAAAGGACAATGAAACCCTGACAATATCTAAGGCTGACGAGGGATATCCATAAATGACCCCACCGTGAGGAAAGTCATAGGTTACTGGCGATAGATTTTCCATAACGTATCAAAAGGTTACTGTAAGTTTCACATTCACCTGCCGCGCCGTGAGGTAATTGGGCACGGGATAATAGGTATTCTCGTAGTCGGCCACCCAAATATAGGAGACAACGTTACGATAATTGAATAGGTTGAACACCTCTAAGCCAATCAGAACATCGTCCACATATCGAAAAAGCCGCCAGCGATCAGCCCCACGGATGCGAGACAGTTGAACCGTATTGCCCCAGTCAACGCGGAAGTAGGCGGGCAAGCGATGTTCTTGCGAACGGTCTTTCTGATAGGGGAAGGTGACCGGAGTGCCAGTGCCATAGACAAAATTCACGCTCATGCGCCACCACGGGAACGAGGGAATATAGTCTTGAAAGAAAATTTTGAAAGACAGACGCTGGTCTGTTGGGCGAGAGAGCCAGCCCAGCCCGTCGCCCTCAATGTTCTCACGGGTAAACATATAGGAGGCACTAGCCCAGGACTCCAAACCTTCAACAAACTCTCCATAAAGACGAAGACTGAGACCTGTAGCATAGCCCACTGCATTGTTTTCGGCATCATAGCGAATACGGAGGTTATCTATCGTATAGGGGATGAGGTTCGTGAGGTATTTGTAGTAGGCATCGGCCGTGAATCGAAAAGGTTTGCGAAACAAGCGAAGATTCCAATCAAAAGTCTCCATAACCTGATATGAGGTCTGGCTGCATACTGAGGGATTGAGGATTCCGCTGGCATAGCGATATTCGCGATAGAACGGGGGTTGGTGATAAATACCAGCCGCCGTACGGAAGAGCATATCATGCTCCCACTGGGGCTTAATGCTCAACGTAAATCGAGGACTGACCACCACCTGCGAAGCTGTGCTATCCTTGCCAGAATAAGACATTCCGAGGTGGTATAGCTGAGTACGGACACCGGCCGTAGCCATTATATCGGTATGACGACGCGTCGTCCAACTGACGTCCCTCTGCAAGTAAGCAGGCAGACGGAACGAAGTAACCTCGTTAGCAGCATTACAAAACTGTTGCAACAAGGGAGATACCGGGGCATTGCCAGCATTGCCATACGGCTGCCGTACCACAGGCACGGCAAAGCCCGCACTATCCACCCATTTCCACTCGCGCATACGGTCGTTCACCTGCTCCAGCTGAGCCTTGATGCCCCAATGCCATGCTCCCAGTCTCACATGATGTGTTCCCCGCAGTTCTGTTGCAAAAATAGAAGTATTCAGTCTGTTGCGTGCATGTTCGAGGAAAGTACCCACCCCACGATCAAAACGCTCTACCTCCGACTCGGCAGACAGCCCAAGTTCATAGAGCCAGAATTGGCTTTGAATATCATAATATTCCTGTTCATTGCCAGCCTGCGCCGACGTAATCCAACGAATCTGGCTATAATCGGTTGGATGCCAATCAAGAGTCAAGGCTGCTAACATCGTGTTGTAGCCATCCAATTCCTGTCCATCGAAATAGACATCCAGTTCGAATGCCTGCATAAAACTGCCGAAAGTCGTAGTTTGAGTTTCGGGAACAAGACCGTAGCGATTGCGGCTCCATAGAGCCAGCAACGAGAGGTCGAGTCGTTCGGACAACCGATAGGAGACCCCCCCCTGCAAATCGGTGTAAGACGTATGATAGGCCCCTTTTGTATCAAGCGTAGAGAAGAGATATCGGTTGGAGTGATGGCGGAATCCCAGACTATAGGAAAAACGTTGAGCCACCAAACCTTCCACGTGAGCCGAGCCCCCCAAAAACGATGCCGAAGCACGTCCAGAGAACTGGGATGGCCGGCTGTAGGTAATGTCCAATACGGAAGACATCTTGTCGCCCGCTGTAGCATCAAAACCTCCTGGAGAGAACAAAATATGATCTACCATGTCTGGATTGATGATACTCATGCCCTCCTGCTGACCACTCCGTACCAACATGGGGCGATATAGTTCCACGCCATTGATGTAAACCAAATTTTCATCAAACGAACCTCCCCTAACGGAGTATTGAGAAGACATCTCGTTGTTTGAACTCACGTCAGGCAGTGTTTTCAACAGGCTCTCTACCCCACCCTGCGGTCCGACAGCATCATCCAGTTTGCGAGTATCAATCTGAGTAAACGACGTGGACCGATTTTTATCATCACGAACCTCAACCTCACGCAGTTGCGTAGTCTGAGGCGTTAAAACACAATTATAGGTCAATCGTTGCTCGTCCGTCAGTGACAGTCGTATGGATAACGGCTCGAAGCCCGTGGCTGAGAATCGAAGCGTGATGCTATCCGCAGAAAGAATCCTGAGAGTGTAACGACCTTTTGCATCGGTGGTTGTTCCCTTTGGAGAAGACAGTCCAAGTACTCCGACAGAGGCGAACTCAATTGGTCCTCCGTCAGAAGAGCGTACCACTCCCTCAACTATGCCCTGAGCCGACAAAGAGCATACAGAAAAAAGCCAGCACAAAAGAATTGTAAGAGATAAAAAATGAGAGAGGCAGCGCATGACTGAAACAATAATGTTTCATAAACGGCGTTTCTCATAAAAAAGTATAAATAGTAAATAATAGCAATCCATTACATGAGAAGAATAGTAACTTCATTACTGGTTATTCTAACTGTCATCTCTGCCTCGGCGCAGGCACAGAATCTCATTGACAAACAGGGGCGCAAACAAGGGCACTGGATTAAGACCGACAAAGACGGATCTAAAATCTTTGAAGGCGACTTCAAGGACGGACATGAGGTGGGGACTTTTCGATACTACTATCCTGATGGCACGCTGCGCATTCTGAATGAATTTGAGCCTGACGGGAAACGATGTCGCCACGAAGCCTATGACGAGAAAGGCCACAAACTGGCCACAGGATTCTTCAATCAGAAGAACCGCGATGGGGAATGGAGACTATACAACGAACAAGGCCACCTGGTGAAGATTGCGAACTACAGGATGGGCATACGCGAAGGCATTCAGATTATTTTCAACGCCAATGGTGACACCGCCGAAGTAAGCCACTGGCAAGACAACCGGCGACATGGACGCTGGTGGCGGAGACTGGGCAAGCAGGGATACATCACGGGCAACTATAACCACGGGGCCATGGATGGGGATGTCATAGAATTTGACGACAGCCTGCGCATGGTGAGCCACGGGCAGTATCGCAATGGCATGAGGGAAGGAGAATACAAGTATTACGAAGAGGGGGTGCTGAGCGTCATAGAACAATGGAACGAGGATAATCTGTCGGGGCGAAAAATACGCATCATGAGACCAGAATCCGAGTTCATCAGTATGTATGATATTGCCTACCTGGTGCCCAAAGGGAAGAACAAGGTACTGCTATGCACGATGGAAGGCAAGGAATTTGACACCTATGAGCCTTTTGACAACCTCTATTATCGATTAGGCAACGAACACTTCTTTCTGGCCAATAAAAAGAGCCGCGCCATGGTGGCCAAAGACTGCGTGATAGGCATCATAAAGGAAGGAGGAGCCGATGGTGCAACCTACCTTGACCTTGACCCTAAGCCCAGTTTTAAAATTTTCCCTGATGAAGACTGCATAAAGGCCATTGAATCAATACAAATAGAAGGAGCTGGTGAACTTGAGGCTGAATAAAGAATATTTGACCGGACACACCAACATCCCTCCCAAAAATAGAATTTCCCATTGAAAATAGCTGCACACACGCTGGGCTGCAAGCTCAATTATGCCGAAACATCTAATATTGTAAGACAGTTTGTCGAAGACGGGGCCGTAGTAGTAGACTATCACAGCCCCGCAGACTTATATATTATTAACACCTGTACCGTCACTGCCATTGCGGAGAAAAAGTGCCGAACCATCATACGACAAGCACGCAGGCAAAACGGAAACGCCATCATTGCCGTGGTGGGCTGCTTTGCACAGAATGAGGCACAGAGGATTGCCCAAATAGAGGGAGTGAACATCATTCTCGGCAACCACGAAAAACAAAGGCTGAAAGCCATCATCGAAAGTAAAGAGTGGCAGGTAGCGAAAGACCAAGTCCTTATAGCCAGCGGAACGGAACCCAGCAGTTTCGACCTTTCGTATTCCTCGGGGGATAGAACCCGGACATTCTTTAAGATTCAAGACGGGTGCAACTACTTCTGCACCTATTGCGCGATACCCTTTGCCAGAGGCCGATCGCGCAGTGCTACCATAGCCGAGACGGTTGCCATGGCGCGAGAAATTGCGGCTACCGGGGCGCGAGAAGTGGTACTAACGGGGGTTAATACTGGCACATTCGGTGCTGCCCATGGCGAGACTTTTTTTGAACTAATAAAACAGCTGGATACCATACCAGAAATACTCCGTTACCGTATTTCGAGCATCGAGCCAAACCTCATCACTGACGAAATCATTGACTACGTGGCCCAGTCCAGGGCCTTCCTCCCCCACTTTCACATCCCGCTCCAAGCCGGCAGCGACAAAGTTCTACGCTTGATGCATCGAAGGTACGACACCTCCCTCTACGCCCGCAAGCTGGAGCGCATCAAAACGGTAATGCCCCACGCCTGCATCGCCGCCGACATCATTGCCGGCTTCAATGGCGAAGGACAAAGCGAGTTCGACGAAGCCTGCCAATTTGTTGAAAGCATTCCAATCTCATACCTACACATCTTCACCTATTCCGAACGTCCCAACACTGCCGCACTGCGGATGGAAGGGAAAGTGCCAATGGAGGAGAGAAGGGAGCGGAGTCGAGTGCTGCACACTTTGTCCCAGCGGAAAAAAGAGATATTCTACAACCAACACATGGGACAAACTCGCCCCGTACTATGGGAAAGCAACAACAAAGAGGGGATGATGGCAGGATTTACAGACAACTATATACGCCTGCAACAGCCCTATGATGCGGAGAAAGTGAATCAGATCACCCCCTGCCGCATTACACAAGACATCATTACGCAAGACAACGAGGAATAAGGACTTATGAGACACAGACACATAGCCATTTTCCTGATAGGCTTCGTCCTATCAATAAATATGAATGCCCAAGAGATACAAAAAGTATCTGTGCTTGACATCTCATCGGACTACGGTGTCCCTGCCGTTTTCATTCAAGACACCAATGTGTTCATCAGCTATATCATGACCCAGACGGACAACTATATAGCAAAGGCATCCACATGCGCCAATATCAACACACGGGCACAGTCCATGATTATAACACTACGTAATGACTATCCACAGCGAGATGGACTCATCATGCTCAGCAGCCAAAAGGGAGTACACGACTTTGCCCTGTATGAACTAAAGTTACAGCAACTTTCTATGACCGCAGCACGCTATAGCCAGTACTACCTCTCATTGGAACAGACCAGAATGAAAGTATCTGCCAATGAAGCACTTTCCATAGAAGAAGCCTCCGCAAAGCAACGTCAGGACGATTTAGAACTGCGCGCCAACGCCTTGAAAGACGAGATAGACATGCTGCACGACAGCATTACTGACAGATGCACCCGCAACCGTCCGACAGATAAAAACCTGGCCAAGGAGTACAAGGACATATACTATGCCTACGTGTCCATCTACAATCAGAAATCCATCTTGCCCTCCCACAGTAGCGAAAATACCATCAACGAACTATCAGAATTGCAATGGATGCAAGAGAACCTGCTGACCAACATCCTATGTGACAGCAGTTTCAGCCTCCGTATTAGCCAGTTTCCCCAACAACTAAAAAATCATGCAGAGCCTAATGCCACAGATATTTTTCGTTCATACCTACGTAATTTCACTCACAACTCTGCCCCCATCAATTTCTCAACAATAAGAGGCTACCGCAACTACGTGACGCAACTGAACGACATCATGACCGTACAGCAGCACTATATGCAGGCTATAGACCTCAGAGATAGCATACAACAATACAGCGACAGCATCATCCACCTGTATAGCAAAGGATATGGAGACATTGCCAAAGCCTACCAACGGCATCTTTCAATGATAAACACCATGCCTGCCTTTAACCGTATTGATGAGAGTATAAGTTTTATCACCGACCTTCAAAACTTCATCACGATGCAACATATCTACCTGAAAAACTATGACAGGATAGAAAAAATGCGCAGACGGAGTGAGGCAATCGTTCGCAACTGTCCTAAAAACTGCTTAGAAATCAGTGCAACATACCAGTATTATGTACAAAATCAGAATCTGATTCCCTCGTTCACAACGATTGACCAATATGAGGAATATGATCAACGATTGAGCGAGTATGAGCAGATGCAGGACAATTTTGAAACCATCATACGTCTGAGGGACTCTATTGACCGGACAGATCGTTATCTAACCGAATCGCCTGATGCCGACAAAGTGTTCATCAATGGATATAAAGCCATCAAGAAAGAGGCCTCGATCACCACCAGCCTGCAAAGTGAAGAAGAGGCTCAGGCTGCCATACGTGTGCTAAGAGACTTTATCTTCACCCAGGAGACCTGCATGAAGATTCAGCGAAGCCGGGAAGCCATTGCTGCTAACGACAAACTTATTGATGGTTATGAGAAACGATATGCAAACATATACATTGCCTACAAGACACTACGCAAAGACTATGAGTACACCGAGAAAATACAAAATCTCGATGATATGCGCAGTTATCACATAAAACTCATTGAGACGGCGTCAATCCAAGAACGCTTCATCAATATCCTGCAATCAGATCAAGCCGCCAGTATAAATGAAAAGATGTACGGAATGCGCGACTTACAACAAATCAAGAGGGTTTTTCATCTATAAAAGCGCTGCATTAGCCTCTAAGGACGAAGTCGCTCACATAGGTGATTGAGGCAGGCAAATATGAAGATAATAGAGGACTGGTAGAATGGCATCGTGTATCGCCACGTGGTGTTGGGCGACGAGACAGCCTGACCACCCAAGATAATGACAAAAGAAAGCAACAGGCAAAGCTGACAGAGGAAACGCTTATCGGAGAAATTCTCTCTGCGAATGGTGATGCAGAAATAAACCGCGGCCAGAAAGACAAGCATCAGATGTAGTGGCTGGGTAACGCGACGAATGGGATCCGCTATACGGGTAAAGAAATGACATTGCTGCGTATGGGAATCTTCCTCCACATGATAATAGTCTCTAAACATTTTCTCGTTGACAAAAACAATATTCTCCTCCAAAAAAGGATAGAACTCCGTATTGCTCCATAACGACGGCAAAAAGAATCGACACAAATAACTCACAGGCCGCTTAGCAATAAGTTGTGAAGCATAACGCCCATAAAGTTCACCATTACGTACCCACTGTGGGCCATATCGTGTTCCCTCGGTTTCACACAGATAGTATGTATATAACTTCGGAGGCAGGCTATTATTCCACATATAGCCCGTACTAAGGCTATACGAAGCATTGAAGAGGCTGTCGGCACACTGCTGCATAAAAGTGTGCAAACGTCGAACATCATTGCCTTTAAACCCCTTAGCTGGCAACTCTTTTGCCTCGGGGAACAACACCAAGGCATTATTCATATTCTGCCATCCCCCGAAGCCAGAGAATATACCTACCCCCGTAGCCTCTTTATACTCATGCTTCACAGTGTTATAAAAGATGACAGCAAACAGCAGTGGCACACAGGCCATGACATAGGCTAATGGGCGCCGATAGCCACCGAATGAGACCAACATGACAACAATGCTGACGGGGATAAAGAAAAGCCCACTGTAACGAAGGCGGCACATCCACCACAGGACAATAACACTGACAATAGTCCAAATCCACGACCGACCGTGCAACATCCATAACATCGAGGTAACGTAAACGGCGCATAGAATAAAAAATATGGCATCGCTCATAATGTAGTTGCAACTGAAGATAAGCCTCGGTGAAAGAATGGCACACAGCGACATGAGCAGAAAAAGCCAATGCCGGCGTATCTGCAAAATATATTTCGCGCTGAAGAGCAGCAATAAAGAGGCAATCACATAAAACGTGTAGGTAGCACAAAATACAAAACCTATCGACTCGCTGAATCCATGAAGCAATCGGAGAAAGTCGGAGTAGCCCATGGGGCGGTAAATGTCATAAGCATTCGTGGCCGCCGAATGGACATAGGTATAACTGTCGGGGAAAAAAAATGGGAACGGGTAAAAGACCCGCATCAATATGCCTATGACCAGAAAAACGGCCGACAGTATGGAGAGGTCTATGATTTGCTCCTTCTGTAGAAGAAATTGCCAAAATGACGGGGATTGCGAAACCTTGTTTTTCTTCATAGTTATGCCGAATTTGAGAAAATATCCTATTGCTTAATGAGTTGTTCTATGCGCTGTCGCTCGTTTTTCTCCACACTGTCCAGTATCAGGCCACACATATACAACAACAGTGCAATGATAATTAGCGCACTGGCCAAAATGGTTGACGGAACCTTGCTGACATAGCGGGAGACAACGAACTCCAAAACTGGCGGGATTCCGACAACCAATCCAATCAAGACCAGCACCGCCGCCACAGACGAGAAAAATGCCAAAGGGCGATAGTGCCGATACATGTCAAAAATACATGCCAGGACCCTGCGACCATCAGCAAACGTATTCAGCTTGGAAACACTGCCATCCGGACGCTCGGTGAAATCAATCGGCACCTCGATAACAGGCAACTTATAGTTAAGCGCAAAAATCGTCATCTCGGTTTCGAGTTGAAAACCATTGTTCAGTACAGGGAAAGCCCGCACAAAACGATGCGAGAAGCAACGATAGCCCGTCATGATATCTGTCAGCCGAGCATGAAAGACCTGGTTTATAGAAAATCGCACCAAGTTATTACCAAACCCGTGGAAGGGACGAGTATTTTCCTTAAAATATGAGCCATTCGACAGACGGTCTCCTATCGCCATATCTGCCACACCGTCTAACACTGGAGCCATAAGGGCGTGAACACTGGATGCAGGATAAGTATCATCGCCATCAACCATGACATAAACATCTGCCTCCACCGACCTAAACATACTACGCACCACGCAGCCCTTGCCCTGTTGCCGTTCGTAGTCCACGATAGCACCAGCCGCGACAGCCTCCGAGACAGTGTTGTCAGTCGAATTATTGTCATAAACTACTATATCTGCCTCTGGCAGCTCTCGACGAAAGTCTCGAACCACTTTTCCTATGGTTAGGCCTTCGTTATAGCAAGGTATCAGAACCGCAATCTTTTTCTTCATCTTTTACTACTTGAATTTTGAAACATAACAAATAATATACCATTTGAAAGACATTGATCATCCATGCCGCGGGGCAGAAGCCAAAGGCTTGCTTCTCACAGGAAAACAGACAACAAAAAAAAGAACCGCGGGCTTTTTGTTCTTAGCCGAGGTTCTGCAATACCCTTACAACCAACAAAGAAAGCCTACGGTTTCCCGTAAGCATTCTCGCTTCTTTTTTGGTTGTACTTGAAATTTTGCAGATTTCGGCCAAGACCCAAAGAAAGCAAAAACGCTTTTATGTCTATTATAATACTACTATGCCTTTAATATTTACTCTTGAACAAATTAATATGGTAAAAAAACACTGCAAAATTACAATTTTCTCGAAAAAGCAGCAAACTACCTTAGCCATGAGCGAGGGTTCTGGCTCTGGGTGCCTTTCCATAGCTGGAAGCTGAACTCTGCAATGCCATCAGAACCAGCCTGAACGGTGCCAAGTTTCTGCTTGGTGGAGACTTGTTTGCCTTCGCTGACAGCAATGCTACCCAAATTGGCATAGACAGACATATAGTCACCATGCCGTACAATAATGCCTTTGGAACCGTTAGGGCAAGTAAATACACGCGTGACTTTGCCGTTAAAAATGGCAAATACATCCGCCGAAGCTGCCGTTATTAGATCTATGCCGTTATTCATATTCTCACCCCCAGACTCATGGGTGTAACGGCCATACTCTCTGGAGACCTTTTTGTAATATACCGGCCATGAAAGTTTGCCTTTGTTGGAAGCGAAGTCGGAAGAAAGAGCTTCAGAAGCCGTGGGAGCAGACTTGGGGGCTGGAGACACAGGCTTGACGGGGGTGCCGCTGGCCTTAGCCTTTTTCTCTGCCTCGGCACGAGCCTTACGTTCAGCTTCGGCGCGAGCCCTCTTCTCTGCCTCCGCAGCCTTGCGGGCTTTCTCGATTTCCTCATTGATAATCTTCTGAATCTGCTGCTGGAGTTTGCGGCGTTCCTTTTCTTTCTTTGACAGCTGCGCCGTGAGATCTTTCTCTCGTTTCTGAGACTGACGCACCTGCTGTTGCTGCTGACTCTGCTCGCGGGCAAGTTCCTCTTTCTGCCGTTTCTCCTGCTCCAAAAGGTCAGTTTTCTGACTCTTCTGGTTCATCAAACTGATATTTATACCCTTTAGTTCAGCCTCACGTTCTCGAATAGCCGCAGCCTGCATTTTACGATAACGCGAATATTCCTGGAAATACTTCTGTCTCAGAAATGCTTTATTGTAAGCATCAGACGCAATTGCCCACGTAGAGACACGCAGGCTAAACCGCTCGGAGTAGAGGACCCTAATGATATTGCCATACTCATGCTTAAGGGAATCAATGCGGACCTGCAATCGGTCAATACTATCCTGAGTATGGCCTATCTGGGTATCCAGTAGTCGCATCTGAGAATTGATGTTATTAATAAGCTTAGTACGCTCCTTTATTTTTCTATTGAGTGTATTCAGCTGTGCGGTGCTGTTTTTTGTGTGTTTCTTAGCGGAGGCCAGTTCTGCATTGAGTTTTTTTATTTGCTTCTCTATCTGCAGTTTTTCTTGCTCAAGTTGCTTCTTGGTCTGCGCCGAAACCGAAAAGCCTCCTCCTATCAAGAGGGAGAGAGCCATCAAAAGACAGCATTGTTTCAGGATGTATCTCATTGGGTATGATTGTGTGCTTACAAAGGATGGAGCCTATTCCTAAACTGAAATAGGCCATAGGGGATTACTGCCAATTGAGAATACGTTTAAAATCGTATTCTTCCGGATTGGGGACGTATTGTCGGGCTGCCTCGTAGTCTGCGGGCGTAATGTAGTCCATAAGGTCGTTGATGTAGGACTGAATCTTGTTAGCTTCCACATTGACCTGTCGAGGAGGAATCTTTCCTGTAACAGGATCCTGAATGTCTCTAAGATACAGTGCCCGAACATCTCCCATGTGATCCACATAGACCATGCACCCCGTACATCCCTTATTGTAAAGCTGATATACCCCCATTCCCATCTGGGAGCAATAGGTGAGGTCGAATGCTATTGGGGTATGGCAGCGAATGCTGTAGCCAATCTCAACAGGGCGGCTCTTGACCCCGATGTGAAGTTCCTTCAACTTTCGTTCCAGCAAATCACTAAATATGTTGGCCTTAGACACTTTTCCCAACTCAGGATGCCCATGCTCGTCATAGGAAAAATGTATGCCCGACTTCTTAATCTCCGCATCGCTAAGGCTATGGAATACACCTTCGGAAATCATGGCTGCACCATAGTTAATTCCCATAAGTTTACGCTTGACGATACAAGAAACGACCATATTGATGATTTTCTCAATAGTGATTTCGGTCTTGTTGAAAAACTCGGGGATAACAACCATGGGATAGTGGCATGCAGCTGCAATACCCATAGCCAAATGTCCAGCCGAACGCCCCATGGCACTAACGACAAACCAATTCTCACTCGTGCGGGCATCTTCCATTACGGCAGCTGCAATAATGCGTCCCTGGTCCTTGGCACTGTTGTATCCGAAAGTGGGACGACCCTCTGGCAGGGGGAGGTCGTTATCTATGGTCTTGGGGACGTGGATATTTGCAATTGGATATTGATGTTCTGTAAGGAATTTGGCCACACGGTTGGCAGTCGAAGCCGTATCATCGCCTCCGACGGTGACCAGCAATTTCACATTGTTATCCCGGAAAAAATCAAGGTTAAAACGCTTTTCAAAATCTTCATCCGTAGGCTTAAACCGGCTCATTTTCAATATTGAGCCACCTTTGTTGAAGATTTCGTCGGCAAGGAGAAAGTCTATCTCTTGCACACGAGGCTGCGTGGTAAACAATGCAGAATAGCCAGAATGCAAACCGATGACGCGGAAGCCATCACGCAAAAAAGTTTTGGCAACGGAAGCCACAACGGTATTCATTCCAGGTGCGGGCCCGCCGCCAGTAAGTATAGCTATGGATTTCATGATAGGGGATGCGATTTACTAAATGAAAACAAACTGCAAAGGTAAATTATTTTTCTGAACTTAGTCATCGGGCTACCGATGGGTGGGGAGGTGAAACACCTGCTGTATCTCCTGAACAGACTGCTGGCTCATACCGTCTGGAGTGAAGCCCATGTTGCAAGCCGTCATGTAGAGTACCGCCGCTTTGTTTAGAACGTCCACCTGATCAAACGCCTCCATGATGTCTTCCCCCACAGCAAAAACGCCGTGTTTTTCCCAGAGGACAACGTCGTGCTGCTTGATTTGTTCCAGGGTGGATTCGGCCAAAAGTATGCTGCCTGGCAACGCATAGGGGACAACACCAATCCCTAATGGGGCGAACGCCAATGTCTCAGGTATCATGGACCATAATACCTGAGTGAGATGATGACTGTCGAGCCACTGCTTGCTATGACTCATGGCGACCAATTCAATGGGATGCGTGTGGAGGGTTGCCTTGTAACGTGTGCCACTTGCCATGAGATAGTTCTGGATTTCGAGATGCGATGGCAGTTCACTGGTAGGCAAGACAGGATGTTCCGCAACAATCTCATAATGCTCACAATCGTCACAAATACGAATGATGCTGCCATTATCCATCGGACGTCGCGCCAAATCGCGCATACGTTTACCCGTGCCTTTGGCATAGAAGAACTGACCCTTCAAAAAGGGGAGTTGTTTGCCTATTGCTATTGCTGGCAGCAATGGAGGAAGGCTGCGAACAGCATTGTCCACACAGTCGGTAATGTTGACCGTAATATTGCCACCATTACGTTCTGCCCAACCTTTCTGCCAAAGATAGCCCGCTACTTCAGCTACTTGATTGATAACTTCTTTCATTGATTTATCGAGCTAATAGTTGTGGAAGAAATGAACTGACAATGAGCACAGTCAATCCAATCAATAGCACCACGATTGTATTCGTCTTACACCCTTTCCACTCCTTAAGGACAATGCCCCAGAAATTGGAAAAAGTGACATTAAGAGCCATAAGAATGCACCAACTGAAGGCCAAAAGTACAGGGCTATCAACCAAAAATCCCTTGCCCAGGCTAAGCCCGAAAAACTGACTGTACCATAGCAGTCCAGCCAAAGCGCAAAAAGGCAGGTTGCGCCACCACAACGCACTATCGGCATAATCAGAAAAACTCTTGTTACGATAATTCTGAACAAGGCAATAGGCGGCATTTGTAATAAAGCCACCGAATGTCACCAGCATTGTGGCTGGCAAGGTGGCGAATAACGGTTTGGACTCTTTGAAAGCAAGCGTCTCGCCATATCCTAAGCCTATGCTGAAACAGGCGCTCATGAATCCCGCCAGAAGGGCCACCAACAATCCTTTTGTGAAATTGAAATCCTTTATGGTCTTTTTTTTCTCGTCCTCGGGCAACGAGGCACTCTTCATGCCTCCGGCGACACCTATGATGGCTATGCCGACAAGGGTGACAACGACTCCTACAATGACTGGTAGGGTGAGACTATCCGTATTGCCTGTGAACACAGGCGTAAGGATGACGCCAAGAGCCGCACAAGTGCCCAGAGCGATACTCTGCCCCAGAGCAACGCCAAGATATCGCATTGAGAGACCAAAAGTAAGGCCACCTATGCCCCATAGGATGCCGAAGAATATGGTAAGCCATGTCTCGCGGGGATGGCTGCTAAAGATGGCAAAAAGATCTGATGGCGTATGCCCTTGCGGGATGGCCAACAGCGCACCAAGGAAAGGGAATACCAGCCAAGCAAACAAGCCTTGCACAAGCCAAAAGCTCTCCCATTTCCAATCCTTAATCTTTTTGATTGGGACATAGCTACTTGACTGACAAAAGGCTCCAATGGCGATAATGAGAATGCCAAGGAATATCATATCGATAAACGTAGTGGATAAAATACAAAATCAAAAAAGACAATTCCTAACGCTTGGAGGTCACATCGATTTCATAAACTTCTATCTCTCGGATGAAAGCATCGCCCACAGGGACATTGCAACGACGACAGAACTCATCATATACAGCACCCCACGGCATGGCCTTGGCCTCCTCAAGACGTCCCAGCAATTGGAATCCGCGGCCAGACACTTCATCTTTGGATAAATCGGCAGTGGGTTCAAGCAATGCGCGAGTCATGCACTTCTGAGCAGCACGGCTACCAATGACATAGGCTCCAATGCGATTGATGGCACCATCAAAATAGTCAAGACCATAATGGACACGTTCCAAAGCTCCTGCTCGCACGATTTCGGAAAACAGTTCCTGAGTAGGGTCATCCATCAGTGTAACATGATCCGAGTCCCAACGAATAGGACGGCTAACATGCAGCATGAGTTCTGGCACAAACTGAAGGAGCGCACTAACCTTGTCGGCAGGACTCTCGGTCGGATGATAATGTCCTGTGTCGATGGTGGGGATTTTACCCCTCGTGGCTGCATAGGCAGTATAAAAGTCGTGTGAGCCCACCGTGAAACTCTCTAAGCCAATGCCAAAGACCTTGCCCTCTATGCAATCCTTCATGTGTTCCAGATTTTCGGCGAAAATGACATCAAGGCTTTCCTTGAGCAGCTGGCGATACATATAATGATTGACTGACAAGTCCTTACATCCATCATGAACCCAAACATTCATGATGCAGGGATCTCCCTGCGCCTTACCGATAGCATCGGCAATACGGCGGCAACGGATAGTGTGTTCTATCCAGAAATCACGTATGGCCTTGTCGGGATTGGAAAGACTGAGGTTGCCACTCTTAGGATGGGAGAAACTGGTGGAATTGAAATCGAGCATAGTGTTATGCTCACGCCCCCAATCCATCCAACTCTGGAAATGGGCAGGTTCGCATTGATTGCGGTCTACCACCTTGCCCTGAAAGTCGCCATAGATCTCATGAAGATTGAGACGATGCGTACCGGGAATAAGACTCTTAGCCTTAAGTATATCGGCACGAAGTTCATCTATATTGCGAGCCTTGCCAGGATAATTGCCCGTGACACTGATACCGCCATCGAGCGCGCCGGCCTGCACTTCAAAGCCTGCCACGTCGTCAGCCTGCCAACAGTGCATGGAAAGGTGAAAATCATTGAGCTGACGAAGTACCTGCTCAGTGTCAACGCCCTGTTCTGCATAGCGTTCACGCGCCACTTCGTAAGCCTGTTTTACTAATTCTTCTTTCATGATATCTATATTTACAATTGATTCTTGAAACGTGTCCTCATCAAAGGGCATAAAAGCAACAAGACTGCAAAGTTACGAAAAAAAACGCATTCGTCTAACGGGGCTCGTAAGTCTTGGTTTCTATGGAGTTGGACACAATAGTTCGAAGTTCGGTATGGGACGAAACAAGCCCCAGCCCATAAGCCTGCATCAACAGATTTCCCATGGCTGTGCATTCCGCCGGTCCTGCAATGACAGGCATTCCAATAGCATCGGACGTAAGTTGCATGAGTGGGGCATTAAGAGAACCTCCGCCAATGACATGGAGTCGGCGTATAGGTGTTGGAGCAAGCGTCTTTAGCATATCGAGCACTTCTCGGTAGCGGTTGGCCAGACTTTCAAAGATGCAGCGAGTGGTCTGGGCATAGCCATGAGGGATGGCGAGTCCACGGGAAGAGCAATAGGTGCCAATGGCCTGCAGCATGGACTTGGGACTGGCAAAAAGAGGGTCATCAGGGTTGATAATCGTGCCACAAGAAGGTGATGACATGGCCTCATCTATCAGTCGTGCCACATCCTTTGGCGCATCTACCCATTCGGACTGACAGCTTGAGAGCAGCCACAAACCACAAATATTCTTTAGGAATCGAGTGGAAGAAAAAACACCTTGCTCGTTAGTGAAATTCATGTCATAGGCTTGCTGGGAGAGAATAGGAGACGGTGTTTCGACCCCAAGTAGCGACCAAGTGCCACAACTGAGATAAGCAAATTCGGCATCCTGAGCTGGAACTGCCGCTACAGCACTGGCAGTGTCATGGCCTGCCACAGCAAAAACGGGTACGGGATAATTGAGTCCCGTCAGATGCCGAACATTTTCGGTCAACTCGCCTATTGGCTGGCCTGGCAGCACAGGACGTCCCATGCGTTCAGCAGAGAGACCTACCAAGCCACATAACTCAGCATCCGCCCAGCCTCCGGATGCCGCATTCTGCAATTGGGAGGTGGAAAAGATGGTCTGCTCGCAAACAGCCTGCCCTGTCAGCATATAGGAAAGTGCATCGGGTATAAAAAGGATTTTGGAGGCACGAAGGTAAGATTCTTCTGCCGCCCGATGCTGGACATACATCTGGAAAATGGAATTGAAATCCATGAACTGTATTCCTGTCTTGGCATATAGCTGGCGTTTGGAAATATGTTGAAAAACATCCTCCATAGCACCCTGTGTATAAGGGTCACGATAGCAGTGCGGATTGGATAGCGGGACACCATTGCGGTCAAAACAGACAAAGTCCACACCCCAAGAGTCTATACCGATACTATCGATATGGATATTTTGCTCGGCACAGAGCCTCAAAGCCTTAACAACCTCGCTGTAAAGGGCAAAGATATCCCAATACATCCGTCCATGAATATTGATAATCGGATTGGGGAAACGGGTTAGTTCGCGTTGTTGCAAACGATTCTCGGATAGTGTCCCCAACATCGTCCGACCACTGGTGGCACCTAAATCCACAGCAAAAAAATTCTTATATTCCATATGTGTCATTTTTTACTATTTACCAAAACCCACATGGAGTTTTTCCAAAAGGAAGTGCATCCCCGTAGGGCCGACATCAGAATTGTCGGTGGGTACAAGGAGTGACAGATGGGTGCGACGAGCTCCAAAGACTCCTACCCCACCCTCAATATTGGTATAGACCTGCTGGTTTTGCTCCAGAGAGCCATTCATCATGTCAATAGAGTTGAGGTAGGCATTGAGAGGCTCATTGCATACAAAGAGCGTGATGGACAGCGTATCAACATACACTTTGGTAGTAGTATCAGATGCCAGTGCGTTGGCTATGTTGGTAAAATAGGTGTCTTGAGACATGGTGCTGTAGAGCTCGCTCTCGGAAAAATCGCTCACCACATCTGGGCAAGTCATACTGATGCCACGCAATATTTCCGGCTGGACATACTGACATCGATAGCGGAACCCTAAAGTAATCTGATAACGGCGCCCCCGAGGGAAAGGATACCATGAGATGATGCAGCCACGATTTTTACGGAAATTGAACGAACGTCCCAAGATGGATGGATGAGGAGACTCTAACCAGACTGTCTTGGCACAATCGCCAATAAGATGAGTGGTTGCCCGTGAAATGACTTGGCCCGTAGCCGCCTTAGAGACGACTAACTGGTAAGTATAATCAGGATTTAAATCGCCAGGCTTATTGACATGGCAATAGACTGGCTGATCAGGAGCGTAAAAAGTTCCAGCTGGCTTATCTGTGCGAAGCTGATAGGCGAAATCGAGTGTTTTTAACGGCGCAGCATCAGCCTGCGACATAGCGTCTTCGCTGGCCCAGACAAAGATGCGGACCAATAACTCATCCGGCCCATAATTGGACGAATCAGCGATAGTGGCATACTGTTTCAGATTCTCGTCACCTAAATAGCACTTCTGCACCCTGACATAGGTCACACTGTCGTCCTGATCCAATAGACAATAGACCGATGGGATTTCCTTCCATTCCGCATTAGGGCTAAAATCTGCCCGACATGCCGAAAAAAGAATAGCCATACAGGCCAAAACAATATACAGTTGTCTCATAATCATGATTCTGTTGTCTGAGATAAAGACCGAATGACTACCGAGGCACAAGCACAACCAAAAGCCGGTGGCAGATAAGAAATAGTACCCAGAGTGGTCCGTTTGTTTTGCGAAGGATCCTCAATCATAGCATGTGCTACGGTCTTCTCCGTAGAAAACACCACAGTGATGCCCGTTGACACCCCCAAACGATGCAACCGCTTGCGAACCGCAGCTGCCAGCGGGCAAGTATGACTCTTGGAAATATCAGCAATATGCAACTGAGTGGGATCAAGTTTGCCAGCACTTCCCATAGAGCTTACAGTAGGCAGACCCAACCGATGACTATGAAAGAGCAGAAAAACCTTTGGAGAGAGTGTATCAATAGCATCTACCACATAGTCGTAATGGCTTGCAGCGAGCAACTCTATCATGGATTCGTCTTTTATAAAATCGCAACATATAGAGACCTTGCAATCTGGGTTGATGTCGTGGAAACGCTGTTCGAATAGCACTGCCTTGGACTGACCAAGCGTTGATTGCAAAGCTATCAACTGACGATTAATATTGGATGGGTTGACGATGTCGCCATCCACGATGGTTAAACGACCCACACCCGCACGACACAACATTTCGGCGGCATAGCCCCCCACGCCGCCAAGCCCCACTACCAACACGTGCGAAGACCTCAGACGCTCCAGACCCTCGTGTTGAAGCAACAACTCAGTTCGACTATAGAGTGTATCTGACATTAGGCTATAAAGAATACAGTATCAACAAAAATAGAATCACCACAAACAGAATACCCTCAGCGAATATGAAGTATTTCAACAAATCTCGCCGGGAGAACGAGCCAATAACCACTCCTGCTGAATCTTCTGCTTTCAGCAATGACACAACTATTATCCAAATAAAGAAAGCGATAAGACTGGCTTTTAGGACCCATATCAGCAAATCTAAAAGCATAGGCAGAAAAGAGTCTATGAACAATAGATTCATAATATCATTTCCCTTTATTTCATTCGTTCTTTGACCGATACCTCATCAACCATGAGCCATGGTTTCAACCCTTTGGCACGATGCCAATCAGGTATCCGCCCTATACCTTCAGCCACGATACGCACAGCCTTGACGGAAGTATAATCAGCCTTGACACTGACAGTATGCACGGCTGGCAATGCCTGATTTTTGTCTTCTGGCTGATAGGGAATGTCAGCTGCGACCCAATCAATAAAACTTTCTCCATCGTAGGAGACATATACCGTCACCGACTTAGGGGCAAAAATCCATGCTTCGGGATTGTGAGCGAAACGCACAGAGACAGCCTCTATGTCAAGAGGTTTAGACAGTTGGAACGTGGCGCCAATCTCACCCCCGGAAAAACCAATCCAACCTATAGAAAGATCACTAACATCACCCATTTCTCCGTCAAAGAGGGCTTTGGAAGCATTGTGATTATACGGAGTGTTGGGTTTCTTGTCGAAAACGACAGAAGTGATGTATGCGTAATCACAACGCAGCTGGGCGGTGAACGATGGGGCATCGCCACTGCGGAAGGCACGAGCCTTGATGATCGTGGTGTTTTCTATAACGAAAGGTTTGGTATAAAGCGGCGAAGATTCCAACGGCTCGCTTCCATCCAAGGTATAGCGGATGTCCACATCTGCATCAGGAGAGGTGATGGTTATTGTCATCGGCCCATCAAAACGGTCTCGGTCACGCTCAACGACAGGCATTTCCAATACATTGGAGGAGATTTTAGGATACTCCGTCCGACAAAAATCAAACGGATCATAATCGAATGGATCATAGGCACACAGATGAGTCAGGAAATGCACCTTATGCCCTCCTGCCAAAGTCGATTCGGAAACATCAAGCCCCCCAATAGCACTTCCGATGCCTGACATACTCACATCCATATTGAATGTCCAAGCATCAGATTCCTGAAGAGATGCAAAATCGCGACTCTGACTCATAGACAAATCTCCATAGGGATAGGCAGAGAAGAAGAAATGGGTGTCGGGCATATTGCAGAAGAGTCCGACACGTTCGCTGCGCAAGGCCACCCAGCGCACGTCACTGCGAGTACCTGATTCCTGAGGACGCCCATAACGATAAAACAGAGAGGATGTGGGAGCCTTGTTGCTCTGCACACGAGTAGCACCACAGCGGTCTGTGTAACTCTCTATGTCTCCCCCCATCCAGTGCGTCTGTGAAAACTCCTTACTAAGCCCCATCTGCAGCCCCACGCGTGCCATCCCCTTGACAGCATCAGTGGCCATAATGTCGCTGCTAATAAGGATGTCTCCAGTGCTGAGGAGCAACAACGTCTGACGAACATCCATCAGAGCCACGCCAGACAAAGAACTGTAGCGAAGCATCATATCAACCGACAAACTATTCTCATCAATTTGGTGATAAGCAATGTCTGTCACCTCCCGTCGAAGATTGTCGGGGCGCAACTGTTGCCACAGGCGAGCCACGCTACGCTCAGAAAGGTCGTTGTCTGTAGGCACTCGCCAGAAATTGAGCCTTATGGGCGATTTGAGCAGTTCGCGCCCATGAAATACATATGAGACAATTTCGCCAGAAAGGAGGTCCACCTTAGTAGAACCATAATCACCTATAGCAGTAACTGACAAGTTTTTATGAGTAGAATCGTCCGATTTTTTCACCTCGACTTTCAACGGCTGACATAGGTCATAGGAAACCTGCTGTCGAGCAACCTTTTTCATCGGTATGGGGAACTGCACACTGTAGCGAACAATGCCTTTCGCAAGACCTGGACGTGCCTTGCGCTGCTTTAAGGAGAAACGGATGAACATTTCCTCGCCTGCATAGAGCGTGAGTTTAGGAAGCATGAGTTTGTAAATCTTGCCACTTCCAGCGTCGGGCAACGATGAGACCTCGCCAGAAATAATAGTTGGCTTGAGGCTGGTATAAACATTGTATTCTAAAACGAAATCCTGCCCCACGCAAAAGTCTGTAAGATTCTCTATGGAAAATTCGCCAGCATCGGGCGCAAGAGAACGCAATGCCACATCGAATGGGCGATAGAGGTAGGATAGCTGGGACAATCCTGGAGCCGTGGTGCGCCTACTACTCATCAAGCCCTGTCGCTGACAATCGATTCCAGACTCTACGTCCTTATAAGAAACATCGTTCCAATAAGTAAAGAATCCACCCTGAATGTTATCTTGGCGCATTACCTGCTGCCATAAATTCTCCAAGCCTCCCATACTGTTGCCTTGGCTGCTGCCATATCCAAGCATTACCAATGGTCTAGACTGCATTCGACCCGAGTATTGACGCAGCTGCTCAGGGGTAGCCCCTTGTATGGCCACAACATCTGTATTCTCTCCATAACCAGCACCAGCAAAAAAAACTGGGCGTGAAGCATCGCGCATTTTCAGTTGACGGTATGCACTCATCATGCAAACGCCATTGTCACTGCTCTCGCCCAACGACCAAGCAATAATACATGTCTGATTCTTGAATCGACCATACATATTGAGAACCCGTGAGACGAATAAATCCTCATAGGCATTATCCGTGGCTATAGCCTTGTTCTGAGTGGAATAGGGGTGCAGATTGGCATCGCAGACCACATAGAATCCATACTGGTCACATAATTCGTAAAACCGAGGGTCGGCAGGAGAATAGACCGCCGTCCGGATGGCATTGACATTATTGGATTTAAGTATTTTTAAGTCTTCTTCTACCAAGTCATAGTCAACGACACCATCCGCATCCAATGTATAGTCAGCGTACACAATACCTTTGAGCGTCACGGTCTTGCCATTAACTTTCAGACGTCCATCGCTAACCTCCACAGAGCGAAAGCCAAAACGAGTGCCCACGGTTTCGACAAGCCCCATTTTCTCATCCAACAGACGAATCACAAGCGTATAAAGGCTCGGTGACTCGGCCGACCATGGCAGCACATCATCCAATTCTCGGTTGATGGCCACAGGTGTTTCGCTACGCTTGTCAAAGACGAACCACCGCCCCATTTTTTCCACCTGGCGTCCCTGAGGATTCCAAATTTCGATTTCAGCATAGTAACGACCTTTCCGATTCCGATTGGCCATAGTGAAGTCTATAGATAGTGTGCCTCCCCCATCACGATAGTCCGCTCGAAGCGCATAATCCTGTACATGAACAGCAGGTTTGATGCAGAGTGCCACGTCCGTAGGCATACCCAAATGCCGAGGATCTCGATTCATATCCAGCAAATTGGATGTTGAGAGGCTTATCATCTGAAGCGTCAAGTTGTTGCGCTTTCCAGGCTGTAGGTACGGGGTGATGTCGAACTCGCTGAGTGCCCTACCATCCTCTGTGTAGCCCACGTAGGCCTGATTGACCCATACATAACAGGCCGATAATGGCTGCAATTGTAGGAATACACTCTGTTCGCTCCACTCCTTAGGCACATCAAACTCGGTATAGAAGGAGGCCGTAAGATTGCCATCTTCAGGCAATTGAGCACCTCGTTCCACTGATGGCATACGAAGAGCCTTCCCATCCAGAAGCCAGCGCACATCGGGCCACTCTACCGACTGCCAGTCTTTCGGGCTAAATGACTTTGACTCTATCTCTACCGCCCTATCCACAAAATTAGGAGTGTAGTCCACCCGCCACCCCTCGTCAAGCAAAATATAGGACGAAGATTGTTGATATTGCAGTTTTTCAATATCATTTTCATCATCATAGGGGATTACATTAACGCGCGGGTGCAGGCGATTCTGTTCGAAAATCTCGATGTCGCTCCACTCCATACCGCTGCGGGCAGCAGTCTCGCCCACCTCGTCGGTCTGAGCGACGAGCAGGACCGCCACTGCCAACATAATCGACAAAGAGAAAAGGCGTCTTAGCATCTGATATTTATGCAGAAAAAAAGCAGGCATCACGAACAAAATGGAATCAGGCACAGACTTTTAGAAATTGATACCCAAGCCAGCTTTCACCAAATGCAGCTGAACAGGGACACGTTGCGCCAACAATCCATCGTGCACATACTCCACCTCGCCCATCATAATCATCTGGTAGCCGACATGAAGGCTAACTGCAAAACCGTGCGTGACGGCAAAGCGCCCACCCAACTCGACGCCAAGGAACACACCGCCTTTGTTGATATTGATAGACTCCTCACCTCCGCTAAACTCGCCCATGGGCATCGTATAGCCCAGCTTGAGAACCGAGAATGGAGTAAGTCGGCTGCGAAAATAATGGCTGCGGAGCTCCACGTAGACAGGCATCTGAGTGTAGCCCTCCGAAGGGTCTATCATATAGGAGAAACCTAATCCCACACCTGTCTCCTTGCGTATTTGGAATCCTACAATACCCGTAAGTTCGGAAAAAGACAGGCTTCCCTCTTCTCCCTCAAGGCATGGGGCATCCTTTCCCATATTGACAGCATACGAATAGTCTAAAACCGTGTACAAACCATACCACTTAAATTCCACACGTCCCTGCGCAAATGTTGCGGACATGGATAGCAGCAAGACTGTCAGAAATGCTATTCTCTTCATCTTTAAATCAATAGAAAATATTATAGAATACAAAGTTACATAAAATAGCCAACCCCGCAAAATTTTTTGACATCCTCGGAGGCGGCTCTGCCACATCGGGAAACGGCAACATCATCAAGAAATGGGCAGCATTGGCATTTTGACATGATAAAATGTTGAAAAATTTGAAATTACAGTATGAAAAAAAAAGATACTTTTGCCATAATAAAAGTTTCCTTAAAATTCATTAGAACAATAAATATCAACAAATTAGAATTATGAAAGGAAAGGCTTATATTTTTATTGTCCTGCTTATGGCAGCCTTGACGAGCTCGGCTGGAGAGATACACTACTCCTTCTCGGCTGTGGCTCCCACAGGTCAGACCCTTTATTACCGAATTACCGGTTCCAGAACCGTGGCCGTGACCTATCCCAATCAAGATTATTCCGGCAGTAGCAGCCACGTGTATTACGACGGGTACACAAAACCCACTGGAGACCTTATCATACCTGCCATGGTAGATTATGAAGGTGTCACCTATTCCGTCACATCCATCGGAGAGAAAGCATTCACTGGCTGCAACGACCTCACTTATGTGGACATCCCCTACACGGTATCGGAAATAGAGAAGTACGGATTTGCAGTATGCGTCAGACTATCAGCAGTGACACTGCCTAATTCGTTAGAAACCATAGGTCGCAATGCCTTTGCCGAATGCGTTCATCTCTCTTCCATTACTATCCCTGCTACCGTTAGCAACATTGAAACGTACGCCTTTGCGTGGTGCGAAGGGATGACCATGGCCATCATCGGCGAACCCCTAACGGCATCAACGCTCAAAGAAGGCGGCACCCCTGCCCCCCGGCATATCTCCAAAGGAGGAAACACTAACAATGCAGTCATTGGAGACTATGCCTTTACCGGCTGCAAGAATCTGACATCAGTATTTGTTGGCCAGAACTTCACCACACTCGGAGCTCATGTATTCGATGACTGTGATGCATTGGCTTCTATAACCATGGAATCACCAGTACCACCCACTATCGGAGACGAAGTATTCACCAGCAACCCTGAGATTTTCATTCCCTGCAACAGCAAACGTGCCTACCGTTCAGCCTCATCATGGAGAATTTATGAGCCATTGCTGAAAGAAATGTGTGGCGAAGTGAATGGCATCAGCACACTAAGAACTTCTACGCCACACATCACCACCGAAGGCCGCCAGATTGTGGTTAACGGGGGAAATGGGGCATCTATTAGCCTGTTGGACACCAGTGGACACGTGCTGGATACACGAACAGATTCGCATAACACCATACACTTCACTGTCCCTGCCAGGGGAATCTACCTCATACGTATTGATGGTGGAGCGACCCATAAAGTATCAGTCACACAATAAGGGCAACGAACGGAGTCAGAAGAGTGGAGGCGGATTGCACGGCAATTCGCCTCCACTCTTCTGACAGCATTTACTTAGGAAAATCCGATTTTCTCAGCAAAACGGCACTAAGTCTGCTTTGCATTTTTATTGAAACGGGAAATAATTGAAGGAATGATGACATTTGAGAACCTTGAATGCGAAAGTCACCCATGTTTACGAAATGTAAAATACCACATAAAATAGTTCCACTACGCACTATAACGAAGGGACCAACCTTACTGAACACATGGTCTAATGGCATCTAACTCTGCGATTATTCTCTTATATTTCAAAAATGTCGGAATCCCCAATAACCAAGGTTCTAAATATTCAACAAAATCAGCAATATAAGCAAATATGATAGACCAAATTATTGAATACAACAATACCTTCGTAGCACAAAAAGGCTATGAAAAGTATTTGACCAGTAAGTATCCAGATAAGAAATTGGCGGTGCTGTCGTGTATGGATACAAGATTGACAGAACTATTACCTGCTGCCCTTGGATTGAAGAACGGTGATGCCAAAATCATCAAAAATGCTGGAGGCCTGGTAATTTCCGCTTTTGACTCAGCCATGCGAAGCCTTATTGTTGCCATCTACGAATTAGGGGTAGAAGAAATCATGATAGTGGCTCACTCTCATTGCGGAGCCTGCCATATGAGTTTTGACCACTTCCAGCATGAAATGCTTGCCCGTGGCGTGGCAAATGAGACACTCGACACCATTCAGAAATGCGGCATCGACTTACATCACTGGTTAGAAGGATTCAAAGACACTCCCGAATCCGTCCGCAAGACCATTGAGACAATCAAAACCCATCCACTTGTTCCCAAAGATATTGTAGTTCGCGGATTCATTATAGACTCTGAAACAGGAGCATTGGAAGAGATTAAGTGACCCCATGAAAAAGATTCGGGGAAAGAGACACAGCGAAGACAAGAAACACTCATCAATATAAAACAAATGTCAAAAATGAAAAAGATTGCAATAATAGCCGTAACAATAATGTGCCTCACTGCTTGCGGCCATAAGAAAGACAACGCAAATGAGCCACGATGGGATGAGAGTATGGAGATGAGCAAGGAAAACGACAGCACATTTGCAATCTTGAAAGATGAAACCCTACCAAAATTCAAACAATTCACTTATGAAGATGCCGAGACTGGGAAAAGGATGGCATATAACTTATTGATTCCTGATGGCTATGATGGGACGAAATCCTTCCCATTAGTATTGTTTATGGCAGATGCCAGTACCGTTGGCAAGGAAGTGACGGCTCCACTGACACAAGGCTATGGGGCCTTGGCATTTGCCTCAGACAGAGACCAAAAGGCACATCCCTCCTTTGTGCTTGTTCCGCAATATACGGGGTGGACCGTACAGGATGACTGGAGCACATCGGACGAGGTGGAGATGACCATCCGTCTACTACAGAATCTTTGCAAAGCATACAATGTTGACACAAATCGCCTCTACACCACTGGACAGTCAATGGGAGGCATGATGTCATTCTATTTCAATATTGCCCATCCCGAACTTTTTGCGGCCTCGCTCTTTGTCAGCAGCCAATGGGACACCTCGAAAATGAAAGACTTCGGCAAGAAGTGCTTCTTCTACATTGTAGCAGGAGGTGACAAGAAGGCATCGGGAGGGATGAGTTCTCTGGCAGAAGTCTTAAAACAGCAGAATGCCCGCGTCGACTCATCCTCTTGGAGTGCAAAATTGCCCCATGAAGAGCAAGAACATTTGGCTGAGGAACTCATTGCTAAAGGAGGCAACATCAATTTCATCAAGTGGGAGGATGGAAGCGTTCTTCCAGAGACTGGTCGAGCAATGGAACACATGGCCTCCTTCGATTATGGCTACAAGATTGCCGCCATACGTGACTGGCTGTTCAAGCACTCCACGGCATCTGAGAACTAAGAGACCTACCCCACAATCTCATCACCTGCATTATCCACACACGCTATTGCATTGACAATTACTGGTGTCAGCCATTTTTTTGCGTACCCCGAATGCTTCTCCATCAAAAACAACAAATAACTAATAGTCACCACTTTAAGGACAACTATTTCTTCATGTAAGCGAGATAGATCAGATCCGCCAACCACTTACTAAAATAAGTGTAAAAAATCCCCTCCCCCCATTTGGATTCTTCCTTTCCCCAGAATGAACGTCCATAGACAGATGTAAAATATTTGATTACAAATATTTACACCAATAAAGAAAGCGAACATCCGCTAAAAAGCAAGATGAGAACGATGGGCTTAACTAAAAAGAATAAATACGCAACACCTGTTCATTGATGTTGCAGACGATAATTATTGTTCGA
Organism: Bacteroidales bacterium; assembly: GCA_017480145.1. Taxonomy (GTDB): domain Bacteria; phylum Bacteroidota; class Bacteroidia; order Bacteroidales; family P3; genus Colimorpha. Next base: position 57,035 of record JAFVBF010000023.1, read on the forward strand.
TTAAGAAATAACGCCCCCCCCGATTCTGAAGCATTCATTATATTTCATGCACAATGAGACTATAAATCTCTGCTCTTTTCTACCAGCTGTTTTCCCAGTTCGTAGGCTCTCTCTAAATCCTTGGGGAATTGCGTCTCGCGCATCAGTTTCTTGTGTTCAGCAGGAAGCTGGTCAGCGTCGTAACGACTGTAGTCGTTGAACTGATAGGTATCAAAGGAGTAGAAAAGTTCCGTTGGACCAAACATACCGAGGCTTCGTCCGTTGACATCCATGAGCACGTCATAACTATTTCTGTGATACTCTTCCTCATCAGGGCAGTTCATCGTGATAATTGTAGCAGAATACTTGGGCTTGTTCACTACGGGGTGCATGAAGTCGGAGTAATTGACGGCCGGAAATATTAAACGCTCCATAAAAGCACGTAGGTTTGCCGAAGGATAACCGCAATAGACGGGGGTCCCGCAGACCAACACATCGGCATTAACAGCCTTTTCCAGTATAGGCTGCAGATCATCTTTGAAGGAGCATACGCCCTTGCGTCCACCTTTTACCTTGCAGGCGAAGCAGCTCATGCAGCCTTTATAATTGAAACAACGGTCATAGAGGTTGACCAATTCTGCCTCGGCCCCAATTTCTATAGCCCCGTCCATAGCACGTTTCAATAACAGTGCGGTATTCCCGTTCTTACGAGGACTTCCGTTGATGAATAATGCTTTTGTCATATCGTTATCGTCTTTTTTCGATGTTACAGGTCTCGTTTATTAGCACGTCGCAGGCGTAGGTTATCCATGTTAAAGTGTTCAATCCCGCGGCAGGGGACTTCGAGGACAAGAGGACTCCCTTATAGAACGTCGAAGCCAATAAAATCATTGTCTTCACACATAAACCTCCATCCATATAAAGATTTTAAGCTGATACTTTGTCTATATTATGCCAATAGTGTACCTTCTAATTTGCCCAAAGAATCTGTTTTCACTTTTGGAAATAGCAGCCTTACTTTCCCACGCAGAGGTTAAACCCTGCAAAAGAAAATATATTGATAATCATCTGTTTTGATATTATTCTCAGAAAGCAAAACCTGATAAAAGGGACTTCAGAGGGACGGAAAAAAAACAATGAAACCTATGTTTTTCCAGCCTTCAAAAAGAAGAAAGTTCAAAATCGGACAACAGCACTTTGCAATTATCGGAAAATTGGCATTCTTGCAGATGCACGTTGGGTCTTCTTTGAAAACCCCTTTCAAATGGCGGTTTTTGAGAGTATCTACTTCACTCGATAATCCTTTGGTCTGTGATTCTTAATTTGTACTATTCTCATCGCAAATAAAGTTAAGTTTAGGTTATGGATATTTAATATCGGATTAAACTAAACCGATAGTATTGACACCATGCCCTGATGTTTGTAGTTACGGATATTTGCATTTCTTTCTCTTTTGAAGGCTTCCTCTGGTTATAAATCCAAGAGGAGTGTTTTGCCAATAGCTTCGATATGTTCTTTGCGCACTCCGCAGTCCTTTGCAACGTCGCGCCAAGAAGCAACGGATGCAAGAATCTCCTCTATGATGTGGTTGGCATCGCGAAGCCCTACGCTCTGTGCTACGGCCAGCAAATCTTCACGGGTGATCTCGTCAGTCTTGCTGTTGAGCGACAGTTGATGACGGCTTGTCCATCGTCCTGCTGGATTGTAGGAGAAGCATAGGTCGTAGGCTGGAGCAAACGACCATTGGCCGTTCTTGTCCATCAGAAAGGAGAAGTTCTTGGTGTGGTCATCGTGATTGCGGGCAATGACGTTGAATACCATGCGGCGGTATAGCTGCTCGAAGTCTTTATAGTGCAGTCCCAGCCGACGTAGCACGCCAAACAGTTCCTCGTAGGAATGGCGCACATCTCTGTCAAGATGGGCGATACCTGCTGCTGTCTGCATGTGGATCTTCTCGCCGGACGGCGTGCGGTCGAAACGGCGCGTCATGAAGTGGTGGCAGTCGCCTTCAGGCAACAAGCGACACTCAGACATCAAGATACCGCAAGAGGTCGCCATCTTGTAGTAAGCATACTCAATGTTGCCAACACCTTGCGGATTGTCGGTTATCTCATGATGCTCGCTGTAGGTGCCGCCATCGAACTTTAGGAGCCAGTAGGAGAACCCCTCTGGTGCAGGAACCTGTCCAGAGCGAACCTCGCCT
>JAFVBF010000024.1 GCA_017480145.1 Bacteroidales bacterium
AACTGAGGATTTAAAATCACTTTTACCTGGACGCAAGCCAGGTCTGGCTCGTGTCCTTTCTACCTTGTGTAACACTTTAATTTCATCAGTCCATCTCTCGCTACGGCATACGAGCAAGCACGTTTTTTCCCTGTTAGCCGAGAGGATTTCTGGTTCTGAATAGTTGCGTCGTCATAGATGCGTTTTTTTTTTCTACAGTCACCTATTGTGTCTTCCCATGAGAAGTCCATCCCAGTGCTCATTGCGGAGGTCATCTTACCGCATTTGTAGCATTCTCATAACGGTATTTCTGCAATAAACATATCTTGTCAGAGATAGCTGATAGAGCTGATAGAGACATTGCAATAGAGACACCACCGACATCCAATTTGAAAATAACGGATGTAAGCCAATACATAGACCATCCGATTGTCAAATTCAATCAATACTACCTATCCTCAGACTCTGAAGGTGGTAATCAAATCAGCGTATCAATCAATACTGACGACCAAGGTGTATTCGGCACATCTTTAGAAAAAGAGTTCTCATTGATGTCGCTCGTTTTGGAACAAGATGGTAAATACCCACGAGAGGCGGTCTACCAGTGGCTTGACCACGTGCGAGAAATGGCCCACTGGTGTTCTTTTCTGACCCTATAATTACATGTATTTGATGCCGCTTGGCGTGATCTTACATGAATTTAGTTGGGATACCATTGGGAAAATATGGTGGATCGCACAACAGGAGACTTTTCTTCCGATTTGCCCAAGTTGGGATACCATTGGAAAAATATGTTGGTTCGCACTAAAAAAAATGAATTATAGAGTAATCTAAACAATGCAAATTATGGAAGATAATGTGGATTTTGTAATAACTTGGGTTGATGACTCTGATCCAGACTGGCGGAAAGACTTTGATAAGAGTAGTGGTAACATAAAATTCACAGAGTCTAATGATCCTCAGCGTTACCGTAGTTGGGATAATCTTCAATATCTTTTCCGTGGCATAGAGAAGTTTGCTCCATGGGTGAATCGGGTCCATCTCGTCACAAATGGACAAAAACCTAAGTGGCTGAATTTGAATTGCCCTAAACTGAACTTCGTAACACATGATGATTACATTCCACAGGAATTTCTGCCGACATTTTCTGCCAGAACCATAATGCTGAATTTCCATCGCATCAACGGACTTGCAGACAAATTTGTCTACTTTAATGATGACTTCTTTCTATGCAATAATATTACAAAAAAGGCATTTTTTAAGGGTTCGCTGCCCTGTGACATGCCCATCCAGACAATCCCCTCTTTAAGGGGGAATAGAGAATATACCCTACTAAAGGCTGTATCTATAATAAACAAACACTTTGACAAAAGGACATCTATATGGCATTATCCACAAAAATGGTTTTCATTGTCTTATGGAATAAAAAACATTTTGAAAAACATATATTTGTCGCCATATAAAGATTTCTCTGCGTTCGGTTTTATGCATCGGCCATATCCGCTTCTCAAGTCCACTTATGAGGAGCTTTGGGAAAATGAAAGAATCATTCTTTGTGAAGCATGCTCCCACAAGTTCAGGGATGTGACAGACATTAATCCGGAAGTGATTCGTTATTGGCAGTTTGCCTCAGGTTCATTTCATCCTAAAAACATAACGAAAGATACCTTCGCCAAGAATATTTCTGACAAAACAATTTCGGAGTATATTGATGTGATAGAGAATCAACGGTATCCTATCGTTGTCGTGAATGATTCCGATGCGGAAACCATCACCGACTTTGCATTGGCGAAACTCAGGATAAAGGAGGCCTTCGACCTGATTCTACCAGAAAAGAGTACTTTCGAGATATAGTCTATTGCACCATTATTTCACTTGAAACATCCAGAAAATCTATTGTCTTCACCACTTTAGACTGCCTGTAAAGTTTTGAATGTTTAAACCGTTTATGCCGCATTCTACATCCTCCCGCATAGCTAGAAATACATTGCTCTTATATTTTCGGATGTTGGTTTCCATGCTAGTATCACTGTACACTTCACGTGTGATACTCGGTGCATTAGGGGTTGAGGATTATGGTATATACAACGTTGTTGGCGGCTTGGTGGCAATGTTTGGCATATTGAGCGGATCACTGTCGAACACGATTAGTAGATTCCTGACTTTTGCATTAGGGGAAGGCAATTTGGATAAGATGAAGAATATTTTTTCCTTGTCGGTTAACATTCAGATTATCCTGATAGCAGTCATAACGATTTTGATGGAGACAATCGGATTATGGTTTCTTAATTCGAAGATGGTATTTCCAGACAACCGTCTTGAAGCCGCTAATTGGGTGTACCAATTCTCTATTGCAACGTTTGCGCTGAATCTTCTTAGTGTCCCTTATAACGCTGTAATCATCGCTCATGAGAGAATGTCTGCGTTTGCATACATCAGCATCATAGACGTTACGATAAAGTTGTTGATTGCCTGGGTGATTACATTCAACCCATTTGACCGGCTTGTTTATTATGGAATGCTGATTATGATTGCGGGCTTTATAAATCGAGGGCTTTATGCTGTTTATTCAAAGCGAAATTTCACGGAAACGGTTTATAAATTCGTTTGGGACAAGCAGTTGATAAAGGACATGTTCAGTTTCGCAGGTTGGGACTTGTTTTGCAATACTTCTTTTATTGCGCGAGAGCAGGGCGGCAATATTTTGATCAACTTGTTTTTTTCCCCTAATCTAAATGCTTCAAGAGGAATTGCAGTTCAAGTCGGTTATGCGGTAAAAGTTTTTTCACAAAACTTCATGGTGGCGGTAAGACCACAAATCACAAAATCTTATGCTGCTGGCGATGTTGTCAGCGTTGTCAAATATGTTTTTCTAAGTACAAAATTTTCTTTTTATCTGCTCCTACTGCCGTCCGTACCGGTTATCGCTTTTACACCGTATATCTTGGATTTGTGGTTGGGACAAGTACCTGAATGTTGTGTTAATTACATAAGACTCATCATTGTATTCGGCTTGTTGGAAACATTTGGGATGGCTTTCCGCACTGCGGTGTATGCCACTGGGAATATAAAAAGGTATAATCTGATAATATATGGGCTTGGGCTTTTGAATATGCCACTTAGTTATTTGTGCTTGAAATTAGGTTTTCAATCCGAATCGGTGTTTGCAGTTCAAATATTTATTTCCCTGATAAGTATTTTCCTTAGGTTAATAATTGTGCCTAAAATCATTAGATTCTCGGCTAAAGATTTTATTACCCAAATACTTTCGAAGGCTGTTGTCGTTGTTCTTGTCATAAGTTTGCCCTGCATACTGTTTCCGTCAATTTTCATTGTGGACAATTTAATCATGTTTACAGCATATTCGATTGCAATCGTTATTTGGTCATGCGCAACAATTTACTTTGTCGGATGCAATAAAAAGGAAAAGGAAATTGTTGCCGCATATGCTTATAAAATGATTAGCAAGATAGCCTCAAAAAAATAGTCCGTTTTTCCTTACAAGTATTGTGATGTATGGACTCATGTCCGTCTCATTTTATCAATTTTTTTATGTCAATCTAAGATTCAAATCGTCTTCCTTTTTCAAATCATTAACGATCCATTCGACAAGGACGCCACCATACGGGCTCTTTCAAAATCACTGGCAAGGGATTGTTACCTCTCGACACGGGAGTATCAATACAAAAATGTACTGCGCCGCATCATCGCCGAACAGTTCCTTCCCCCAGATTCGGGTAGTGATAGCCTCACCGACTACAAGTTTTTCTGTTTCGGCGGCAAGCCTCACTACTGCCAAGTCATCACAGGTCGCGGCTTCAGGATGTGCATGGATTTTTTTGACCAAGAATGGAATCATCAGCCATTTCAAAGGAAGAACTATCCTTTCGCTGATATTGAGCCACGGTGTCCAGAAGGCTTTGTCACCATGTGGCATCTGGCCGAAAGGTTATCGTCAGGCATACCCTTTGTTCGGGTAGATTTTTATAATGTCAATGGGCATATATTTTTCGGCGAAATTACCTTCTATCCCGCCAGCGGTATGTGTGGATTTGACCCCGAGGAATGGGATTACATTTTCGGCAGGCTGATAAACCTGCCTCAGTAACGCCTCGTGTTTAATTCTCACACCTTCATCTTGATAGTCGGCCAATTAAACCGCTTTGAGATAATTAAGTGATTGGACAAAAGCGTGTTGCATAAAATGTGAAACAAACCAGAAAAAAATGCCCATAAAATGTGTAAATTTGTGTCGCTTTTTATTAATAAAATGTGATACAGAATGAGAAGAAAGATAGACAACTATCTTAAACAATGGCGTTTAATGCAAGGGCATAAGCCTCTTGTGATAGGTGGCGCCAGACAGGTGGGAAAAACCTATTCCGTAAGAGAGTATGGCCGGCAGTATGGCTCGTTTATTGAAATAAATTTTATCACAAATCCAGAGTTCAAACGCATTTTTGACACGGGATTCTCAACACACGAAATAATAAAACAAATCTCGCTGTTGCTGCCAATGGCAAAGTTTTTAAATGGTGACACATTGATTTTTTTCGACGAAATGCAGGAGTGTCCCGACTGTGCCACAAGCCTGAAGTTTTTTCATGAGGACGGACGATACGATGTGATATGCTCAGGCTCTTTGATGGGATTGAACTATAAGGAGATAACATCAAACAGTGTGGGATATAAGACAGATGTTTTTATGCATTCTCTCGATTTCGAGGAATTCTTATGGGCGTTAGGTTATGCCGAAAACATATCGGAAAATATATATTCGCACATTGTAGACTGCCATCCATTTTCTGCCCTTGAACTTGACAGGCTTGAGCGATTATTTACCGATTACATCATAACAGGCGGTATGCCCGAGGTAGTTTCGCATTTTATAAAGGAGGGCAATTTCAGTGGGGTACTTGAAAAACAGCGGCAGTTAATTGTAGACTATGAGCAGGATATTGTAAAATACGCAAGCGGCATAGACAAGGCCCGCATACGCAATGTCTACCGTCATGTTCCAATATTTCTGTCAAAAGAGAACAAGAAGTTCCAAGTAACCAAAATCGAACGGAATGCTCGAAGCAGGGAGTATGCAGGTTGCGTTGATTGGCTGCGGGATGCGGGAATCGTGAACATTTGCTATTGTCTGCACACGTTAGAGCCACCACTGAAAGGAAACTACGACCCTACAAAATACAAACTGTACTATCACGACAGCGGTATGTTGGTGGCCTCGCTTGATGAAGAGTCTTCGGCCACACTTCGCCACAATCGCGATTTCGGAGTGTATAAGGGGGCTTTGTATGAGAATGTCGTATCCGAATCGCTATCCAAACAGTCTTTGCCGTTATACTACTACAAAAAGGAGAACTCTCAGCTGGAAATGGATTTCTTCTTGCGTGATGGCGAGAGCGTGGTCCCCGTGGAGGTGAAGGCCAAGAGCGGAGCTTCCCCGTCATTAAACAGTCTGGTGTCGGGCAAGGCCTACCCGCACATACATTACGGCATAAAGCTAAGTGCGCAGAACGTGGGCTTTGCCAATTCGATATACACAATACCCTATTATTGCTCATTTCTGCTCTCCCGTTGGCTAAAGGAACATAAGTAATGTTTCTGTATACGGTGTAGACAATATATTTTTAGGAGAAAACCATCCCATTTTCTGCATAGGCGGTTATGTGTTTGGGGAAAGGAACTTTCTCCCTGATACGCTCCACCATGAAGTTTTGTGCAAAGGACTTTGAAGCCATACTATATTTCTTTCAATTGTTCATGGCATAACAATGTAATCAGGTTTTTGGTCATGGCACCAGCATCACCCACGGGAGACAAAAGACCTCGCTCCCCATTCGTCCCCAGCAGATAGCGAGGTCCTCCACAAGGGCAGTCTGTCGAGACACATGGCACACCTACCGCCATTGCTTCCATCATGGCATTGGGCATTCCCTCATAGTCAGACGACATACAGAAAGCATCAGCACGAACCAGCACTCGTTCCACCTCGTCGGTCCGTCCGCAAAGACGCACGTTTTGTCCCAAATTCATGTCAACAATCATTTGATAAAGCCGTTCTTCAAGAGGGCCGACTCCATAAATATCCAGTTTGCAGGAAGGGATCTGACCAACCACTTGCCTCATAGCCCTAAGCATCATCGGATAATTTTTTTGTTCCATCAAACGCCCCACGGCGACTACTTATATTCATAATGATGCCCTCATAATGGATTATTTTCAAATAAACTTCCTGCTTGTAGTTGTTTATGCAGTATTGGTTTTCGCAATTGGCAAGCAATTAAGGCTAAATACTCGACAAATAGATGGAACGTTTGCTATGATTGTAGCCATCCAACTATTTGTCGTTTATACATGGGTTGATACATGGTCAATACCCGATCATGGTAATTACGAGGCATATTTCGATAATGTGGCGTATTACTCATGGAAAGAGTTATTAACGCAATATGATATAGTGAACAATGCCAGCATAGAGATTGGATATTTAGCACTGATGAAGTTGGTATCTGTTTTTGGTGGTGGCTATCGGTGGCTCCTTGCTATTGTATATGCCACACTCATAGCCTGCTATTGGCACACTTTCAAAAAATATTCGCCTTATGTTGTCATTTCTATCTTGCTTTTCTTTCTGACTAACTTTAGTCAATCTCGTTATGTGGTACGACAACATTTGGCTGTGGCAATCTGTCTATTGGCATATCCTTATATTATTGACAGAAAATTGCTGCCCTTCCTTGCGGTCAACATGATTGCATTTCTCATTCATCGAGTAAGTATCCTTTTCTTTCCGGTATATTTTCTGTATGGATTTGTGAACCAAAAGAATATTTTGTGGGTTAGTATTATTATTTTATTTATTTCTGTGTCGTCCTATTTTGTTATCAGCAATTATCTCTCCGTGCTTACAAATAGATACAGCATGGAAAATAGAAGGCAAACAATACTCCCTGTCTTTAGTAATGGAATGATTCTTGCGTCTTACTTGTACTTGATGGGAACAGATGCGATAAAAGATGGGATAAACAAATTGATCTCCATTTTGCTTATCCTTACGGTTATCTTTTGCATTGCAAGTGGTAATGGGGGCCGTGCAGCACTATTCTATTCTACCGCAGGATTAATTGCCATCCCGCTTGCTATAAAAAAATGTCAGGACAAGAATCTTGGTATAATATATGGTGGTGCTGTTTTACTGTCCTATTTTGTGATAACTTTTTTTGTTGAATATCAGTATCCGGAGTGGACCTTTATTTTTATGTAACCATGTGATTTTATTATTATGCACATCCTATTTGTTACGCCCAATTACCCTACACCTGGAAATCCTTTCACGGCTTTTGTGGCAGCGTTCTGTGAGGAGGCCGCCCGACAGGGAAATCATATCTCAGTCGTGGCCCCATGCAACATTTCATCGCATATCAAGCATCATATTCCGATACCTCCTCGACATGAGCTGATAGACATAGGGGCAGGCATAGAAGTGTTTCGCCTACACTATATGGGGCTTGGCTATGGCGGAAGAATAAGACGAGCGGTTACTACTTTGATGATTCGAATAGTAACAGAGTTCTGTGTATGGCGCAGGAAGATAAATGCAGACGTTATTTACGGCCAATTTTTTCTCTTTAGCCTTGTATGTGTGCATATTTCGCAAAGAAAAGGCATTCCCATATTTGTGGATTGTGGCGAGGATGTGATACAGCCAAACCGACATATCGGTAAGCATCAGTTACAAAAAGCGCTGCGGCAAATCAACGGCGTGGTGTGCGTATCCCAGAAAAATAGAGAGGAATGCATTACCAAAGGATACTCTCAGGAGGAAAATACCCGTGTCTTTGTCAATGGCTACAATCCAATCGAGTTTTATCCTACTAATCAGGCCGAGCAGCGTCGAATGTTGGGCCTTCCGCCAGATGCCTTCATTGTCATTTTCTGTGGACGGTTCAATCACCGCAAGGGTGCAATGCGAGTACAGCAGGCAGTTCGCCAATTGGAAGATCCCCAAATAAAAACCATCTATATCGGTCGACCAGTTGAGAATGAAACGTGGATGCCAAGTGGTGACGAGGTTCTGTTTTGTGGTACGCTGCCGCATGACCAAATAGTGCATTATCTTGGTGCGGCAGACGTGTATGTATTCCCTACCTTGATGGAAGGTTGTCCAAACACTACAATTGAGGCTATGGCCTGCGGGCTTCCCATCGTTAGTAGTGATTGTTCGTTCAATTATGATATTCTGGATAAAGATAATGCAATACTGCTTGACCCAATGGATATTGATGCTATTGCTACAGCCATCAAACAGTTGAAGGACAATCCTGATTTGCGTAAAAGAATGTCTGCCGCCTCGCTTCGTAAAGCATCTTCCCTAACCATAGAAAATCGAGTAAGATCGATCTTGAATTTTATTTGTCAAAGAAAAGGTGATGTAAACTAATGCATATAAAAAAGTGGATTTCTGATATGCCGGAATGCAAAGAGTCGTTGTTATCCAACCTGTCTTATTTGGTTAGCCAAGTCCAATTTATTGAACTTTTTGGTTTGAGAATGTAAAAAAAATGTATTTTTGCCGCCGAAAGTCTAATATAACAGACCGTGCGTTTAAAAGATGTTATAAAGGCAAGGCGTGCCGAACTGGGCATTTCACAGTTGGATTTAGCAGAAATGGCTGGGGTTAGCCTGTCTACAGTGAAAGATATTGAGCGAGGAGAAGGCAATCCCTCGCTCTCCACCATAGAGAAACTGCTGATGGTTCTTGGCCTTGAAATAGCATATCATATCAGGCAGACATAATAGGGACGAAGATTTATGAGACGGCTCGACGTATATGTAAATGACACCAAGGCGGGATTGGTTGAGGAATGTATACCTGGTAAAGATTATCGGTTTACCTATACCCCCGAATATATTGCTGGCGTACAACCACCAATATCATTAACACTGCCCAAAAGACGAGAACCTTACGTGTCCGAAAACCTGTTCCCCTTTTTCACCAACCTATTGCCCGAAGGGGCGAATCGCAAAGTGATATGCAGGGAATTGAAAATAGATGAACGTGATTTCTTCGGAATGCTTATGGCAACGGTTGGAACAGATATTATTGGCGCAGTAAATTTCAAAAATGTCAGTGATGCAGATTGATAGATGTCCGTCAACATTGACCAGCGGCCATGATACGTATTGTCCACAAGCATTGAAGAGTCTTTTTGACGGAGCGAAAGTCTCTCCATACCTTGAATTTAACTTTAGCGAGGGTAATCTGAATCAAGTGCTGATGGAAGCCATGCAAAGGATTTCTGTATCAGGTGTGCAGGAAAAGTTTTCTGCTGTGGTTGATGGAGGAAAAATACGTCTCGCAAAAAGTTCGGAGAGGGCAACTCATATACTGAAACCCGCACCATGGGACAATACGCTATCAAATAGAAAGCTGATGCCAGCCAACGAACATGTGACAATGCAGATTGCTTCTCAGGTATACGGCATAAAAACGGCGTTCAATGGACTTTGTTTTGCTAATGATGGGCAACCTGTTTATATCACTCGTCGGTTTGATATTATGCCTGATGGGACAAAAACGGAGATGGAGGACTTTGCCGTATTGGTGGGGCGCAACGAACAGTCTGATGGACATTATTTCAAATATAGCGGTTGTTATGGTGACATTGCCAAATCAATAAAAGACCATATCCCCGCATGGGTCGTGGATATGGAACGATTCTTTGATCTCGTGCTTTTCAACTACATCTATGCCAACGGCGATGCTCATCTGAAGAATTTTTCCATTATTCGATATGGTTCAGAGTGTCGACTGTCGCCAGCTTATGATTTGATAAACACCTCTCTGCATATCACAGGTGATGACTTCGGTCTTGAGGGAGGCCTTTCTCCTCAAATAGAAAAGAGTGATGTCTATGGCAGAACAGGGCATCCTTGTCGCTCCGATTTTGAAAGATTTGGACTGTCAATAGGTCTGTCGCCAATTCGTGTCAAACGTTTGATTGGCAAGTATGTCTTTATGCCAGATAAAGTTGAAGAGATTGTAAGTAGGAGTTTTTTGAATGAAAAAATGCAACGCACCTACCTCCAGATAGTCACAGAACGTATACGTCGATTTGTGCGAGTGTCGGAATAAATTCACAATTTAAAGCTACACAGTTGACAATAATACGTTGACTGCGCTACGAGAAGAGTCAGACATCCGAATCATTAGTGACACTATAGCCTTAAAACCATACAGAAATAAAGGCTTTATCTTTATCCCGCAATTTGGTGGACAATGCCGGGATATGAAACTAAACGGTATTTTCACATTCTGCTTACATCCCAACACCATGAGTGACGGTGATTTCGCTCGGGCAGAGCTATTCTTATCCCAAAATCAGTCAAGATTTATCACGTTTGATGCCATTGAGCATATTCCAGTCAGGCCAAAAACATTTATAGATCATTTATTGCATTTGATTTACTTCTTTTTTAGAAAATTGAAGGGCTTGATAGAATAACCCCTTTTCGGGTTGATTCATAGAATATCTTTCCACATATTCCAATTGGCCTATTTTATCATTTCCATTTCTAAGTGAAACCATAGGCAAAGCCGTATGTATGGTTTTACAAATCTTAGGGGGAGATCTTTGGTGAATCAAAATCTCCATGATGACAATTATAAAAACAGCACTGTAAATCATTCTCTAAAATGTATCGAAAACGAAATGTTTTAATCGTTGGTGGAACCGGCGGTATAGGCTTATCCATAGCCATAGAATGCCGCGTGAGTGGCATCCTGAGGCTCATTTCCAAATCAGTCAATTTAGTAAATAGGCAAACAAAATAACGTGAGTTTATGATGATACAACAAGCGAATAATTTAGACACAGTGCACAGTGGAGGCAAGTGTAATGGTGTGTGTGGTGGAAGTGATGGTGTGTGTAGGGGGGGGGTGAGAATCAGATACTTAGATGTAATTAAGTGCTTTGCAATACTAATTGTGATTCACGGACATGTAAAAGGGTTTGGTTTTGGATTGGATGACACTTATAGCAATCCTTCCCAGTTGATGCTTTATGCATTCAATATGCCAATCTTTTTCTTTGTTAGCGGATTCCTCGCATGGAAAGATGGGTCCACCAAGATGGCGGATGTTGTGAACCAACTGAAGAAAAAGTTTCTCTATCTTGTCGTACCAGCCGTGGTATTCACTCTGTTTCGCATTAACTTAGTGCATGGTGAGCCTCTGACATATACCCTTGAACATGGTTTTGGCGGTTATTGGTTCACCATTACCTTATTTGAATGCTTTGCTTTATTTTATCTGCTAAAGTATATCTGTTCACATAAGCATGGCCTGGCGGCATTACTGCTTACAATTTCGGCTGTTGGGGTAGGCATAGTGAGTGTGAGACCTCTTATCGGACCGAGGATTATCGACTTAAACCACCTATTGAAATACTTTCAGTTCTTTGCCTTTGGTGTGTTAGCAAGGATGTATCAGCCACAATACTATCGTCTTATACAGAGCGAATGGGTTAAGTGTTTTTCTTTGATGGGCTTCTTTGTTCTGCTCTACGTTTTGTTTTCTGTCAGTATTCCAAATAGGCTATTCCATTTGCTGCGCGACGTGGTATTGAGATATCTTGGTGTCATTGTTGTTCTGTCTTTCTTTGTCGCCAATGCCGATTGGTTCAGCCGTGACACTCGGATTTGCAGAATAATTAATCTTGTGGGTCGAAATTCATTGGCCATCTATCTGCTGCAATATTTCTTCATTCCTCATTCTGCAAGTTTGGAGCGATGGGCGGGAAGCATTGATGCCACAACACTACATATTATATGCTTCTTGTGGTCAGCAGTGATAGTGGCGGTATGTATGTGCTTTATCTTGTTGCTCGGCAATAGCAAGATTTTTGGCAAGTATGCGTTGGGTAAGAAGTCTTAATCATAATACCTTATGCTTTTGCAATTTTTAGGAAGAAGTCTTAGATAAATCAAAATCGCCATGATGACAATTATAAAAACAGCACTGTAAATCATTCTCTAAAATGTCTCGAAAACGAAATGTTTTAATCGTTGGTGGTGGCAGCGGATGGAGGATTTGCTTGACACTTATAGCATCCGCCCTCTGGTGGGCATTATTCCTCACAATGAAGACCCGCAACAGATGATTGATGCGGAGGACAATAATTTCTGGGATAAAGCAAGGCATTGGCAAGAAAAAGGCTGGACAATAGCCCTGCATGGTTATAGTCATCGATATATCTCTGATAAGGGTATGCAGGGATTAAATCCAATATGGAAACGTTCAGAATTTGCTGGGGTTTCTCTATCTATGCAGTGTGATAAGATACGCGAGGGCATCAATGTTTTGAGAGGACAAAGTGTTAGTCCTTGGTGCTTCTTTGCGCCGAGTCACACTTTTGATGAAAATACACTTGCCGCTCTCCGCCAAGAATCGGACATTCGGATTATTAGTGATACAATTGCCACAAAACCATATCGATATAGTGATTTTGTGTTCATTCCGCAATTTGGCGGCTCCTGTAGAAGTATGGTGTTAAATGGTATCTATACTTTTTGTCTTCATCCGAATAGTATGAGAGATGAGGATTTTTTCCATACGGAGGACTTTATTAAGAAATATCGACACCAGTTTATTTCGTTTTTTGACATAAACCTGAAAACCATAAATTCAAAATCCCTTTTAGATAGGGGCTTTAGTAAACTTTATCACTTTTATAGGAAAACAAAATGATTATTAAGGATTAGTGATCTGCCCCCCTTGATTAAAGTCTCATATGAAAACCTGCTATTTGCTTGGTCAAATCATGATGTCAAAACCAATGTCTTAATTTATTAAATACAAAAAAAACAATGTATTATTCAATAAAACAAATTAAGAAGTCGTTGCCTCAAAATAAGATTGCTGACAGTTCTATATGGGTCAATGTATGGGTACGTCAGGCGTCTTTTCCCCTGACATGGTTTTTTATCAATTTAGGATTCACGGCCAATTCGGTTTCCTTTTTAGCCATCGTTGTGTCTCTTCTGGCATCCGTATGTTTTGCGATACCTGCTACGGGATTTATGGTTACGGGGGTCATCCTAATCAACTTATGGCTTGTACTGGATTGTGTGGATGGCAATATGGCTCGTTGTCAGGGACGAAAATCGGTCTATGGAGGTTTTGTAGATGCAATGAGTGGCTATTACACGTTGGGGTTTGTCTATTTGGCTCTTGGAATACATGTCTATTTTAATGGAGGAATTGTTATTGATTCTTTGAATCCGTGGCTGTTGGTAGCAGGGGCAGTTACTTCGATTAGCGATATTCTGTCAAGACTTATATATTCCAAATTTTGTAGAGCCAATCAGATTGAAGGCCAATTGGTTCGTCAGGAAGAGGAAGGCCGCCTCTCCAAAATAAGAAAGCGCATCGGGGTGGAATTGGGTATATCGGGTCTATTTATGCCACTCGCTATTCTTTGTGCATTCTTTAATGCTTACGATTTAATGGTAGCATTCTATTTTCTTTTCAATGTGGTCGCTTTAGGGGCCACAACTTTGGTTTACTATGTAAAGGCAAACAGATTTGATAACGGGAAATAGAGTCGCTTTATATTGGCGTGAGTAATAATATATACTGATAAATAATTTAAACAACGTATTATGAAAGCAGTGATACTGGCTGCCGGTATTGGTAGCAGGCTTCGACCGATTACTAATGACATTCCCAAATGTATGGTACCTGTCAATGGAATTAGAATAATTGATAAGCAATTAAACAATCTTGTTTCAAATGGGATTAACGACATCTATGTTATAACAGGGTATAAGTCGGAGGTCTTATCATTTTATTTACAAAAGCATTACCCTTCGGTTCGCATTATTGAGAACACTCTTTACCTTGATACGAATAATATGTATTCTCTTTTTTTGGCTAAAAACTATGTGTTTGGACAAGATTTTCTGTTGATGAATGCCGATGTCTATTTTGAACGCAGTGTGATATCGGGTTTATTGACCAATCTGGGTGTGAGTAAGATCGCATGCGATAGGTCTAAATTCCTTGATGAGTCTATGAAAATCAAGTTAAAAGATGACAGGGTTTATCACATCAGCAAAACCATTCCACAAACTGACTATTATGCTGTATCTATAGATGTGTACTACATAGCCGCTGCAGATAGCCGTCCATTGTTTGATGAGATAGAGAACACTATCATTGTTCGAGGAGATAGGAACTCATGGACGGAAGTTGCATTGGACCATGTTTTGGATAAAGCTGATTTCCGTCCCTATGTAATTGATGGAAAGTGGTTCGAAATAGATAATCATGATGATCTTTCCTTTGCGGAAGCTTTGTTTGCCGGAGATTCTTTATGCGAGATCTGAAAGATATAAGATTATTCATGTTGGACATGGATGGGACCATCTATTACGAAGATGAGTTGATTCCAGGTGCCTTAGATTTCTTCAAACTTCTCAAGAGTCAAGGGAAACGCTATGTTTTTATGACGAACAATTCTTCGAAAAGCAAAACTTCTTATGTCGAGAAATTGAATCATCTCGGCATTGATGCTACAGAGGAGGATATTGCATCGTCAGTCAATGCCACTATTCTGTTTCTGAAATCCCTAAAAAATAAAGGGAATATATATTTGGTCGGCACAGAGTCGTTTAAAGACGAGCTAATTTCAGAAGGTTTTACCGTTGTCCCTATTGATTATCGAGGAAAAAATGTGGATTTTGTCGTGGTGGGATTCGATACGGAATTGACTTATGAAAAGTTGGTTGGGGCATGCTATTATGTCAGTCGTGATTTCCAGTATTTGGCAACAAACTGTGACCTTCGATGTCCAGTTAAGGATCAAAAATTCATTCCAGATTGTGGCTCAATCACCAATATGATTGCGGCGGCGACAGGTAGAAATCCTGTTTTTTTAGGCAAGCCGGATAGGGCTATTGTGGATTATGTCGCGCAGCATACGGGTATTCCTATCTGCGATATAGCATGTGTAGGAGATAGATTATATACCGATATTGCAGTAGGAATCAATGCCGGAGCCACATCTATTTGCGTCCTCACCGGCGAGGCAACTCGTGACGAAATTGTTCATTCCGAATTTAAGCCTGATTATTGTTTCGATTCCATAGCTGGATTACTCAATGCATTGAAATAGTTTTCCTTATGTTTTATCGGGAATTTAAGTCGCCAGCCATTATCAAGACGGGTAAGGCTGTTATGAGACGTATAGATGAATTGCTGGCCACTTCGCATCTTATATTTGAGAATAAAATACTTGTAACACAAGAGTATTTGTTCTCTCTGTATCGTGAGCAGTTATAAGAAAATCGTTTTCAGCAAGTGGTTCTAATCAAGGGGGGCGACTTGATGGAGGCAGATTTTTTGATTGCTCAGATCAAGGATAAGGATGCCCTTATTCTAGCTTTCGGCGGTGGTAGCGTGCTTGATCTTGTCAAATATTGTGCTACTAAATGCAATCAACCATATATAACATTGCCCTCAACGTTATCTAATGATGCAATCTATTCTTCTGTGTCAAGATTGTCAGACAATGGGAAAAAGAAAAGTCTTGGTGTACAGCCACCAATAGGTATCATGGTTGATTTCGACATCATCCGTAAATCGCCAAAGGAACTATTGCTTGCCGGGGTGGCAGACCTTGTTTCTAATCTTTCTGCCATCCAAGATTGGAAATTGGCTTATAACAATATAGGTGAATCAATCAATGAACTCTCTTTTATGCTGGCAAAAGAGGCTGCCATACCCATGTTGAATTATTCTGCAAAAGATTTGTTTTCAGATGAGTTTCTGTTTGATTTGACCAACGGGCTTATCACGTCGGGTTTGTCTATGATGATATCAGGAAACACCCGTGGAACTTCAGGATCGGAACATCTGATTTCTCATGCCATAGACGAGTTTTTCCCCGAAAAATCAACAATACATGGCCTACAGGTTGGTTGGGCCCATGCTTATATTGAGAAGCATTATCGTAAAAACCATGAAGGGATAAATATAGAGTCTTTTTTTTATAGGATGGGAATAACCGAGACAATCCAAAAACATATAGGCTTTTCGGATGACGAATTTGAGTCTTTGATACCTTTGGCTAAAAAAATACGCAATCGATATACGGTTTTCAATACATTATAGCCATTGCTTTTTAGACTTATTACAAAGGCTCAGATTGCAGTTTTCTTAATTTACTGATAGTGGTGCTTTCGATGCATCGCATGGTTAAGACCAGACATGGATAGGATACGTATTCTGATGGTGTTAGATAACACGGGGCGTGGCGGGAGTCAGAGCTTCGTGATGAACGTGTGCCGTCATATCAACTGGGACAGGTTCCAGATAGACATAGCCATCACGCGTAACAAACGCGGTGGCTATGACGAGGAAATGGCGCATCTCGGATGCCAAATACATAACCTTGTTCACTTTGAGTTGCTAAACTATCGGCAATATGTTAGTTGCTGGAACAGTTTTCTGGACGAAAATCACTATGACATCGTTCATGGCAATGTGTCAGGGCCTGCGGCCATATACCTACGGATTGCCCATCAGCACGGGTGTGTAACGATTTTGCATAGCCATAGTTCTGGGTATAGGGGGAACTGGATCGAACGTCTTGTCAAGCGTGTCATGGCTCCGTATGCCAAACATCACGCCGATTTGTGGTTTGCCTGTGCTCATCAGGCGGCCATACGGCTTTTCGGTAAGGACTATGTGGTGGATAGCAGGTATCAACTCATCCCTAACGCCATAGATGTATCTTGTTACAAATTTGATGAGTCCATACGAGATTTGGTTCGAAGCCGGCACAATATATCTGCCAGCACATTCGTCTGTGGGCATGTGGGCAGTTTCTCTCGCCCCAAAAATCACGAGTTCCTGTTGCGTGTGTTTGCTCAGTTGCACAAGAATAAGCCCGATAGCAAATTACTACTTGTTGGTGATGGCTACCTACGGGAGGAAATCGTCACATTAATACGGAAAATGGACCTGCAAGAGGCCGTTATCATGACGGGAAACGTTGGTAACGTGGAGGAATATCTGATGGCCATGGATGTCATGATATTTCCATCTTTATTTGAAGGTTTTGGTCTTGCTGTCTTAGAATCTCAAGCAAGTGGGTTGCCGACAATCATTAGCAATACCATTCCAGAAGATGTAGTCCTTTCGGATCTTGTGCAATCGCAATCGCTAAATGATTCCCCTCAAAAATGGGCAGACGAGGCATTGAGGATGGCTTCAATGCCGAGGAACAGAGAAGATTATAACCAAATAATTGCCGATACCCCATATAATATCAATACGTCCATATCCAATATTGAAAGACTATACGATAGCCTTATCCATTAGTTTGTCTTCCCCAATAAAAGACTGGATTAGCCTACGGGTTATTGGATTCGGTGAATTGAATTAGTAATATTGCTGAGGCTTTTGTCGGACGGAAAGACATTTTCCCTTATGTTAAAACTTTTTCTCGTTGTAAACGAGGACGGGTTCTTTCTTTCACATAGGAAAGACGTGGCCCTGAAGGCGCATGAAGCTGGCTTTGATGTGTCCGTGGTATGCAAGGACACGGGGCGTCGAGCCGAGATAGAGGCCCTTGGGCTTCGGATGATTCCTTTCCCAATCAATCCTACGGGTGAGAACATTTTCGAAGAACTCAGAACGTTTTGCTTCCTGCTTCGACTGTACAGGAACGAGAAGCCCAAAATCGTGCATCATGTTGGTCTGAAGAGCATCTTGTGGGGAGGTCTGTCGGCGAGGCTGAGCCATGTGCATGGCGTGGTGAATGCCGTGAGCGGACTTGGAACGATTTTTAATGGTGACAAGCTTTCGTTGAAAGCAAGAGTCATTCTTTATGTAATAAGGTTTGCCTCCAGCCGAAAAAACATTGTCACAATCTTCCAAAATCATGAAGATGAAGCACTGTTCTTCCGATACGGGATATGTTCATCCGAAAACAGCGTGTTTATCAAGGGGGCTGGCGTTGATTTGTCCGAATATTGTTTTTCTCCCGAGCCATAAAATCCCAATACATACTGCATGGATAAAATACACATTATTTTCACGGCCCGCATGGTTCGTGAGAAAGGAACCCTTGTCCTGATTGAGGCAGCAGAACTGCTGAGGCAAGGCTATGAACAGAAGGCCGATTTCTGGCTGTGCGGTGGTCTGTCTAAGAATCCTAACGCATTGTCAGAACAGGAACTCAGACAGCACTGCGATGGGGAATACATACAGTGGCTTGGTTTTCGGTCGGATGTGAAAGAGCTATTGCGACGGGCGAGTATTGTGGCATTTCCCAGCTATTATCGAGAAGGCGTTCCTCGTTCACTGATTGAAGCTGCCGCCATTGGCCGTCCTATTGTGACTACTAACTCTATAGGATGCAAAGACACGGTGATAGATGGTTACAATGGCTTTCTGGTACCGGTCAAGGATAGTGCTGCATTGGCTGAGAAAATAAAGATTCTTATCGACGACAAAGCGTTGAGGTATCGCATGGGAGCCAATTCGAGGAAAATGGCAGAGCGCGATTTTTCCTTGGACACAGTGGTCAGCAAGCATCTTGAAGTGTATCGCAGGCTATCGTAGTGAGGTGGTACTATTCAACCCCAGAAGATTGTGAAAAAAAAACTGTTCTCAACAGTGGCATTCCCAATGTATTGACAGCGAGGTTGTGTAGTAAGGTGATAGCAAAAACAAGAGTGGGGCGTAGGTTTAACCTACGCCCCACTCTTGTTTTGTATGACTCTGAATTTCAGATTCAGAAAAGGTCTGTCTAAAATGCTTAGTTCTGCTCGCTGGTTGTTTCGGGCAGTTCTTCGCCATTAAGATAGGCGTTAATGGCCTTGGCCGCTTTGCGTCCGGCCCCCATGGCCAGCACCACGGTCTGTGGCCCACTGACAATATCGCCACCAGCAAAGACACCAGGACGGCTGGTGCGTCCGTCGCCATCGGCAATGATGAGTCCTTTGCGGTCGGTAGCAACATTCGTGGCTCCGTTATTGACAATGGGAATGGCCGAACTTCCAAGAGCAAGAAACACATTATCTATGGGAAGCTCGAACTCGCTGCCTTCGATGACACTGAAACTGCGGCGACCACTATCGTCGGGCTCACCCATGGCCATACGTACACAACGGATGCCACAGACATTGCCCTTGTCGTCTCCCAGAAATTCTACGGGATTGGTTTGCGTGCAAAGAGTGATGTTTTCCTCTTTGGCCAGCTGGATCTCGTCGCGACGGGCAGGCATATTCTCTTCGTCACGACGATAGATAATTGTTACGTCAGCACCCAGTCGACGTGCCACGCGAGCAGCATCAATGGCCACATTTCCGCCACCTATGACGGCCACTTTCTTCCCAATATGGATGTTGGTAGCATAGCCCTGCTCGTTGGCGTGCATCAGTGTCACTTTGGCCAGTATCTCGTTGGCTGACATAATGCCTCCTAACGTCTCTCCCTTGATACCCATGAATCGGGGCAGGCCTGCTCCAGCGGAAATATAGACGGCATCATATCCTTGATTATCCATTAGGTCATCAACCGTAACGGTCTTGCCGCCAATGGCATTAGTGACTATCGAAACACCCATTTTTTCGAGTTTTGCCACTTCATGACGAACGACTTTCTTGGGTAGTACGAATTCTGGGATGCCGTAAATCATGACACCACCAGCCTCGTGCATGGCTTCAAAAATAGTGACTCTGTAGCCCAGCTGAGCCAAGTCGTGGGCACATGCCATGCCAGAAGGGCCACCGCCTATAATGGCTACCTTTTTAGCATCATCGGCAATCGTGGTAGCCGCCACTTCTGGATGATGTTCGCGGTGCCAATCAGCCACAAAGCGTTCCAATTGTCCGATGGCCAAGGGCTCTCCTTTCATGCCACGCACGCAACTGCCTTCGCACTGCTGTTCATGAGGGCATACGCGGCCACATACGGCAGGCAGGGTGGAACGTGTGCTGATAATCTGATATGCCTCCTCGTAGTTGCCTTCCACTATTTGATGGATAAACTCGGGTATGCGGTTCTGAATGGGACACCCCATCATGCTGCAACGGGGCTTCTTGCAGTTTAGGCACCGAGAAGCCTCCTGCTTGGCTTGTTCCTCGGTGTATCCAATATTCACTTCATAAAAATTGTGTACACGGGTTTCAGGGGACTGACGCTGTGGCTGAACACGCTGATTTTTCTCAGGCTCAATGATATCTGTGTATTGATGGTTGGCTTCGGATTCCGGAAATTCATTTGTATAGCGGGCGGCATCGGGAGCGTTACGCTGGCGGATTAGTTCGTCGAAATCAACGGCTGCACCATCAAAGAACGGACCATCTACACTGGCTGACATAACCTTGTCACCCACGGTGACACGGCCATCACCACTCATGCCAGAACCGTCAAAGGTATTGCCAAGAATCTGAACCTCTATCGACAGACCCATCTCTTTGGCTTGGCGTGACACGGCTTGCATCATCGGTAGCGAGCCAAGGGCAACAATATGTGTCACATCTGCCTGTTCTGACATTGTCTTTGCCATGTCGGCCACATAACCCTGTGCCCCATCTGTAGAGAGCAACAATTTGTCAGTCAGGGCAAGAAGCTCTTCCTTATAGAAAATCTGGTCTTGATGTTTGGCCCCGAGGATGATGATAGTGGCTACTTCGGCAGACTTGAGTCGTTGTGCAATGGGCAATAATGCTGCAATGCCCTTGCCGTCAGCAGCCAGCAGCACCCGTTTGCCTTGCATCGATTCAACATCACGCATCACGGCACTGCTATTCCCTAAAGGACCAAGTACGGCAAACAGACTGTCGCCATTGCTCCTTGCAGCTATACTTTGGCTATGGGGGCAGTTGGCATTGACAACAAAGCCCACACTCCCCTGCTCGCGGTTGATGCTTCCAATGACCGCCGTCACACGTTCGCTGGTGGCTGTATTCATAACCAATAGGAACTGTCCGGGCTGTGCTGTGGCGGCAATCAGCGGTGCCTGAACCTCCATTAGGAGTAGTTCGTCATTCAAGCGACGCTTATTAAGAATGGTGTACATGCTTTGATTTTGAATGGGTTAATTATGGTTTTATTGGTTTTCTGTATGGGTTACGTATTCAAAGTTGTTACTTCTGGCTCATTAGACGAGCAAAGTTCTCATAAAAATAAGGTATGGTCTCTATGCCTTTGAAAAAGTTAAAGAGTGGATAATTCTCATTCGGAGCATGTATGGCATCGCTGCCCAGCCCAAACCCCATAAGGATGCTCTTGGTGCCTAAGATACGCTCAAATCCAGTGATGATACCAATGCTTCCACCGCTACGCGTAGGAATAGGACGTTTGCCGAAGGTCGTTGTCATGGCCTCTTCTGCCGCTTTGTAGCCTGCTATTTCGAGCGGGCTGACATAGGCTGCGGCACCATGGCAGGGCGTCACTTTGACAGTGACATAATCCGGAGCGGCCTGCTCAAAGTATTCAACAAACATCTTGCTGATTTTCTCGTAATCCTGATTGGCAACCAGTCGTGTGGAAATTTTTGCATGAGCCACCGATGGCAGTACGGTCTTGCTGCCTTCCCCGGTATATCCACCCCAGATTCCGCATACATCAAGACAAGGACGTATGCCCGTACGTTCGTTTGTTGAATAGCCTTTCTCTCCATGCACGGCCTTAATATCAAGGTCTTTCTTGTATTTTTCCTCATCGAATGGAGCCTGAGCCATGAGGGCACGCTCTTCGTCACTTATGACCAGCACATCGTCATAAAAGCCTGGGATGGTGATATGTCCGTCTTCATCATGCAGGTCGGCAATCATTTTGCAGAGCACATTGATAGGATTGGCCACGGCACCGCCGTAAATGCCGCTGTGCAAATCACGGTTGGCACTCTTGACCTCTACCTCCCAATAGCCAAGCCCACGCAACCCACTGGTGATACTTGGTGTCTCCTGGGCTATCATGCTGGTATCGCTCACTAAAATAATGTCAGATTTAAGCAATGCTTTATGGCTCTCTAAAAAGGCAAACAGGCTGGTGCTGCCAATCTCCTCTTCACCTTCAAGCAGGAATTTGACATTGCAAGGCAGCTGGCCTGTGCGCACCATAAATTCAAATGCCTTGGCTTGCATGAAGCTCTGTCCCTTATCGTCGTCTGCACCACGAGCCCATATATGCCCGTCTTTGATAACTGGCTCGAATGGTTCTGTATTCCATTCGTCAAGTGGGGCGACTGGCATCACGTCGTAGTGCCCATAGACCAGAACGGTGGGTTTCCCTGCATCAATTATTTTTTCACCATACACCACGGGATTTCCTTGTGTGGACATGACTTCAGCCTTGTCGGCGCCGGCTTCAAGCAAATACTCTTTCCATTTGTTGGCGCAGCGCGTCATGTCTTCCTTATGGGCTGATTCCGAAGAGATTGAGGGGATTCTGATAAGGGCGAAAAGCTCGTCAAGGAATCTTTCTTTGTTTGCTTCGATGTATTGTTTTACGTCTTTCATGATGTTTTGAGCATTTTGTTAAAATAATTCGCAAAGATATGATTTTTTTCTGATATACAGACCCATAAAGCCACTTTGACCTCTCTTATGAGTTTGGTGGCTCAAGGAATATAGTAGGCTGGAGGAATGCCATCCAAAAGTTTTTTTTCAATAAATATTCGGTTTCAGCGTTATACACATATTCGAGAATCCTCTTGAACGAAGCACAACACACCCTTTATGACGCGAATACTACTCTTTTTCTTTTGCTTATTCGCCATACTGCCATTAATGGGGCAGCAGCCAAACATCACATTGAAAGGAACGACAACCAATGCCGCTGGCAAGACCATTGCCTTGTATAAATATAGTGATGCATTATCCCAAAGAGAAGTGTTGGTGGATGACGATGTGATAGACGAGGACAATCAGTTTGTCTTAAAGGCATACGCAAACTATCCAATGTTAATTTTCGTTCAAATAGAAAATTACTCGCAGTCATTCATTGTAGAACCAGGGCGAACCTATGAAATGTTTTTGCCTGAATTCGACTGGAATCTGGATGAGAAAAGAAACATTCATCTGGCTCCCGAGGCACTTCCATTCCAATTTACGAATCTGCCCAAAGACGAAGTGAACCTGTCAATCCTGAGATTTGATGAAGTTGTGGACAGTTTTATGTATGTGAATCGCATTCATTTGGATTTCATGTTTTGGCCTGATAAAGCCTATTTCGATACGCTGTTGATGGAGGTGGAAAGATTGGTTCCGGACACCAAGAATGATTACTTTAATCGTTATAAGACATTTCGCTTGGCCACAATACGTTATCAACTTGGATTTTCTGGCAGAAAGAAAACGTATGACCTGTATGTTAGAGAGCAGCCCATCCGATACTATGACGAGAACTATATGCAGTTTTTTTTCAGTCTGTTTCAGCAATACCTCAGCAATGGCAACCGCTATCTGAAGGTTCGCGAGATAGCCGAAATGGTAGATCGTGGAGCATTGGACCACCTGCTTGACTCGTTGGGACTTGACCCGCTATTGAAAAATGAGCAGGTGCGAGAACTGGTTGCCTTGCAAGCACTGTTTGAAGCCTTTTATAATGGTTTTTATTATAAGCCAGACAAGGTTGTATATATGCTCGAACAATTGAAGGAAAAAACAAAATTTCAAGAGCATAAATTATTGTGCGAAAATATTTTGAATAAGTTTTCGGAAGCAACACTTGAATATCATCTGCCCACATTTCGATTGCCTGATGTAGATAAAAACATGGTTTCGTTAGAGGATTTTGCTGGCAAATGGGTTTATCTCTCTTTTGTTCGCGTAGGAGAACCCTCCTGTATTGGAGAAATGGATGCCATAGCCCATTTTTACGATACAATTTGTGCTCAGGACAGCAATGTGGTCTTCATCACCATTGATTGTGATCGAGAGTTCCCCAAAATGTATCATCTGCTAAGAAATAACAAACGAGGGAGCCGGTATCATTGGACGTGGCTTCATTTTGATGGGAATTATTCTCTTCTGGAGCATTATGGGGTGGTCAGTTTCCCGTCATTCATCCTGCTTAATCCGCAAGGCAATCGTAAATATAATGTTACCCCTGCCCCCTCATCGGGATTCCTTTTATTCCCTCCGTGGAGGAAAAGAGACAATGATGGCAAAGACCAGTTCTTTTTGGAGAAATATTAGGCTATTCCTTCTCCTGATATGCCTCATTGGTGTTGATTCCAATGCCCAGACTCGCATGGCCTTTTGGAATGTCGAAAACTTTTTTGACATACACAATGACCCTTCTACAGCTGATGATGATTTCACTCCTTCTGGATTAAGGCACTGGACTTGGAAGCGTCTTGCGGCTAAAAGGGATGGCATTGCCAAGACCTTGATTGCCATGCAGGCTCCAGTCGTTGTGGGGTTGGCGGAAATAGAAAACGAGATGGTTCTGAAAGAACTCTGCTTTGGCTCTCCACTACGACAGCTTCATTATGATTATGTGCATTACGATTCACCCGACCCGCGGGGCATTGATTGCGCCTTGCTCTATCGTAAAGATAGTGTTGTGATTACAGAAAGTGGTCCGGTGAATGTTTCCGATAGTTCCAAGGGGCTCAAGTGTCGAGACATATTGCTTGTTGGAATGGTTTTGAATGGCGGTGACACCATTTTCTGTCTTGTGAACCATTGGCCATCAAAGCTGGGAGGCGCATCAGCCGAAACTCACCGTCAACATATTGCCATGCGGCTAATACGGCTCATGGATTCTATAGGAACTGTGCATCCCCGTGTAACTATCGTGGCCATGGGTGATTTTAATGCAACGACACAAGAGATGGAAGGACTATTATCGGGGAGTACCCTTCACTCGCAAATGGACTCAGATGCTAAGAAAAACGGTTCGTATAACTACCAGGGTGTCTGGCAACTGATTGACCATGTTTACAGTAACAATCCAAAGACTGTCAAGGCTTCGATATTCCGTGCAAAGCATCTGTTGGAAAAGGATGCAAGGCATTTGGGTATGAAGCCCCGTAGAACCTATGTGGGGTACAGGTATCATGGAGGGATAAGTGACCACCTGCCTATTCTTATGGAATTACACCCTTAGACTCATCCTGTCAGATTATTCTGTGCAAACGAATGGACTAAATATCCGTAATCAAAGCCCATAAAACCGTGTTGTAATTGACAATTTGCTGTTTGTAAGATTCTTTGCACAAAGGATTCTTCTTGCCGTTTTTACGTACTTTTACAATCCAATACATTAAAAAACATAGTAATGCAACGACTTGGTATCTTTGTTGTTATCATGTTCCTGTTGTTGGATATGCCTGTACTTATGGCTCAGCGAGTAACACCAGAACAACGGCAAGAACATATTTACAATCAGGCTTTAGACCTCTATCGAAAAGAAAAATTCGCTGCCGCTCAACAGTTTTTCGATCAGACAGCGGCACAGAACGTCAGTACTCAGACGGCCGACGCTAACTTTTACGCTGCTGTATGTGCGGTAAAACTGAACAATGATGATGCTGCGATAAGGCTGGAACAGTTTTTGAAAGACTACCCCTATAGCACGCATTGCAATATGGCTCGTCTTTATTTAGGCAATTTCTATTATGCACGAAGCAAATTCGATAAAGCACTAACATATTATAGGTTAGTCAATGGGCAAGAGATTGAATATAATCACCGGAGCGAATACAACTTCAAGACAGGCTACTGCTATTTGATGGCCGACAACCTTAAGTCGGCAAAGCCGTATTTCATGCAACAAATAGATGGTGAATCCAAATATAGAAATGCTTCGCTCTATTACTATGCGCATATTCAGTATGCTGATGGCGAATATGGTCTGTCTTTGTCCAATTTTGAAAAGCTAAAACAGTCGGACAACCGATTTGCCAAGATTGCCACCAATTACGAAGTCAGGCTATATTACTATCTTGGGCGGCACGAGGATGTGCTTCGCATGGCTCCCGACATGATAAAAGACCCGGAGACCTATAAGCCCGCTGAGATTTCTCAGATGGTTGCCGAGATTTACTACAGCCAGGGAAATTATTTGGAGGCTCTCCCCTACTATTATGCTGCCATGGCTGAAAACGAACCTGCGGAAATCCCTGAAAAGGCTGAAAAGGTTGCTCCCTCAAGAGCCTATTGCACGCCACAGGATAATTACTATCAAATGGGGTACTGCTACTATATGCTGCAGAAGTATGACTCCGCTGCCTATTTTTTAGAGAAGAAAACAGCCTGCATAGACAGCGTGGCACAAAATGCACTCTACACATTGGGTGACATATACCTACAGCAAGGACGCAAAGATGATGCTCGCAGTATGTTTTTGCAGGCATCAAAGATGAATTTCAATCCGCAGGTGCAGGAGGAGTCTCTTTTTTGTTATGCCAAACTGTCGTGTGAACTTAACAAGAACCCGTACAACGAATCTATACGCTCCTTTCAGAGCTATCTGAAAAAATACCCGGCGACCAAACACAAGGAGGAGGTGCAGGAGATTCTTGCTTCACTATATTTAACAACCAGCAATTATAAGGATGCGCTGACTCTTATTGAGGGTATTAAAGATCGCAGTGTAACTTTAAACAGGGCTTATCAGCGGATTTTGGTGAACTATGGGGTTGAACTCTTCAATAAAACTAAAATAGAGCAAGCCTCCGAACTATTTGCCAAGGCTGCTGCCTTGAACGCTGATGTAAAAGTGAGTGCAGATGCCAACTATCTTCATGGAGAAGCACAGTATAGGCTTGGAAACTATAAGCAGGCCTATAAATCTATAGACCGGTTCTTGCTGAGCAGCGGAGCCTCCCAGTCTCCCTATTACCTACAGGCCCTATACACGCAGGGATATATCTGCATGAGGCAGAAGGACTATGATGATGCTGCCAAACATTTCGCCAATTTTACCCATAGTGGTCGTGGGACGGTGGAGTCTCATCAGTTTTTTGACGCTTATAATAGAATGGGCGACTGCCGCTACGTCAGCCGTAGATACAGTGAGTCTATCGAATTTTACGACAAGGTCATTAAGGCCCAAGATGCCGATGCTGACTATGCCACCTATCAAAAGGCTCTGGCTTACGGGGCTCTGGGTGACGACCCGCATAAATTCGTATGTCTGAATCAGTTGCTTTCAGACTATCCCAAATCATCTTTGGCCTCCAAGGCTCTGCTGGAAATGGCAGACACGTATATGAAGCTGGATGACAACGAGAAGGCTCTTGAAACCTATGAGCAGTTTCTTGCTAAATACCCAACGAGTTCACGCGCTAAAGACGCATTGCTGAATATCGGACTGATATACTACAATACCAAACGTGATGCAGAGGCTTTGGATGTGTTTGACAGACTGCTGAAAAAATATCCAGAAACCGATGAGTCTCGTTATGCCATCAGCACTATCAAGAGCATCTACATTGACCAAGATCGTGTCGAGGAATATTTTACATATATCCAGTCTGTAACAAACATTACATTTTCTGAACTTGAGCAGGATAGCACCATATATTTGGCAGCTGAGGACCGTTATATGTCTGGAGAATATGCGGCAGCAGCACTTGCATTAGAGAATTACTTGAATAAATATCCAAATGGTTTGTTCAATCAAAAGGCTCACTATTATGCTGCTGATAGTTATAATAGAACTATGCATCCCGACAAGGCTCTGCCCCACTACCTATCTGTAGCGTCGGCTCCCAAGGGTCGGAACACCGAAAAATCCCTGTTGGCAGCAGCTGGCATAGCCTACGACCGGCAGAATTATGAATTGGCAGACAGCCTGTATCTTCAACTGAATGAGAAAGGAGAGTCGTCGGGCAACCGTATCACGGGGCGCTTAGGTGTATTGCGTTGCCGTGTGCAACTGGGCCGCTTGGATGACATTGAGGCTGCCGCCGATGCACTATTGTCAGAGAGTAAAATCACCATGGAGCATCGCGAAGAGGCTCTCATCAGTAAAGCACGCGTAAGCTATGAGCGGAAAGAGACAGATAGCACATTGAGCCGTTATGCCATATTGATGTCGTCAAGCAATGGGGAATATAGTGGTGAAGCTGCCTATCGACGGGCTGAGACCTACTACAACAACGAATTTTATGTGTTGGCAGAAAAGGAGATTGACAGCTATGTAAACGTTGCCGCAAGCGACTATTGGCTGGCTAAGACATTCATCCTTTGGGCTGACATCTATTACAATGTACATCACAACAATCTTCAGGCCAAGCAGACGCTACAAAGCATCATTGACAATTACGACGGAGAGGAACTTGTGGATCTTGCCCTGAAAAAGCGTAATGCCATTATTGATTCCGAAGCTCCAGAACAGCAGCCTGAAGAACCAGAAATGATTATTGACATCAACGATTAAAATTCTTTTTATGAAATATATTAAGAGTGGTTTATTGATGGTTGTCGCATTACTGCCCTTGTCGTTGAAGGCGCAGAGTGACTCATCCACTTATAACGAGAGCGTCATCATTCGGGGAAAGTTTAATCCGGTTATCACACGTAGTGAGAAAATCAACGTGGCTCCAGCGATTTCTGATAGTGCGTCTGCCATGGACTACCATTTTACCTATCAGCCAGAACCGGCTCGTCTTTCCTCTTTTTTCGCCCCTTCACGATTCAAACCCGTAAGGGTGGTTGGAGAACCTCGAACAAGGCTCTACCATAACTACATACGTATTGGCTTTGGCAATTACTGGTCTCCCCTTTTTGATTTTTATTACAATTCTACTACCAGTCGCAACCTCAATTATGGAGTAAGACTCAACCACCGTTCATCCTGGGGCAAGATTGGCGATGAGAATAAACCTGAGGAATATTTCGGCCCCGCCTATAATTCGCTGACCGAATTTAATGCCTTTGGCAAGTACATC
Organism: Bacteroidales bacterium; assembly: GCA_017480145.1. Classification (GTDB taxonomy): domain Bacteria; phylum Bacteroidota; class Bacteroidia; order Bacteroidales; family P3; genus Colimorpha. Next base: position 28,917 of record JAFVBF010000024.1, read on the forward strand.
ATCAAAGAAAAGATGCAGCTATATGGAGATTTGACATTCCAAAATGATTACAATCTCTACTATGGCTTTTGCGACACCACGTTGTTAAACTATGGCAAGCAGCGTGAAAACATTGAAACCGCCGAATACAAGGCTCCCTACAATTATGTGGCTGGCAATGTCGGAATAAAAAATGTAATACCTTCTGCCCGTATAGGATATGAGGCCAACTTACACCTCTCAGACCTTATTGGAGCTTATGGCATGAATGAATTTAACCTCGATTTGGATGGTATGGGCTCCTACCGATTCCAATTGTCGCGTGACAAAGAGCTGCTGGCAGCCATGAGATTATCTCTGGATGTCTATGCCCAGAATGCCAGTGACTCGCTCCATGCATTGGGGCATGTGTCCGAAAGCAATCCGGCATGGCAGCCCGACAGTCTTTTTACCGATTTCGCTTCACGCCTCATATTCCGATTGAATCCATTTGCCGAGATTACATTGGCAGGTATCCGCATTCATGCTGGTGCTCGGATTGCCTTCGACCATTATGCCGATAGAGACGCTACAGAGACCTATGTTTATCCTGATGTGACGATAAGTCGGAACTTTATGAATAATGCCTTGGGTATTGTTTTGGGGGCCTCTGGCAATGCAGAAGCAATATCACGTAATAATATTCGCTTGACCAATCCTTACACTCTTCCTTACAGCCACGTAAACAGTTATCGCTATTATGATTTTTTCGGCAACATCAGATACACCATAAGCAAACGATTGGAACTGGATGTTCATGCCTCGTATAATATTTATGACAACAGACTGTCGTTTCGGTTGAGCGATGACTACCTCTTAGGAAATGTGTTCGCTCCCAAATACGAATCGGGCAACCTACTGACCGTTGGAGGAGATTTTTCATTTGTGAATGACGAAATGATAGCAATCGGTGTTGGCGGAAACTATTACTATCGTACGTCGGCAGATACTGACACATTACCCATTCTATACTCCTACCCATTTGATATACATCTGAATACGAGCATTAATTATCATGACAAGTTTTTGTTCCATCTACAGTTTATGCTGATAGGTAAATCCGATGCTAATTATGAATATGACATGGCTAACCAAGAGTTTATTATTACGGAGGAATTGCCATTGCGTTATGGGCTTAATCTCGAATTCGAATATCGACATAATAAGGCACTGAGTGCATTTCTGAAAGTGGATAACTTACTTTTTCAACGCTACTACTACTGGCAGAATTATCCGTCACAAAGAGCCTTGTTTACTATCGGAGCAACATATACAATCCCCACAAAATGAACTATCAGGAAACATTAGATTATATGTTTAGTTCCTTGCCGATGTACCACCGCATCGGCAAGGCTGCTTATAAGGCCGATTTGAGCAACACTCACGCACTAATGGAGTACCTTGGGCATCCGGAGAGATGTTTCAGTAGCATTCACGTCGCTGGATCCAATGGCAAGGGGTCTGTAAGCCATCTCACAGCCTCTGCACTACAGCAGGCGGGCTATCGCGTAGGACTCTATACCTCGCCACATTTGGTTGACTTTCGGGAGCGTATACGCATTAACGGCGAGATGATATCGCAGCCCGAAGTAGTGTCGTTTATTGAACGAAACAAGGCGTTCTTCGACTCTCATCAGCTCTCTTTCTTTGAAATGACTGTTGGCATGGCATTTGACTATTTTGCCCGACAGCAGGTTGATGTGGCCGTGGTGGAGGTGGGCCTTGGAGGCAGACTCGATTCCACCAATGTCGTGTCTGCACAGCTATGTGTCATCACAAATATTGGCTTGGACCATACCCAGTTTTTAGGAGACACTCTGCCACTCATCGCATCTGAGAAAGCCGGTATTATTAAGAACGGAGTTCCTGTTGTGATTGGGGAGACGCATCCTGAAACACAACAGATTTTTTGGGATAAGGCCAACGAAATGTCGGCTCCTATTATCTTCGCAGATCAAAACTTTAGTATCCGAGATCATGGGAGTACCGTCGAGAGGCTCCGTTTTGATGTGCTACGCTCTGGGCAAGAGCTCCACACGGGATGGGAGTGTCCCATGGCAGGTAGTTATCAGTTCAAAAATTTGGCCACATTCTTTCAAGTGATAGAGCTACTCTATATTTTGGGCTATGACAGGCTGGATGATTATTCCGTGCGCCGGGGCATAGAGTCTGTTGTGGAGTCTACAGGTCTGCACGGTCGTTGGGAGGTTATAGGGCATAATCCTCTTGTGGTATGCGAGACGGCTCACAATACTGATGGCGTTAAGACCATGCTACAAAAGTTATCTCAGTTGCATTACAGCCATTTGCATATCATCTATGGCTGTGTGAATGACAAGGATTTTAGCCACATTCTACAAATGCTGCCCACCGATGCGACCTACAGTTTCACTCAGCCTTCTGTTCCGCGGGGACTACCCGCAGACCAACTCGCCGAAACAGCAAAGGAGATAGGCATTGTGGGGCCACACTTCTCCAATATTCACGATGCATTATTGGCCGTCAAAGCCAAAGCTCAGCCTGATGATATGATTCTGATTACGGGTAGCATTTTCCTAATCGCTGACGCCCTACGGATGTAAGCACCTACGGGAGAGTTTTGTGCTCTCATGGCGTTTACAATAATATTCTTTCAGCAAGTTTCCTCTTATAATGGGTGTTGGATAAAACCAGATAAGAGGGCATTCCAATTACGTTCCATTTTATATGGTTTTAGACTCCTAATATCGATTCATGAGTGAGTTCTTCATGTTCCTTTGCCAATCTCATAAGAATTTATATGGATCTATTAATTATTTTAAGAATGGGATCTTTCGACAAGGAGTTCATGTATTGAATCATCATTGCGGTACTATTATCGATGTTATTCCGCAAAGAAACTATTTCCGCAAAGCCATCCCATCCGCAACGGAAATTGTTCCTTTGGATATTCGGCGCACTTGCAATTCAGTCCGCTCTCGTCATGTGTATTGTATTAATTATAATAATGTTGCGTTAAATCCTATAATTTTGGCATATTGGATGCTTGCAAAATGTTATAATTTGCCTCCAATTCCATGTGGGCTTATTTGACAAGGGTAGGAATAGTGATATTTTCGTAATATCACTTATTGTAATAATTTGAAATAAAATTTGCTTGCTCAATATATTGTTTGTATTTTTGCGAACTACAAACAATCAGATTTTAACAATGAAAAGGAAGGAAATCGGTATGGAAAACCAGAAGACATATAATGAACAGCAAGAGAAATTGGCCCGTTTCGCCAAAGCCTTGGGACATCCTGCGCGGATAGCTGTGATGCAGTTTCTGGCAAAGCAGGAACAATGTTACTTTGGAGATATCCACGAGGAGCTGCCTATTGCTAAAGCTACCGTATCGCAACACTTGTCTGAATTGAAGGATGCCGGATTGATACAGGGAACGATAGAAATGCCCAAAGTGAAGTACTGCATCAATCAGGAGAATTGGCAACAGGCACAAGAACTATTCTGTGATTTCTTCGAACAGACAATATGCAAAAAGATAGATTGTTGTGAATGATTTTGGGAATATGAGCATGTCTGATTTTTTAGCATCAATAATTAGGCGCAATAGTTTGTGACTTCATATTCTGACCTATCATATAACCATCCTTATGAGATATGAAAATAAAAAAGGATAATGGAATGAATGTGTTCCAAAAATATCTTACCCTTTGGGTACTCGTTTGTATTATTATCGGCGTTACTATCGGGAGGCTGCTGCCATGTGTTCCAACCATGCTGAGCCAATTCGAATATGCTCATGTCTCTATCCCTGTGGCCCTACTGATATGGCTGATGATTTACCCCATGATGCTCAAAGTGGATTTTGAAAGTATTAAAAATGTAGGGAAACATCCCAAAGGGCTAATCGTAACGTGCATAATGAACTGGCTCATTAAACCATTCACGATGTTTGGTATAGCATGGCTATTTTTCTTTCTTGTGTTTCGTGGATATATCTCGGCAGATTTGGCAAAGGAGTATATGGCTGGCACCGTTCTTCTTGGTGCGGCTCCCTGTACGGCAATGGTATTCGTTTGGTCATATCTTTCCAAAGGAGATGCAGCCTATACACTGGTGCAAGTGGCTGTGAATGACATAATCATTCTCTTCGCCTTTGCACCTATTGTTTCGTTTCTGCTTGGCGTGGGAGGTATCAGTATTCCATGGGATACACTGATTCTTTCCGTTGTTCTATTTGTGGTTATTCCGTTAGTGGCTGGAGTAACCACTCGATGGTTTATCATCAAGTCTAAAGGATGGGAATATTTCAATGACGTATTTATCCATAAGTTTGATAATCTCACCGTTATAGGATTGTTACTTACCCTCATCATACTTTTCTCCTTTCAGGGTGAGACTATTCTGCAAAATCCACTGCATATCATTCTAATAGCCGTACCGTTGGTGCTACAGACTTATCTTATTTTTTCCCTTACATACGGATGGGCATATGCTTGGAAATTACCTTATTCTATAGCAGCTCCTGCCGGAATGATAGGAGCCAGCAATTTCTTTGAGTTGGCTGTTGCCGTAGCCATTGCATTGTTCGGCTTGCAGTCAGGCGCAGCATTGGCAACGGTTGTTGGTGTGCTTGTTGAGGTTCCCGTAATGCTATCATTAGTGAAAATAGCAAACAAGACAAAACATTTATTCAAAAAGTAGAGTGTTTTCCAATCTTATTGAAAAACAACAATCCTACGGTTAACGACTTGTTTTACAGAATAAAGGCTGATTACCCAAATAAAGCCATGCTTAAAGCCTAAATGAGATGAGACCTTGGCCTTATTGACTCTGGTGATTACTCACTCCCCTATTCTTCCAGGCGAACAGTCAGACAGGCATTGAACGCGTTGCGTACTCTTCCCACAGCTTCATTTCGTGCATCGTATATATTAATTGAAGCATGGGTAAGCAATTGAGATAGATACTGATGGAGTGTCTCTATGCGACGGGCGTTTACAATATTATTTAGACCTTCGTTCTCGGAGGCAGAACTGATAACGCCAATATTCAATTTTATATGTGGGTTTTCATAAAGAAAACGGACGATACGCATTAGTTTCTGCTTTCCTCGTGCCGATAATTCTATGGAAGCATCTGGTCCAAATACATCGTATATATACTGCTTGGTGTTCAGTTCAAGGCGATCTAACGACACATCAAAAACCTGTTCCAAAACAGCATAAAGTTCATCCTCATCTGTGGCTTTTATCTCCACACTATTGCCGAAATAGCCTGGCCGACTAACCCATAGAGAATAATCTGTCTCTCGATTTAGTAGGAAACGATAGCGTCCTTCCTCATCACTTATAGTCCTTCCGACTAATTTTTCGCCTGCAAAAAGGGATACATCCACGCCACTCATCCGTTTGCCATCAGGAGCTGAAATGTGACCATAAGCCACGGTGAGAGGTAGACGTCCTTCGTATAAGTATAGTCCCATGTCACCATCTCTGTTGGTCAAAAGATATATACGCCCTTTTACTGTGTCAAAAGCAATCTCTATGTTGTCGGCCAAGGAATTAAAAGGAGATGGTAGGTCGAATGACATATTGCGTCCCAATTCCACTTTGCCTTCTACAGGAAGATGGTACAAACGAACAGCTCGTAATATCCAGGGGGCATTAGTCCTGTTTTCTCGTGAAGTATAATATAGGAATCCTCCATATATTGTTGGTGCACATTCATCTCCTTGGGTATTAATATTGCTCCCAAGATTGCGAGGTGCTCCC
>JAFVBF010000025.1 GCA_017480145.1 Bacteroidales bacterium
AGCACTTGAACGACGACAAGCAGATGACCGACGTGTGGCGACTGCCCGCCATCGCCCCATGGGAAAAGTCCTGTGGCAAGCACCCGACGCAGAAGCCCCTCGCCCTGCTCACCCGCATCATCCTCGCCTCGACCGACAAGAATGCCTGGATTCTCGACCCCTTTGCAGGTTCTTCGACAACTGGCATCGCCGCCAATCTCACAGGCCGACGCTACCTCGGCATTGAGCGTGAGCAGGAGTTTGCCGACATCAGCCGTAACCGTCGCATCGAAATCGACAACCTCAAAGTCTATGGCGACTATCGCTCGAAGATAAAGGACATCGCCCGCAGCGAAATCTACGAGCCAAATTGTTTTGCTTGCGAAGAAGCATTCGATGATTTACCTTTTTAGTGGAGCATTCGTAAAATTGCTCCCCAATCTTCCAATTTTCTATTAAATAACCATAAAATTACATGCAGATGATGCGACGTATGTGAATTTTGGGTCTATCCGTGGTGTCGGAGTAAAGAAAAAGGACGAAATGGTGTTTCCGCATAGTGCGGAAGATAAAATGAAGATAATTGTTAACTCCTAAAAGCGAAAGGGATATGGACGTAAAGCAAGTTACACCGTTTCTGAGTGCGATAGATATCCTGTCGCACGCCAAGCACATCTCTTACATACGAGTATCGGCATCGACGAGCAGAAGGTGGCTGTGGTGAACAAGCGCAACGAGCAGCGCTCCTTCACTGACAACTAGGCTATGCAGAAGGCCCGCAAGGTGACGGACGCGGCCGCGCCGGAGGATGGTGGGTCGGGGGAGGTTACGCCCGTTACGTTGTAATCAAGTTGAGGAGATTGATATTGGTCAGGGAATTGAATTTTTGCGAAGTGTACCATTTTATTTGCAGCCTCGGCACCGAATAAAGGAGCGCTTATACGAGGTGTTTGCAGCCGTTGGAGCCTCGGTTCTTGGAGAAAAAGGGGTGAAACGTAACCACTATTCGAGGAATGGTAGATTCGCAGGGTGTGGAAAGCTGAATGTGCATCCCCAGAAACAAAGAATGCGAGAGTGCTTCAATGCCTGCTTTGGGTTGCTTTAACCAAGATGAATGGGGAAAAAAGTATCATTAATGCAGCATGAAGAATGATCCATGCAGGGAAAAGGACAGTGCCCACAAAAATTACACCAACACCAGCCATAACAAGAAAGGGCTTGATGAGGACTGGTAAGATATGAGTGTAGTCCCTCGCGCTATCAAAAAACCATTGCATCTGTTCAACGTTGCTAAACCAGGCATAAGAAATAGTTTTGCCCATGCTGGTGGGGTATAGAACCGCTCCGCTAATATAGTTCTTCAAACTCATGAATGTACCCCATATAATGCCTACCAAACAAAAAGCAGCAAATATGGCGATAATGGATCCAACAACAGCCAATACCACTGACATAAAGAACATGGCCATAGCCATCCAAAAGCCATCACTAGTTCCGTCATCTTCTTGTATAATCCATCTTGACATAGTTGAATTTCCCTAACACGTGTCGGGTTTATCATCTCTGTGTTTATCCGAACCACAATAAACATTCCTACAAACGAAGCGTGGCTCTGATACACCACGTCTTTTGATGGAGGTTGTAGGAAAGACCTTTGCGGAAGATGTAGCCGTAACAGTCCACGCTATATGTAGCGAGAACCATTACACTGCCTTGCCGCTGTGAGTTTCCTACATTCCCATCAACAAGAACGAGCATAACGCCTCGTGATTTCGACTGTCGAAATCGAGTGCAAAAGTACGTATTTTTCTCCGTTTCAGATAAGATTATTTTAGGTTCGGAGGAAAGAGACGAGAAGTACGGGCAATGTTCTTGTTGAAATTGCGTTAATGTGGAGTGATTTACTATAATAGCCACATAGAAGGTACATAACTGTCAGACCGAAGAAGTTTGCTTGTGAACTTGCTGAGCATAGTATGACTCATGAGCCTAATGAGTGAACCCACAAAAAGAGGAGCACCGAAAGAAAAATAAGGATCAAGTAATAAAAGCAACCATAAAAATGACACACTACGAAAACAAATCAATGAAAGAGTTGCGTGCTGGTATGGGCGAGGGTCTTGTAGCGGCTGGCCGCAGAAATGAGAATGTCGTTGCGCTGAGCGCCGACGTGAAAGGCAGCGTCAAGATGGACGGCTTCGCCAAGGAGTTCCCCGAACGCTTCATCCAGTGCGGCATCACCGAGGCCAATATGGTCGGCATCGCCGCCGGCCTCTCGCTCTGCGGCAAGGTGCCCTTCATCGGCGGCTTCGCCGAGTTCGTTACAGGCCGTGTCTACGACCAGATTCGCCAGGTCGTGGCATACAGCAACAAGAACGTCAAGATCTGTGGCTCGCACGCTGGCATCTCGCTCGGCGAGGACGGCGCGACGCACCAGACCATGGAAGACATCGCCCTCATGAAAGCCTTGCCGGGTATGACCGTGCTCGTGCCGTGCGACTTCAACCAGGCCAAGGCCGCTACGTTGGCTGCCGCCGAGCACGTTGGGCCTGTCTACCTGCGCCTTGGCCGCAGCAAGATGCCCTGCTTCACGCCCGAGGAGCAGGGCATCGAGATCGGCAAGGCCCAGCTGCTGAGCGAGGGCCGCGACGTTACGCTTTTCGCCTGTGGACACCTTGTGTGGGAAGCCCTGCAAGCCGCCGAGCAGTTGGAGAAAGAGGGCGTGAGTGCTGAGGTAATCAACATTCATACCATTAAACCGCTTGACGTGGAGGCCGTCGTGGCCAGCGCCCGCAAGACCCGTGCCGTCGTTACCTGCGAGGAGCACCTCTTCAACGGCGGACTTGGCGACAGCATCGCGCAAACCCTCGCCCTCCGCTGCCCCACGCCGATGGAGTACGTGGCTGTGGATGACCGCTTCGGCGAGAGCGGCACGCCTGACGAGATGCTCACCAACTACCACCTCCGCGCCGCGGACATCGTCGAGAAGGTGCACGCCGTGCTGAAACGCAAGTAATGCAGTATCACGCTGTGGCTCAGGCACGTTTTGAGCTACAGCGTGGTATCATAAAATTAGAATCGGCAATGAACTATTTTACTATGCAATCAATAGAATTGACAAACCAACGCAACTATTTGGATTTGCTATTTTCTGTATACCCATTGTCTCCAGACTCCATACGAGAAATCGACGAAGCAGTGTGGAATAGAATAGAAACATCTTACAATGGCAAAGACAACAAAGCATTGCTTCGTGCGCTATTGGAGTTAGATTTGTTCCCAATAAAGGACGGATATGTTCCCTATCTGCGGAGAGACAAGAGTGCCATAGATAGAAATCCTGACACTGTGAATCGCATTTGTGGAAGGATACATGAAATGTCAATTGCCCAACTATATGAGCGGTGTTCCCAACCCAAGGAAACCAACCGCCAAATGGGACCATTATTCAGGCGATGGGTGCAACAAGGCATATTAGGGATGGATATGGTCAGTATAGAAGGTTTCTCCAAGGATATGAATAACGTTATTCTTGATGGAAGCGACAATGCATTGATGCAATTCGCGCAAGCAAACCTCGGTTATACAAGGGACAAGGGGATAGATTTCATCGCCTATAGAAACCAACAATACGTTATTGGAGAGGCGAAGTTTATTTCAGATGAAGGAGGACATCAAAACGACCAATTTCTTGATGCTATAACGACGGTTGAGGCGAAAGTAAATAAGAATGTGCACTGCATAGCTATTTTGGATGGGGTGCTATACATTCGTTCTCGCAAAAAGATGTATCGCAGAATAAGTGAAAGCAACATTCCCGTGATGAGCGCACTACTATTGCGCGATTTTCTTTATACGTTATAGCAATGAACAATACACTTATTCATAGTGAGAATATCAAAGCTCTCCATTATTTATTGGATAATATGCACATGGAGGGGAAAGTGGATCTTGTATACATCGATCCCCCATTTGCAACAGGTTCTGATTTCGTCGTAAGCGATGGCAGAGCATCAACAATCAGCAGTGCAAGACATGGTGAGGTGGCCTATTCCGATAAGGTTACGGGGAAAGAATTTGTAGAAGAAATCCGTAAAAGATGTGTTCTGCTAAAAGAACTGCTTTCCGACAGGGGGTCAATCTATCTGCACACAGATTACAAAATAGGGCACTATTTAAAAGTGATGATGGACGAGGTGTTTGGCATCGAGAATTTCCGAAGCGACATTACCCGTATCAAATGTAATCCAAAGAATTTCGACCGCGTTGGCTATGGCAATATAAAAGACCTTATCCTATTTTATACAAAAACAGCTACTCCGATATGGAACGAACCCCGATGGGAATACTCCGAAAAAGATATTGAGAAATTATTCCCCAAAATAGACAAACAAGGACGTAGATACACCACCGTACCCATCCATGCTCCGGGAGAAAGTGCCAATCCACAGCCGTTTAAAGGCATTATGCCACCAAAGGGTAGGCATTGGCGCACGGAAGTGTCAATGTTGGAAGAGTTAGATCGCAATGGCCTCATTGAATGGTCGGCAAATGGCAATCCGAGAAAGATCAACTATGCTAACGAACAGGATGGGAAACGGGTCCAAGACGTGTGGTTAGATTATAAAGACCCTCAATATCCAACCTATCCAACAGAGAAGAATCAAGAGTTTATCGACATGATTATCCAAACCTCATCCAACGAGGATAGCATTGTGTTGGATTGTTATTGTGGCAGTGGAACTACCTTGAAGTCGGCGACAGACAATGGCCGTATTTGGATAGGAATTGACCGTTCGGAGGTGGCAATAAAAGCTACTAAAGAAAAACTTGGTCAGCAGAAAACCCTATTCTATTCTGGATATGAATATGTTGAGCTATAACCGACATCGTTTAGAAAGTCCATATAGTATTGACTCGGAAATGATACCAAGATGAACAAACCTTTTAAAAAGGACTGGATAAATAATCTGCTTTTCTTTGCCGTATTTGTTGCGACATACATCCTTATGTGCGCAATTTTCGGTCTTATAAATAGTTGGGGAAGCTCCATTATCGGAGCACTGGCTGGAGGTGTTGTCTTTATCGGAGTTCGAATTTTCTCAAATAACAAAAACAATGGATAGCTCCTTTTCTAACCAGCAGCGCTTCTGCCAGAGTTGCGGCATGCCCCTCAGCGAGGAGGTCGTGAGCGACAATCCCGACTACTGCCAGTACTGCTTCGCCGATGGCCACTTTACGCAGGAGTGCTCGATGGAGCAGATGGTCGACTTCTGCGTGCAGTACGTCAACGAGTTCAACAAAGACGCTGGGCTGCACCTCACTGCCGAAGAGTACCGCCAGGAGCTGCTACGCTACTTCCCCACGCTCAAGCGCTGGCAGAAGTAGCGCAGCAGCTCTTGCACCGTCGTGAGGCCACGGAACGGTTTATGTAATGCTCCTCGCATAAATGTGGAGAACATTGACAGCCAGGAAACGTTACCCTGCACTGCTGCACAACTACGAAACAGCCGTGCGGTGCGTCCCGCTCTGGTGCGAAGTCGATGTTTCGGCCAAGTAATGCCGTTTGCAATGGCTCGAGGTCAATTTTTAGCACTGAAACACGGTTTCGCAATGACGCGATCCGAAATTACAAAAACGCATCAATAGATTGCACAGAGATAATAAAACAACATGGACAACCTTTGAAAAAGATTCAATATCGTATAAGTGTTGCGGGTGCTTGTTGTTCGATATTCTTCGAGAAATTCCTGTATTATCTACAATTGGTATGGGATTTTTTTAAGGCCGACATCGAGCTAAAGCCAGTACGTAATGTATTTGAATTACTATGGATGGTAGGCACTCTGGTGTATGCCATAGTAACCCAACGCTGGACTTACTTTTGGGTATCAATAGGTTATGTGGTTTGCCCATACAACGAGAATTATCGATTACATCATTACAGGAAAGCGTGTAGCGCAGGGGCAGAATCAGAAGATGATGAAAACGAATAATAGAATGAACATCTCAGTCTTTTGCAGGTCGTCGGGCCCGAACAATGAAAAGCATGCCGTTGCGGCGCGAGAACTGGGACGCGGATAGTCGAAGGTGGGCACACGCTGCTTTACGGAGGCAGCAACCGGGGTCTCATGGGCGAGGTGAGCGGTGCCGCGCTGGCTGGGAGTGTGGCCTGATGTGGCGAAGAAGGAAGTTAAGACTATAAATCAAAGTACGCGTTGTTTGTGGCAATGACGAACGTCTTTTTCAAATCGAGATAGGCTTCGCTTTTTTTTAGATAATAGTTGGATAGTATTTATGCTATATAGACCTACAAGGATACTATCTGGATGAACAGACATGAGCATGTTAGCGAGTAGACATATGTATGTCGGTGGCTAGTCATTTGAATGTTGAGACGATGGCAGGCGTGATCAGCGGAATATAGGTGTGATAGTGTGGTAAAAGATGTTCGGTTGGAAGGCGTCGTACGTCCATTAAAGGGAGAATGAGGAATGGAAAATAGTGCGTGGGAGTGGGGCGGCAAGGTAGATGATGGGGTTGTGAGAGGAACGAGGTGAGTGGACTGGGGTTGGTATTGTGGTTTACATGGTGCATCTTTTTGTGGGTTTCCCCTCCGAATGAATGATTATTTGTACCTTTGCACGTCGTTAGCACGATGCGTAAAGACACGAATGATGAAAAAATACCTCTATATCCTGTTGGGACAGGTAGCTGTAGGACTGGGGGCGCTCGGTGTTGTGGTACCAGGATTGCCCACCACCCCTTTCCTATTGCTGGCCTCGTGGCTCTTCTACCGCAGTTCGCCGCGGCTGCAGCAGTGGCTTCTCGATTCATGGTTGGGTAAATACATCCGTAGCTACCACCGCCGAGGCGGTATGACGGTGGCGCAGAAGGCTGGAGCCTCTGGCATGATGGTGGTTATGGTGCTGCTGTCTACGTGGGTGTTCATCCCAGAGGGGTCGGTGGCGCGCATCATCGTCCCCATAACTGGCGCTGTGGGGTTGTTGGTAGTTATCTTTGCTGTGCCCAACGCGAAGAACGACGATTAACGGTTTGGGAAAACACATCATACAGAGTAATCATGGAAATCAAGGCAGTTAAATTTCGTCGCGACGGCTTCTACAGTCAGCCATTCGTCTTTGGTGGCGAAGAGGGGATGGACCGTTTCGACCGCGCTGTGCGCTATCGTGGCAGCCTTCAAAATTATCTTATTGACACGGGTTCGGAAGTTATCTTGGTGGACACAGGGTTGCCAGCAGGCACTCCCGAAGAGGTGCCTACCGAGGAATCAATGCTCTACACGGGTAAGAATATCTGAACCTATGTGGAGGCACTGGCCTCGCTGGGGTATACGCCCGAGTTGGTAACCAAAATTCTCCTCACGCATCGCCACTCAGACCATAGTGGCGAGCTACGTTCGTTTCCCAACGCCCAGATATATGTCGGTGCCGACGAGCTGCAGGCCGACGAACTGCAAGGCTTAGCCAACCTCGTGCCCGTGCATTTCACCGACGGGCCGTACTTCAACTTTCCCGAAAGCCAGACCATAGTCCCTGGCATCCACTTCATCAAAGCAAAAGGCCATACCAATGGTAACAGCATCGTGGTGGTGGAAAGCGAAGGATTGTTCTACATGCTTCACGGCGACGTTACCTATGTTGACGAGGCTCTGTATGAGAATAAACTCTCCATCGTTTTCGACGACTCCGCCGCCGCTCGCGAAACCCTCGACCGCGTGCGTGAGTTTGTGCGCAGTAGCCCCACTGTATACTGTGGTACGCATACGCCACAGGGCTACGAAAACTTGGAAGCCAAGCGAGTGATGGATCTGGATCATCCCGTACCGACGATGTTGGCCGCCGTCGACTTCTCAAACCAGCAGGCCTCGGGTCGATATGTATGCTCCGTGTGCGGCTATGTCTACGACCCTGCCGAACACGATGGAGCGGCATTCGAAGCATTGCCCGCCGACTGGCGTTGCCCCCGTTGTAAACAGGGCAAAGAAAGGTTTAACAAAGCGTAAGGACGCAGTCCTGCACGACCATGAAAGCACGTCGCCACATCGCCTCGAGCGTGTGGTGGCGTGCTTTTTGCAGGTTGCGGTGTCGTGAGAAGCGCAGATTCGTGCCTTCAAGTGGGAATTGTGTGCTGCAACAGGCTGGGAGATAGTTGGTACGCCCGATGGGGTTCGTTCGAAGGGTCGCTGCTGTAGGCGCGAATGCGAACTTTTGCAGCCCCAAAAGACAAAAGTGTGCTACTGAAGTAGAACAAACTCATAGACACTCTCAAGTGGAAGATCCTAAGGCTCTGCACAAGGAAGTCCACCATTTGAATCAGCAATTCTACGATGATCAGATGCGTGCCGCCTTTTACGAGACAATGGTAGAGGTGGCCAAGAAGACGTTCAACATAGAGGTGCAAAACGCTGGCTCCAGACAGTCGAAAGGCTGCACAAAGCAAAAAGTATATGTAGTAAACAACTCTGTGTACTGGCTGGTGAACAAGACAGACCTTTTATATGAGACGATGACGTACTGTTCCACTGTTTAGCAATAGAGCATTTTCAGTACAGTTCGTAATGGAGGTAAGGGCGAAAGCTCCTATGAATAGGAGCGGTATGCTGTGGCGCATGTACACCTCGGCCGCCTCAGCAAGGAATACTGCGTAGTAAGGGACGTGTTTCGGAGCATCCTACAAGAGCGCGGCTTAGACGTCATGCAGCGAAACCCTGCCCCGAATGACAAACTTCCCAACACAACCTGTCGACGTATCAACCCGTCAACTTGTCCCAGCTGTAGGACCAAAGTCTGACAACCAAATTCAGTAAAGTACATGTGGGACGACCGCCAGCCACCCCACAATGACACACGCACC